>JAJTDZ010000039.1 GCA_021298245.1 Algoriphagus sp. | reverse complement strand
AATTGCTGAAACAATTCGAAAGGGATTCTAAGATCACCTTTTTCTTATGGGTTCAAGGCTTTGATCCAAATGTTTCTATACAAAACATCATGCCCTTCAGCTTGAAGTTTTAGCCCTCCGGGACGGTCAGTAATCCCTTTTCCCCCTTCATTTCCACCATCTAATCCTGAATTAGGTCCTCCCCAAACTTGCTGAATGGAGACTTGGTCGTGAATCTTTACCCCGTTGAAATACACGGTTACCTTTGCTTTATCTTTCAATTTCCCCCCTTCAAAAGTTGCTGCCTGGAAGTAAATGTCATAGGCATTCCAGGTGCCAACACCGGTGTAGGCTTGCACATCGGGAAGTTTTTCATTGATTACGGCTGCCATACCGTGAAGGCCATAATCTCCATCCAAAATTTGGATTTCGTAACGATTTTGAAGGTATACTCCACTGTTGCCTCCTTCTTTTAGTACTAAAAATTCAATGTGGGCTTGAAAGTCTCTGAATTCGTCTTTGGTAACGATGTCTGCAGCACCATACTTTCCTCCTGCACCGGCAGGGTCATTACTTGAAATGGCTTTTTTACCTTCTACCGGGTCAATCATCTCGGGCCATTTGATGGGTAGTGTAGCTGATAACCGTGGGCCATTCCAATAGGTCCAATGGGCATGTAGGGACTCTTTACTTCCATCCAAGTACAGTTTTGCACCAGCAGGAGGAGGGGTCCCTAAATAAGATTTTTGTTGAGCTATTCCATGAAAACTGCACAGAATACCTATGAAAAAGAGGAGATACTTCATCGGGTTCGGGATGGGTTTAGGGCTTGGGGTCAATAATGAACGAGCAACTTCTTGCACTAAAATTTTACCTTATTTAACTAGAAATGCAAGCCGCTAATGGAAAATTATCTTGAAGAAAAATAAAGTGAAAGGGTAGGATGAATTGATTTACTTAAAACCATCCAAATACGGCACCGAAGCTTTTAATTCCCAATATCAACGTGATAGCCCAAATGACCACTCCTAACAGGATTCCTGATTTTGATAAAGAGTATTTGCCCAACAAGTCTTTTCTTGTACTTATCCATATCAACCACCCGCTAATCAGAGGAAGTAGGATTCCATTGGCTAGCTGGGCCAAGGTAATCAAGGTAACCGGCTTAATTCCAAAGGAGGAAAAAAGGATTCCTAGCGCCAAGATACTTCCCATACTGGCTCGCATGGGGGTTGATTTTAAGTTTTGGTTGCTTCCCAAAATGCCGCAAATGACCAGACCTCCAGCCAATGGAGCTGTCAAAGCCGAAGTGAGTCCCGCCGCCATCAATCCAAATCCCATCAAGTAGGTACCTAATTCACCAAATATCCCTGTAAGCCCTTTGGCAATGTCCTTTGCAGTCTCTAAACTTTCAGAGGGATTTGCTACTCCTGCAACCAAAATTCCCATGGAAACAATTCCTCCTAAAAGAATGGATACCCAGATGTCCCTTCTCATCAAAGGCAAATCCTCAGCTTCGGACCACTGTTTTTTTACCAAGCTAGCGTAGAGGAATAAATTGTAGGGTACTACCGTGGTACCAATTAAGGCAACAATGGTAGGTAATTTTTCTACAGAAAAACTTGGGACAAAACCCATCAAAAGAGCATCCCAAGCAGGTTTGGTGAGTGCAGCAGCGATCAAAAATGCCGTGGACATCAAGATAACTAATCCAACCAAGACAGCTTCCAATCTTTTGTAATTTCCTGACCACAAAAGAAGGGTGGCAAGAAGCCCGATGACAAGATTTCCAGATTGAACATCTAAAGGGCCAAGCTTCCAGGTGGGTAAATCTATAAATATCTCCAACCCAAAAGTTGTCCCAGATATATTACCGCTCTGATAGGCTGCATTTCCTATTCCAATAGCCAAAAGAATTAATCCCATTACCAGTGCTCTCCACACTCCTTGGCCAGAGGTAGTTCGTACCAATTGGCTTAGATCCGATCGCGTGATGATACCTATTCTGCCTGAAAGCTCCTGGAGGTAGATGGTAGCGACGATGCTCAAGACCAAAGCCCAGAGCAAGGTAAAATCAAATTGAATACCTGCCAAGGAGCATACGGTGACTGTACCAGGTCCAATAAACGCTGCGGTAATTAATGGACCAGGGCCCAAAGATGATTTTTGTTTAGGACTGCTCAAGCGAGTAAGTTCAAGAAGGCTAGGTATTCGGTTAGATTTTTCGTAGGTTTTCCGTTCTACCGCGTGAAAGATACTATGGTTTGGATAAAAAAAATAGGAAAATGGGTGGCAATAGGAATGGCACTAGTTCTTTTGCTTTTAACATTTATGTATCGAGGAGAGCTTTCCTCGGAGGAGGTAAATAAAAAATACCTTACGCCAGAATCTCAATTTTTAGATATCGATGGTATGAGGGTACACGTGCGGGTGCTGGGAGAGGGCGAGCCCGTGGTACTCCTACACGGGAGTTTTTCTTCCCTTCATACCTGGGATATTTGGCAACAAGAGTTAAGTCCTTATTTCCAGACCATATCTTTGGATTTTCCAGGACATGGACTTACTGGCCCTGATTCACTAAAGAGGTATACTACGCTGGATTATAGCCATTTGGTCCTTCAAGTAGCAGAAAAACTTCAATTGAATGAGTTTCATCTTGCAGGAAACTCTATGGGCGGGGCCGTGGCTATGCAAGTAGCTTCTGACCATCCAGATCGGGTACTTTCCTTAAATTTGATAGATGCTGCAGGATCTCCTCCTCCAAACTCAACCGATTCTACATCTAAGGACAACAAAAGAGGAGGGGCTTGGATTTTCAAACTTGCTAATCAACCCTACCTCTCTTCTTTACTACTTTCTTTTACTCCTAGATTTTTATTTGGACTCAATTTGAAGCAAGTCTATGCCGATGAAAATAAAGTAAGCGAGGAAGTGGTCACGCGTTACTACGAGCTCATGCTGAGGGAAGGAAATAGAAAAGCCACCTTGGACAGGCTGCAACAACCTCGCAACGCATCTATACGGTTTGAGCGCTTGACTATGCCTACGCTTATTTTGTGGGGAGCCAAGGACAATTGGATTCCCCTCAGTCAAGGGGAAAAATTAAAACAATTCATTCCAGGAGCAAACTTGGTGGTATTTGAAGAGGCAGGTCACGTACCTATGGAAGAAATTCCAATGGAATCTGTAGCAGAATACTTACGCTTTCTAGGTGTGGAAGTGCGTGAAAATTATCTTCAGCCATTCAAACAAATGGCCGATGCAAATTGAATGGATTGTATTGAGTCTTTAGTCTTACTTTTTTTGATTCTTAAAGCGATAAAAGCAGAATTTGGAAAATTTGGGGAGCTGCTAGAGCGAATGCAAAAAAATCAACGAAGCAAATTCAAAGTTAGACAAGTTGGTGGGAGCACGAACAAGAATTATTCAGAGCAAGCTCAAGGAGTTGCAGCAATTGCCTGAATCAGAAAGTACTCAGCTCCTAGAGTATTAGTTTAGCCAATGCTACTTTTATTCTACCTCCATTCGGGATAGAATTTTAGTTATTTTTTCCTCCATAGTTTCTGAAGAAATGCTCGTTCGACTCAATCGGTCCACCAAAATTGGAAAGCAAAAGGGAGTAAACTGAGAGGGGTATCTTACTTGGATAGACAGGCTATTCAGTTTTTTCATGGCATTCACAAACATTTCTTGTTCCATCTGTTGATTTAATGCTTCCTGTCGGGCCTGTTTTAGAAGTAAGTTTTCTGGATCATATTCTTCAAAAACTTGAAAAAGTAAACTTGAGTTGGCTTGTATGTGCTTAAAAGAAGTAGGTTTTCCTGGATAGCCCTGAAATACCAATCCTGCGATACTTGCAATTTCCCTGAATTTTCTCTTTGATATTTCACTTTCATTGACACAATGAAGGACATCTTCTTCCAAGTTGTGTAGGGAAAACAGGTCTTCTTCTAGCAATTCTTCAATATCCAAGGGAACGTCGGAAAAGAGTTCAAATCCATAGTCGTTCATCGCCATGCTGAAGCTTACTGGAAACCTTTGGGAAATTCGGTAAGCAAGGAGCGCGCTCATGAGTTCGTGCATCATTCTTCCCTCAAAAGGAAAAAAAAACAAGTGGTACCCTTCCCGACTTTGAAGGGATTCAATCAAAAAGGTTTGGTCATCGGGTACTAGAGATAGTTTACTTTGAAGATCCAGCAAAGGCAGCACTTTTTTAATTTCCTCCTCCCGTACCACTCCTTGGTTATATGCCTTAAATAGTGCTCTGATTTGATGTGAAAGTTTAGAACTCAAGGACATCCGAGCCCCCATCCAACTTACCACTTGATTGGCTTTTTTGGAGGTCAATGCGACGATAGCTTCCATGCCTTTTACTTGGAGCAACTCCAAATTACGCCCCGCAAAATAAAACCTATCCCCTAGGTGTAGTTTGGCTATAAAATATTCTTCTACCGTACCCAAATAAGTCCCGTTTTTGAACTTTACTTTCATCGAGACATCGCTGACGATCGTACCCATGCTCAGGCGATGTTTCATGGCTATTTTTTTATTTCTTATCCTGTACTTTCCATCCTCCTCCAAAACTACTTTTGTGAATTCTTCGTAGTTACCCAGGGAATTTCCTCCTTTGGTAATAAAATCAAGTATCCAATCGAATTCTTGAACGCTTAGTTTAGAAAATGAAAAGGTTGATTTGGCCAAGCTATAAAGGTGCTTAGGATCAAAGCCATCTCCGATAGCCAGGGTGAGTAAAAATTGAATCAGTACATCGTAGGGAAGTTCGGGAGCAAATTGTGATTCAAGATCCTCTTGGGCAATGGCATTGCGAAGTGCCGCAGCTTCAACCAATTCCAGGGAATGCGTCGGGACAAAGTATATTTCTGAGGGCAATCCAGGTCGATGACCTGCTCTACCTGCTCGTTGAATAAAACGGGATACCCCTTTGGGACTTCCTATTTGTATGACCCTATCCACAGGCCTGAAGTCAACCCCTAAATCTAAGCTCGAGGTACATATGACCACTTTGAGCAATTCTTGGTGTAAGGCTTGTTCTACCCAGGTGCGTACTTTGACATCCAAGGACCCATGATGCATAGCCATCCAACCTGCCCATTCAGGCTTAGCTTCTAGGATTTTTTGGTACCAAAGTTCCGTCTGGGAACGGGTATTGGTAAAAACCAATACGGAAGTCCCTCCCTCAATTTTCTGAATCACTTGATTGAGCAAACTTATACCAAGGTGACCCGACCAGGGATATTTTTCAATTTCTTCTGGGAAGAGGGAGTGTATTTTAATTTCTTTTTCTATCCTAGCTTTCACCAGATGAAGGGGATGATCGTTTCCAAGGAGGGTAGTAGTGGCGTGATCCAAATTCCCCAAGGTGGCTGAAATTCCCCAACGTTTAAATTTCTTTTCGCAGAGGGATTGCATATATGCCAAGGCCAATTGCACCTGAACCCCCCGTTTGTTACCTAAAAGTTCATGCCATTCGTCTACTACTACGACGTTCAAGGAGCTAAACAGCTCTTGATGATCTTTTTGGGAAAGTAAAATATGCAAGGTTTCCGGTGTGGTGATCAAACACTCCGGAGGGTTTTTTTTAAAATTTGCTTTCGATTTAGCATCTGTATCCCCATTTCTCACTTGCACTTGCCAAGGCAGTTCCAAAACCTTGCAAACTTCTTGCATGGCTTTTTGTAGATCTTGTGCCAAAGCCCTCAAAGGAGTAAGCCAGATAACTTGAATTCCATTTTTTTGAGGGTTTTTCCAGGTTTCTGGATGAGCCTCTATAAATTCCAACAGTGCAGGGATCCAAAGCGCAAAGGTTTTACCCGATCCTGTAGGGGCGTTTAAAACGCCAGATTTTCCGTCTAAGAAATCTTTCCAAACCTGGAGCTGAAAAGGAAAAGGTTCCCAACCCTTGGCCTTAAAATAGCGAAGTCCTGGGGAAAATCTTGGATCAACCATAGGAAGTGAGCAGCGCTTTAAGGTCCTCAAGCGTATTGGCTTGACTCAAGAGTTTATCTTTTCTCCAACGTGAAATTCTGGGAAAACGAACAGCAATGCCACTTTTGTGTCTTGGACTTGCTTGGATTCCTTCAAAAGCAATTTCAAAAACCAGCTCAGGCTTCACTGTGCGTACAGGTCCAAATTTTTCTTTGGTGTGTTTTTTTACAAAGGCATCTACTTCTTTCAATTCTGCATCGGTCAACCCAGAATAGGCTTTGGCAAAGGGCACTAGCGCCTCTCCATTCCATACCGCAAAAGTAAAATCTGTATAAAGGTCGGCCCTTCTTCCATGTCCTTTTTGTGCGTAAAGCAAAACCCCATCTATGGTCAAAGGTTCTATTTTCCACTTCCACCAATTCCCCCTCTTTCTTCCTGTATCGTATATGGAATCCTTCTTTTTTAGCATGATGCCTTCTGCTAGGACTTCCCGTGACGCTTTTCTTTTAGCGGCCAACTCTTCCCAAGAAGCAAAAGTCAGGCTTTCAGAAAACAAAAAAGCAGGATGGAGAAGCTGCTGCTGCAAGTTTTTTAGGATTTCTTTCCTCTGGTAAAGGGGCGTATTTCTTACATCTTTACCTTCCCATTCCAAAAGGTCAAAGGAAATAAAAGCTACTGGAGCATCTTTTAATTGCTTTTTGGTTAGGTTTTTTCTTCCAATGCGAGTTTGTATGCTAGAAAAGGGAAGGGGTGTTCCTTCTTGAAATGCAAGAATCTCTCCATCTAAGACCGTACCTTCGGGCAGTGCTTCCATAAACTCCAGAAGTTCCGGGAATTTGTCGCTCACAAGTTCTTCCCCGCGGCTCCACACGAAGGATTGCTGATTTCTACGGATGACTTGACCGCGTATGCCGTCCCATTTCCATTCAGCAATCCATTGGTCAAGGTCAAAAGTAGTTGTTTGGGATTCTTCCAATGCATGGGCAAGAAAAAAAGGATAGGGCTTGGAAGCCTCCTGGTCTCCTTCTTCAGGAGTCAACAATTCCTCAAATCTCACCTGGCTAGGATCCCAATTTCCCATAAGCCGATGGGTAAGCTGGGCAATGGGGATGCCTGTATGCTTGGACAAGGCCTTGATGACCAAACCTTTGCTAACTCCAATTCGAAACCCACCGGTGATCAACTTATTGAAAACAAAACGCTCCATAGGACCTAGTTTATCCCAGACCGAATAGATTTCTTGCTTTTTTTCTTCTTCATTTTTTCCTGAAAGTGCTTGCAAGATGATTATCCAAGTACTAAGAGAAATTTCCTCTGCATGGGAGGGAGGAGGCAATAATAGGGTGATGGTTTCTGCCAAGTCCCCAACAGCTTGATAACATTCTTCAAACAACCAATTGGGAATCCCTGCTTTTTCTTGGCACCACGTGCGGAGCTGGGTAGTGGAGACCTGTCTTTTTGGCTTTTTATCAAAAAAAATAGCAACCGCCCAAATTTTATCTTCTTCTGAAGATTGATCAAAAAACCATGTCAATGCTTCTACCTTATCCCCCGTTTTGTTGGATTGATCTAAGTGTAGGATGAGCTCAGCGAAGGATTTCATGAATTGGGAAACTAGAAGGCAACAAAATAAGGAGAAGCTTGGTGGTTTTAAAAATAACCTTATTTGAGCCTCTCTTTATTTTGGAGTTCATTATTGAAAACTCTCTTCCCATGAAAAAGTTACTCCTCAATCACTTGGATCTTTTTTCCTAAATTCCTTCGGAGGAAATTTCCTTTTTAAAAAAAACTAGGCTAACCGGTGAGGGTTAGCCTAGTAATTTTTTTTTTAGTGTATACTTAGTTTAGAATCACTGGAAAAGTGATGTCTAGGTCTGTTTCTCCACCTGCTTGCACAAAATTGGAAAAATTTGGATTGCTGGCTCCTGCAAAACTCTTGTTTAGATCATGTCTGAGGACAACGCGCATACTGCTGTTGTTGGTACCTGGGGAGGAGGAAACAGTCACGGTGTTTTTCAGACCCAAGGCAATACCTCCTGCATCAGCATACTGAATGCTGAAAATATTGCTGTCAAAAACTGGACCCAAAAAGAAGAATTGGTGCTCTGCCGCTTCAGCTAGAATTTCCTGAGTGATGTCTTCATTTTTAATAGAATTGGTCACTTCAATGGTCATCTGGTATTTTTTACCTTTTGTCAAGCTGATAGATTGAACGGTAGGAGTCTTTCCTACTTCAATTCCCTGAGGATCAATTGCTTTGAAGCTGAGTACAGAGCCCACCAGTGCATTTGAGGCATTCAATTCTTGGAATTTCAAGGTGACGTCTGTAATTACTTCTCCATCATTTTCTTCAGATGGGTCATTGCTTTCGCAAGAGGCAAATCCCAAAGTAAGTAAAATTAGAAGGTACAGAGGTAGTTTACTAAACATGTTCATAGGTGTTTGATTTAGAATTGATAGTTTAATTTAAGTTGAATATTTCTTCCCATATCGGCAGTGAAGTAGCGAAAACGATTCATGTATTCTTTGAATTCAGTATCCAGAAGATTGGTGACCAAAAGACTAGCCGTAAATTGATTTTTGCCGAGTTGTGCTTTTCTAGAATAGCCTAGATTGACCAAAGAATAGGCCGGAGGAGCAGGGGCTAGGTCAAAATCTGGTTCCCTACTTTGTCTTGCAACCCCTAAACTACTTAGGGTGATTCGGTTCTTTCCTTGCCCTTCTTCTGGCTTTCCAAAGCTGTACGATAATCCTACATCCATTCGATCTGAAGGTATGAAGGGGAAATAGGCTTGCGTCTCCATATTTTTTGCACGTATGAGAGATCCCTTGAAATAGCCTTCCCATTGCTGGCCAAACCCATAACTACCGGAAAGATCTATTCCATAGAATAAGGCATTTGCTTGCAGGTATTCGTACACGTTGAAGGTGCCTCTTAAGCTCACAAAAGTCTGTCCAGTTGGATTCAAGTAGATGTAATTTTGGATGCGATTCACATATCCTGTAAGTTCCAAGTTGCCTTTTTTGCCGTCCAGCTCTAGGCTATTCACCCATTTAAGTGAATTTTCAGCGCTTAGGTTTTTGTCTCCCAATTCTACTGCGGCTGCTCCATGGTGTAAGCCTTGACTAAAAAGTTCATTCACATTGGGGGGTCTCCAGGCTGTTCCTAAATTGGAAGAAAGGCTAAGGGATGGACTGACTTGGTACATAGCACCTAAGAAAGCAGCACCATTTTGGTACTGTAAATTTGATTCCTCCAACTGATTGCCTAGGTAACGTGCAGCCCGTATATTTCTAATATCATAACGGAGTCCTGCTTCAATCTCCAAGGGACCCTTCATGTACTTTTCTATGAGGTACATTCCCGCATTGAACATATCGTAATTTGGAATAAGGGGGGTTACGCCTGTTCCTGGTACATTGCTATTTGCCTGTTGTATGAGCGAAATACCCGCCGAACCCGTCCATTGAGATTTAAGTTGATGGTCTAGGGAAACCTCTGCAGTATTGGTAAATAATTCCAGATCCAAACTTGGTCTTGCATTGAGATTGCCCCGTCTACGGTCAAATTCTTTTCTCCTATTGGATTGAAATCCGTACTGAACATTGAGCTTCCAGGAAGGTTGAAGGTGGTAATGGGCTTTTACTTTAGCCAAGTGATGTACCACATCCTGTTTAGGATTATCGATAGCATAGCTAAACTCCCCTTCAGAAAATGGACGTCCATTTTTAATAATTTGCTGTAAATCAGTCAAGTTTCCGGTATGGGAATCTCTAAGGATGCCCAAGGTGGTGGAGAAATAACTGTAGTAGACTTCTGCTCCTAGTTTTTTAGAGCTGTATCCCAATGCGCTAGACAGGCTCATTTCTTGCATGCCAGTATTGTCTTGTACGTAGCCTGGAGTACGAATATTGCCTGCTCTCTTAGTAGCTCCTTGTAAACGATATCCCAATCCAGGGATTTTGGCTGATCCACCAGCATGTGCTAGTGCTAGGTTGCCTGATTCCCCATTGCTATTCCCAATCAGGTTGATTTCAGTGATTTTCTTTTTAGAGGTGGGAAGGGCAGGAGGGTTCACCAAAATCACGCCTCCCATAGCTTCGGGACCAAATCTCACCGTTTCCGCCCCTTTGATGACGGTGAGTTCGTCGGCCAAAAATGGGTCAATCTCTGGAGCATGCTCTGCCCCCCATTGCTGCCCTTCTAGGCGGATGCCATTATTTAATATTAAAATTCTATTGCTATGCAATCCGTGGATTACCGGTTTGGAAATGGTATTTCCGGTGGAAAAAGTAGTTACTCCAGCCACTCTTTTCAAACTTTCTCCAAGACTTTCCCCCCTCGATTGAAGTAATGCCTCTCCATATAAGGAGGATACGGATGTGGTTGTTTGAACCACTTCCTGATGCCCATGTACCTCTACTCCAGCCAGATCTACGGCCTCTTCCTCCATAAGGAAGGTTTGGCTGGTAGTACTTGCATTCAAAGTAATACTTCTATTTATTTCCTTATGGCCAATAAATCGGATCTGTAGCGTAAAAGTGCCTGGGCAAAGGTCTTTGAGAATAAAATTCCCATTTGCATCGCTAGGTACTCCTTTGTTGGATTCCACCAACCACACGTAGGCTGCTTCTATGGGTTCATTGTTTTCCAAATGGAGGATTTTACCCCTCAAAGTCAGGGTACATTGTTGTGCCTGGACCGAGATACACACCCATGCTAAACAAAGAATGAAAAGCCCTCCTTTTTGAATCATAGTTGCAAAAATAATTCCTCTTCTAAACTTCCCCAAGCTTTTTGAAACAAAGTTGCAAATGAATATCAAATAAAAAATTTATAGTCTGATCAATAGCGTGTTTAATTGCGGTTGAAGGATAAAAAAAATCCAGGATGAACCTGGATTTTATTGTTTTTTTGTTTTCAAATTACTGAGGCAACCAATTTTGCCAAGGAATCCTACTCAATATCAATACCAAGCCTATCGCATAAAGCATGTAGATGCTTCTAAATTTTCCTTTGGATGTTTCTAATCTTTTGGCCCTGCTGTATCCAATGGTTATTAACGCAATGGCCACAATATTGATCAGGGGATGCTCCAAGGCGGTGAGCCTGGCATCTTCATCAGCCATAGCCCCTCCTCCAGTCAACAAAGAAAATCCCTTTTGGCTCACAAAGTATAGAATTAGTCCAATGAGAAGTTGTAGGTGGGACAGAATCAGGCCAACAAGGGCTATTTTTCTATCTTTTTCTTGAAATTCCCTTCCAGATAGGGATCCAATCAATGCCCAAACTATGACCAAGATCAAGGCTAAAAGTGCCAAATATGCCAAGCCTGAATGGGAATGCTGTAGTCCAGTGTACATGAGGAGTAAGTTTTAGTGGAAATTTTAGGGATTAACTTTTGCTTTACTTTGGCAAGATGTTAGAAAACTAATCGACAAACAAGACCAATCCCTTTAAATATTCTGTCTCAGGATGAAAACTCGAGATGGGATGATCTGGGGGTTGGGAGAGTTGGTGAAGGATTCTGACATTTCTATTGCTCTCTAAGGCCGCTGCAGTAAGGGTATGGGTAAAAAGCTGTTTGTCCACTACCTGACTACAGGAGAAAGTTACTAAAATCCCTCCCTTTTTGATTTTTTTTAATGCTTCAGCATTCAACCGCTTGTAAGCTTGTACGGCATTGTGCCTGGCTTTTAAATTTTTGGCAAATGCCGGAGGATCTAGGACAATCATGTCGTAATCATCCCCGATGTCCCGAATATATTTGACCACGTCTGCGACTATGGATTTATGTTTTCCTTCAAATCCTTCGTTCAAAGCAATATTTTCTTCTGTAAGGGCGATGGCTTTTGGTGAGATGTCTACCGAATGCACCTCCCGAGCCCCTTCTAGTAAAGCCAAGACCGAAAATCCCCCCGAATAGCAAAAGGTATTGAGTACTTTTTTCCCCTTGGCATACTGTGCTACTAATTTCCTATTTTCCCTTTGATCAATAAAAAAGCCTGTTTTCTGTCCTTTTTCCCAATCTATGGCATAGCTTGCTCCATATTCCTTCACTACCGCACTTTTTGCTTTTCCCCAGACCCAGGTATTTTCTATTTGTTTCCCCGATTTGGGTAGCGTTTCTGCACTTTTATCAAAAACTCCTTCCAAAGAAGATTTGTAAAGAAGCTTTAAGGCTTCGGTAATCTGCGTCACCTGAGTGTGCATGCCCAAAGTATGGGCTTGAATTACGGCCGTACCTTGGTAATAATCTATAATCAGCCCGGGTAGTCCATCTCCTTCCCCATGGACCAAGCGATAAATGGTGGTATCTTCCTGATCGGTGAGTTGAAGGGCTTTCCTAACTGCATAGGCCCGTTCTAGTTTTTCTTTCCAAAATTCTACATCGATTTCTCGTTCTTCAAAAGAGAGAATTCGGACCATGATGGATCCTTGAGCGAAATGTCCGATGCCTAAAAATTCATTTTTTGAGGAATAAACCGACACCAAATTTCCCGGAAGAATACCTTCTTCATGCCTAGCAATAGCCCCAGAAAAAACCCAATGGTGTTTTCTGCGTAAGGAATGTTCTTTACCCTTTTGGAGGAAAATTTTAGGATAGGGCATGACTAGCTTGATGTTTTTTTGGAAATATATAGCTGCCAAGAATCATGGAAAGTGCACTGCTTAGCAAACCAAGAAGATGATTATTTTCGGTAACTCCATAAAATTCAACCAAGGCGTAGCTGAGCATCCCTAGCACCATGGAAAGCAAGGCCCCAATTGTAGAGGCTTTTTTCCAATATAGCCCAGCCGTAAGGGGCACAAATAAAGAGACCAGCATCAAAATGGAAGCACTACTGACCAGTTCGTATATAGAAGACTTGAAAGAAGTCATAATCATGGCGACGAGAGCCACCAGCACCACATTGATGCGAAGAATCCAAAGAAAATGCTTGTCTTGGAGATTTTTACCGAAAAGCGGACGAAGAATATTTTCTGAAAGTATAGCTGCTGGTGCCAGCAACCCCGAACTGGTCGTACTCATGATGGCAGAAATCAAGGCTCCAAAAAATAAAACCTGAATGGGTAAGTTGGCATGCTGCAAAACCATAGAGGGTAGCAGCATTTGTTTGTTTTCAAGGTAAAGTTCAGGATACAAAATCTTGGCTCCTAAGGCGATAAATAAAGGAAGAAGCCCTATGCTGAGGTAGAAAATTCCAGCAAGGTAGGCAGACTGCACTGCTACTTTTTCTGATTTGGAAGACATGACTCGTTGGTAAATGTCCTGAGAGGGAATACTACCCAAGCCTAAAATAATCCAGGCTCCAAAGTACGTAATCCATCCATCCCATGATGCATCAGGGAAAAATTGAAAACTTTCGGGAGGAGCCTTGTCAAGGATCGTTTGAAAACCTCCTGCTTCCTGATAAATCATCACCGCCACGCAGATTAATCCAATGACAATAAGGGTAGTTTGAATGAAGTCTGTGATCGAAATGGCCCACATTCCACCTAAGAAAGTATAAAATACCACGATGGCACCTGATATCACGATGCCTTGCATCAGGGTCAAATCAGTTACTGCCCCCAGCACCAGGCTCAAGGCAACCAATTGTGCGGCTACATATCCAAAATAAGCGGGAATCATAAATAGGGAGGCTACCAAAGAAATCCGACCTCCATAGATTTTTTTGAATACATCCCCAATGGTAAGCACATTCATGCGGTACATGGGTCTAAGAAAAAATAAGCCAAAAAGAATGAGGCATAAAGCACCACCAAAAGGATCTTCAATGACCCCCAACAATCCTTCTTCTAAGTATACCGACGAAGCCCCAAAGATCGTTTCTGAACCAAACCAAGTTGCAAAAAGGGCAGAAGCTGAAAGAAATAGTGGGAGAGACCTGCCAGCCAGAACAAAGTCATTGGAGTTTTTAACCAAACGGGAAGACCATGCTCCCACGGCTACAGTCAATACCAAATAAATGAGAATGGAAGTGAGTAGCAAGGTTCGATTTCTTATTAACTGTACATTTTTTCCCGCAAGGCTTTAATTTCAGCACTTTCTAGGTAATCGTCGTAACTCATTCTTCGGTCTATGGTGCCCTTTGGAGTAAACTCCACGATACGGTTACAGGAAGATTGCACAAAAGTATGGTCGTAAGAGGACAGCAATACGGTACCATTGAATTCTACAATGGCGTTGTTAAATGCCGTAATGGATTCCAAATCTAGGTGGTTGGTAGGCTCATCCATCAACAACAAATTGGGATTTTGAAGCATCATCTTGGATATCATGCATCGAACCTTTTCCCCGCCTGAAAGTACCGTACATTTTTTTAGGGTTTCTTCTCCAGTAAACAACATCCTTCCTAAAAAGGTACGGACATAAGCTTCTTCCTGATTGCTAGAATATTGTCTTAGCCAATCGATCAGGTTGAGGTCGGACTTAAAATAAGGTGAATTATCATTGGGTAAATAGGCCTTATTGATAGTCACTCCCCATTTCAATGATCCTTTGCTCGGTTGTTGTTCCTCCATGATGGTTTGGAAGAATTTGCTTACTGCCTGTTTTGTCTTGGAAACAAAGGCAATCTTATCCCCTTTATCCACCATCAGGTTTACATCTGTAAAATAAGTAGTTCCTCCTTCTTTGAGCTCAAGATTCTCGGTCATGAAAATTTGATCTCCTGCTTCTCTTTCTGGCTTAAATAGTATTCCTGGATACTTCCTGCTGGAAGGCTCGATTTCATCCACGTTTAATTTTTCAAGCATCTTTTTTCGTGCAGTAGCCTGTCTTGATTTGGCCACATTGGCAGAGAAGCGGGCAATAAAATCTTGCAACTCCTTCCTCTTTTCCTCGGCTTTCTTATTCTGATCCGAACGTTGCTTTAGAGCGAGCTGAGAAGACTCGTACCAGAAGGTATAATTTCCTGAATAGATTTTGATTTTTCCAAAATCTATATCCACCACATGGGTAGCTACGGTGTCTAGGAAGTGACGGTCGTGGGATACTACAATGACTAAATTTTTGAAATCAATTAAAAAATCTTCTAGCCAAACGATGGTTTCTGCATCCAAATCGTTGGTAGGTTCGTCCAAAATCAAAATGTCTGGATTGCCAAACAAAGCTTGAGCCAATAGTACCCTCACTTTTTGGTTTCCGGCCAAGTCCTTCATCAGGTGGTAATGAATATCCTCTGAAATCCCCAATCCAGAAAGCAAAGAGGCAGCATCCGATTCAGCATTCCACCCATCCATCTCGGCAAATTCTGCTTCCAACTCAGAGGCTCGAATCCCGTCTTCTTCACTGAAATCTGCCTTTAGGTAGATTTCATCTTTTTCCTTCATGATGGAATACAATTTCTTGTGACCCATGAGTACGGTTTTCAATACTTCTACTTCATCAAATTCAAAGTGATTTTGCTTCAAAACCGCCATTCTCTGACCAGGAGTGATGTTGATAGCCCCTGAGGTGGATTCCATTTCACCTGAAAGGATCTTCAAAAAAGTGGATTTTCCTGCCCCATTGGCCCCAATCACCCCGTAACAATTTCCAGGTGTAAATTTTAGGTTGACTTCCTCAAAAAGTGTTCTTTTACCAAACTTAAGGGAAAGATTATCTACTGAGATCATGGGTATTTTTTGAATTTAAGCGCAGCAAAGATAGAAAATAATCCCCTTTTCGCTCGCTTGGATTCTGCGTAATATCTGTAAATTTAAACCTTTCAAGGCTAGAGATCATCTAATAAGGTAGATGGTAGAACAAGCCTTCTGTATTAACCGTGCTTACATCCATAAAATTTCTCCAAAGGTTCTTCCTGATTTTCTTCCTTTGCTTGGGGAGTTCTCTTTCTGTACAAGCTCAATTATCTACCATTGGAACGGAGTTTTGGTTGGGATTTATGGAGAACAACCGCAGTCTTCCTTCTACGCCAGATTATGCAGTAATCTTGATCACCGCCACTGAAAACACCTCGGGAATGATCGAGTATCTGGGTAGAGCAGATGTTTTTACGCTTACTACAGGACAGCAATATATTTTTCGTATTTCCTCCGCTGATTTGGACTTGATGCATCGGACTTCAGGAATTGTAGAAAACTTAGGGATTCACATTACTTCCTCAGGAAAAATTGCGGTGCATGCCATCAACGAAAGGTACCGAAGTGCAGACGGAACCGTTATTTTACCCGTAGGGGCCCTTGGAAAAGATCACTACATTACCTCACATTTTGAGGTAAATCCTTCAGCCAACCTGAATATCAACAATGAGAGTACGCTCTTGGTAGTGGCCACAGAAGACAATACCCGGGTAGAAATAACAACCACTCAAAACTCCATCTCAGGCAACTTGAAAGGCGTTCCTACCGAAATTGTATTAAATAGAGGGCAAAGCTATCAGGTCAAGGCCAGGGGAGACCTCACCGGATCTAGGGTTAGGGTCGTGGGATCCAATGCAGATGACTGTAAAAAAATTGTTGTTTTTGGAGGTAATAAATGGTCCTCGGTGGGAGCTTGTGGCCAGGCTAACGATCACTTGTACCAGCAAGCCTATCCCGTCAATACCTGGGGTACTTCCTTTGTACACGTCGCCCTTCTTGGAAGATCCTCAGGGGAATTGGTGAAAGTCCTTGCCGCAGAAAACAACACGGAAGTACGAATCAATGGAGTAACACAAGCCAAAGTACTCAATCAAGGGGAGTGGATGGCTTTGGAATTTGGCGCCAATGAATCTGCAAAAATTGAAACTTCCAAACCTTCCTCAGTAACTGTTTTTTCCAAAAGTCAATCTTGCAATAAAATAACCGATCCTTTTTACAACAATGGAGATCCTTTTATGATTTCCTATAGCCCTACAGAACAACTGCTCACAGAGTTAGCTTTCAATGCCTATGCGCTGCCTTCTATTGTAAATCACTACGTTAACATCGTCGTGAAGGCGGGAGAAGAAAATAAAACTCGATTGGATGGAAATTTGGTAGGCTCTAGTTTTCAAAGTCTCCCGGGTGATCCAACTTACAAAATTGCTCGAATTGAAATTACGCAAGGAGTGCATGTGCTTTCTAATCCTTCAGGTTTTGCTGCCTATGTGTATGGATTTGGCAATATTGAATCCTACGGCTATGCGGCAGGAGCCGCATTGACCAACTTGAATTTTGAAACCGAGCCTGACTATGAATTTGAGGTAGTAGGAGATAATGTGGCCTGTCTCAATGAAGAAGGTAGTTGGACGGTAAATCCAGAAAATCCCGACTTCACCTATTTTGTTTGGAACTTTGGGGATGGATCAGCTACGAAAATAGGGAAAACCGTAGCCCACACCTACACCAATCCAGGCCCGTACCAGATTACGATCACCGCCTCGTTAAGTCCTAATTCCTGCGATGAACAGGAAGAGACCACCTTTGAAGTGACTGTTTTGGAAACTAAGGCAGATCTTGTGGGAGCACAGTCGGTGTGTCCAGATGTGGAAGAGGTCATGTATCGGGTGAAGAACAAGCAAAATATTGCTAGAATGGAGTTTCAAGTAGAGGGAGGAACCATCCTGCAAACGTACTCCGATTCGGTATTGGTGCGTTGGGGGCCATCTAATCCCAATGCGAAAGTAAGGATGCTGCCTTTCTCTGCAAACGGCTGTCCTGGAGCTCCAATTGAACTTCCTGTAGTGGTCAATCTACGTATCGTGGTGGGGGCTGCTTTAGGTCAAAAAGAAGTTTGCTTCGATCCTTCCGTAAAATTTACTTATGCTGTGCCAGATCCAATCCCAGGTAGAAGGTATACTTGGGTGGTGCAAAATGGAACCATTGCCTCTGGTCAAGGAGGAGAAAAAATTGAAGTGGTGTGGGATAAGGCCGATGTGCTGGGAACTATTGGATTTACTGCCATCAGCTTGGTGGATGCTTCTTGCGAGGGTAAAGCACCTGATATTCAAGTAAAAGTGGCTAAAGAATTGAAGCTTGAAATTAAATCTGTTATACCTGTGGCTTGCTTTGGACAGCCTACAGGAAAAATTGAAGTAAATTCTCTTGGTGGAACCCCACCATACACCTACACCTGGGCTCATGATGCTACCTTAAAAACAGGTACAGTGGAAAATCTGAAAGCTGGAACCTATTCGGTAAAAGTTACAGATGCTCTGGGATGTGAAAAATCCCTAGCTGTCATAGAGGTAAAAGAACCACCCTTGTTGGAGCTCAGCCAAGTGGTGGCCATAGGGACTACCTGTTTTGGAAAAAGTGATGGAATTGTGCGAATAGGTGTAAAAGGAGGAGTGCCTCCCTACAGTTTAGAATTTGAAGGAAAACGGGTGTTTTCTAGCAATTTCGAACTTACTACGCTAAAAAAGGGTATGTACAGTTGGGAAATTACTGATGCCAATGGATGTAAAATCCCTGTTTCTTTTGAAATTACCTCTCCTCCACCCCTGGTAGTAGATGTTTCTTTGGCCAAGCCTGCGTGCCCTGGAGGTTCAAATGGGGAACTGCTCGCTTCTCCCTCTGGACCAGCTGGTCCTTTCAATTATATTTGGAGGCCTACAGACCAAACCACAGATTTGGCTACCGGATTGGCCAAGGGGGAATACCAAGTTCAGGTGACTGATGCGGCAGGTTGTGTTTCTTTTGGTACTGGCATAGTTCTAGAAGAGGCACCTAAAATTCGCATGCCCAATGCTTTTGATCCCAAGCAATCCCCAGGAGTTTTCCGCGGAGTTTCCAATTGTGTGGTAAATTTTTCTATGATCGTTTACAACCGTTGGGGACAGCTGGTTTATTCAGGGACAGATGGGAGCTGATTAGTATTTTGGAGAGAATTTAAACAACAAGACTTGGATTGAGTTTTTTTTAGAGCAGAAAGGATACGGAAAAGGGACGATGAAATCTAAAAAAACAGGTGGTATGCAAATTTTTTCCAGGGTATGGACCACCTTATTTTTTGCATTTATGTTCCCATTTTCCACCTTGGCACAGGTGAGCACCTTAGGAAAAGAGTTTTATGTGGCTTTTATGGAAAACCATGCCACTGGATTTTTGCCAGTGACTGCCTCGGTCATCGTCACTGCGGCAGAAAAGTCAACAGGATACCTGGAATACAACAATCAGAAAGCCTTTTTTTCCCTAGAAAAAGGGCAACAATTTATCCATGACTTTGATGACGCAAGGTATGGGGTGATTCACAAAACCTCTGGAGTGGTGGAAAAGAAAAGTATTTACATCAAATCCTCCGGAAATGTGGCCGTTCATGCATTTAACAAGCGTCAGGCTAGTGCCGACGGAACGGTAGTATTGCCTATCACGGCCCTAGGAAAGGAGTACTATATCACTTCGCATTACGATGTATTTGAGCCAGGATTAGATATCTCCCCTTCGAATAAAAACTACGAGAGCGCCCTACTCATAGTAGCTATAGAAGACAATACTGACGTAGAAATCACCCCATCGGCCAGGGTAGACTTAAATGGTTCTCCGGTACCTGCTGTGGCACCCATACAACTCAAGCTTAACAAGGGCGAGACCCTACAATTAAAATCCGATGCGGGAGACCTTACGGGAACTCGGGTTCGCGTACTCAATGCCAAAGAGGGGGATTGTAGGAATATTGCGGTGTTTGGAGGGAATAAAATGACCAGCGCAGGGGATAATTGTGCTACTTCAGGAGATCATTTGTTTCAACAAGCTTACCCTATCACTACCTGGGGCAAATCATACATTCATATTCCTTTGGCGGACCGTACTTCTGGAGAAATTATCAAGGTATTGGCCTCCCAGGACAATACGGAAGTAAAAATCAATGGACAAAGTAAGGGAATGCTCAACAGAGGTAAATTTTTCACATTTGAATTTACCAAAGACGATATGGTCTCCATAGAGACCAACAAACCAAGTTCGGTTTCCATGATAGCTAAGAGTGGGAATTGTAACGACCAAAACGATACCTATTCCCGGTATGGGGATCCCTCTTTGGTGACCTATAGTCCAGTAAATCAATTGATGACTGAAATGGTCTTCTCCTCAGTAAAAATCAATTGGATTCGGATGCACCTGGTGAATATTTTAGTAAAGAAGGGTACAGCCAACCAAACCTATTTAAACGGCCAGCCTATTGGCAACCAGTTCAAACCAGTACCCACCCATGCTGGTTTCGAGTATGCACGTATTGTGGTCAAGGAAGGAGCCAACTTGCTTCAGAATGCTTCAGGTTTTAATGCCATCGCCTACGGATCCGGTTCGGTAGAATCCTACGCCTATGCAGTAGGCGCTACTTTAGAACCCATACAATACCAAACCACGACCACTTATGACTTTGATATTATAGGTGAGCAGGTGGCCTGCCTTGGGGAAAAGGGATTGTGGAAAGTAACTACAGATAATCCTGCTTACCTCAACTTTACCTGGAATTTTGGAGATGGTAGTGCTTCAAAAGTTGGAAAAGAAGCAAGTCATACCTTTCAAAAGCCAGGGAAATACCCCATCACGGTGGTGGCATCTACGGGAGAGAAAAATTGTGGAAGCGAGGAGACTTTCCGTTTTGAAGTTGAGGTCTTGGAAGTACAGGGAAAAGTGGTAGGGCCAGTGGCGGTATGTCCATCAATTGACGAGGTTAGCTATAGCTTTGAAAATTACACGCATTTGGGAGGCTTAGATTGGGAAGTAGAGGGAGGTAGTATTGTATCGGAGACGCAGAATAAGGTGCTGGTACGATGGAATGCAACTTCCACTCAAGGAAAAATCAAGGCCAAACCTTTTACTACGGCGGGTTGTCCTGGAAAGTTGGTGGAATACACAGTGGCCATTACCGAGCAACTAAAACCAGCCTCTCCACGGGGTAGTTTGGGAGTTTGTGGTGCTACAGTCCCCTTAATCTATGATATTCCATATCCCCTAGCAGACAGAAAATATACCTGGAATGTGACAGGAGGCACTATTTTGACGGGTCAAAACAGCGCACAAGTGGAAGTTCTGTGGGATGTGGCGGCTGCTTCACGAAAGATCTTTTATGAAGAGGAGAGTTTGATTAATCTATCCTGCAAGGGAGTATCTGAGGTAGTGGAGGTAAAAACCTATCCCGAGCTCAGCATTGAAAATATAGTGCTTACCGATCCTGCTTGTGTGGGTGAGGCTACGGGTAGGATTTTGGTACAAGCAAAGGGGGGCTCGGGTAACTACCAGTATCGCTGGTCTCACCAAGTCTCGCTAAGCTCTAATGTAGCGGCAGGATTATCGGCAGGAACCTACGAAGTGACCGTAAGGGACGCTTCTTCTTGCGCCGAAAAAAGAGTTTCTGTAAGCCTGAAGGATCCCGAGCCCATAGAGGTTGTCGGACAACTTCAAAGCACTGAAGTTTCCTGCTTTGGAGGTCGTGACGGCCAAATCAGGGTTGCATTAAAGGGAGGAAGCCCTCCATTCTCGGTCCTTGGTTTCACCTCTAATTGGGATGCACCATACCTAAGTATTCAGGGACTTGCTGCCGGATCCTTTCCCCTGAGGGTTAGCGATAGTAAGGGGTGCATTCTTGTCATAGAAGCAAGGATGACCGAGCCAGAAGAACTCAAAGTAACGCCTACTGTACTTCGTCCGGAATGTGAAGGAAGTTTGGATGGTCAATTGACACTAGCAATTTCTGGGGGAAAAGCTCCTTATGAGGTGCTTTGGTCCAATGGAATGAAAGGTGCCACGATAAGCCAACTGGCTGCTGGTACGTATAGCTATGAAGTAAGAGATGCCAATAGCTGTGTGAGCCTTGGTACAGCGACGGTAAAGCAAGCCACCCCTCAGCTGAGAATGCCTACTGGATTTTATCCAAAAGAGGAAACGGGTTTTGCTCCAGTGTCCAATTGTAGCCTTAGCTATCAATTGATGATTTGGGACCGATGGGGCAATTTGGTCTACAAAGGTGCTGATCCATGGTTAGGGAAGGTGAAAGATGAACCTGCCGCAGCAGGTACCTATTCGTATAAATTAAATTATGAATACTTATTGGAAGGGGAGTTGGCTCGTGAAGAAAAATCCGGAATTTTTGTTTTGCTGAGGTAAGTTTATTGTTTCTAGAGATTAGGATTAATCTTTAGCTTTGTTGTTGTTAGTTTTTTAATGCATGAAGAAAATACTCATCACCGGAGGTGCAGGATATATAGGTTCTCATACCGCAGTGGAACTCTGGAATGCGGGCCTTGAACCTATTATTTTGGATGATTTATCCAATTCCCATGCCCAGGTCCTGCAGCGTCTGAAGGAAATAACGGGAAAAAGTTTTTCATTTTATAAGGGAGATTGCAACGATAGGGTAGTATTGGATCAGATTTCACGTGAGCATGATATTGCAGGAGTAATTCATTTTGCAGCATTTAAGGCGGTGGGTGAGAGTACCATAAAACCCCTAGACTACTATAAAAATAACTTAGGGTCCCTACTGGTTTTGCTTGAATACATGAGAGATAAGGGCATAAAAGACCTAGTTTTTTCTTCTTCTTGTACGGTGTATGGGCAACCGGATCAATTGCCAGTGACAGAAACTACGCCAAGAAAAGAGGCAGAAAGTCCCTATGGCAATACCAAAAAAATTGGGGAAGATATTTTGCTTGATTACGTAAAAAGTAAGCCAGGTATACGAATCATTGCTCTTCGATATTTCAACCCAGTAGGGGCACACCCTAGCGGAAAAATTGGTGAACTGCCTATAGGTATTCCTCAAAACTTGGTACCCTTTATTACTCAAACTGCTGCAGGGATTCGAGAAAAATTGGTGGTTTTTGGGGACGATTACGATACCTCTGATGGTAGTTGCATCCGGGATTATATCCATGTAGTGGATTTAGCCAATGCACACGGAAAAGCTCTAGCTTATCTTTTTTCCCAGGAGCTCAATTTTTTTGACGTGTTCAACGTGGGTACGGGGAAAGGAAATACAGTTTTGGAGGTGATTCGATCCTTTGAGTCGGTTACTGGCTTAAAATTAAACTACGAGATTGGACCTAGAAGGGCAGGGGACGTCATCAAGACTTGGGCGGATACCCGAAAAATCAATAACGTATTGGGTTGGCATGCAAAATATACCTTGGATGACTGCATGCGGGATAGCTGGAGATGGCAACAAACTTTGACTTCAAAAGATTTGCCTACCTAAAAAAAATCCCCCTAAAAATTTTTAGGGGGATTCATTTTCATTTTTTGAATTTATTCTTCCTCCTCCTCCTCCTCTTCCTCTTCTTCCTCCTCCTTCTTCATTTTATCCTCGCTTATTTTCACCACCTTATCTCCCTCTTTGAGTTCCTTACTAACTACAAAATAGGGTCCGGCAATGACTTCGTCGCCTTCTTTGAGACCTTCCAAGATTTCAATGTTTTCGTAATCTGAAATTCCTGTCTTTACTTCTCGGATCTTGGCCACTCCATTTTCACTCACAAACACGATTTCTTTAGGTTTGGTTGTGGACTTGACCAAACTGTCCTTATCCTCTTCTCTAGTGGTCACAGCAGATAGAGGGATCGCTAAGGCATTGTCTTTGGAGTTGGTTAAAATCTCTACCGAGGCAGTCATTCCTGGGCGGAAGGGATACTTGTTTCCTGCCTTTACCAGATCTTGATAAGACTCATTCAAAATTCTAATTTTCACCTTAAATTCGGTAACTGCATCCGGAGAGGCTTTGGTATTGGCAGTATTGGCGATACTGGTTACAATTCCTTTAAATTTTTTACCTGTAGCAGAATAGGCATCTACGTCTATAATAGTGGTATCTCCCAGAGAAAGTCGTACAATATCGTTTTCATTGACATCAACCCTCACTTCCATTTTGGAAAGGTCTGCGATGGTCATCATCTCTGTACCAGCCATTTGCTGAGTTCCCACCACACGTTCTCCCTGCTCTACCTTAAGGCTAGAAACTATTCCGGAAACAGGGGAGATCACATTGGTGAGTCGTAGATTTTCCGAAGCTTCATTGACGGAAGCTTGGGAACTTTTCACGATAAATTCAGAGGCAATTACATTTTGTTTGGCTGCCTCTAAGTCTTTCTGTGCAGAAGTGTAATTGGCTTGTGCCTGCTCATAATCTGCATCAGAAATCGCTTTTTGTTGGTAAAGGGTACGCTGCCGCTTAAATTCCAATTCTGTGCGAGTAAACTGGGCTTCGGCCCTTTGCAAACTTGCTTTTGCTTGGGCTAGATTAGCCATTTGTTGATTCAGGTTTGCTCGCGTCCGGTCCAAAGCGGAAATAAAATTATCAGGACGAATTTTTACCAAGAGCCTACCCATTTCTACAGAGTCTCCTTCCTGTACATTGAGTTCGATGATTTCCCCAGCGACATCTGGGGATAGTTTCACTTCTACTTCCGGTTGAATCTCTCCAGAGCTACTCACTTTCTCAATGATAGAGGTTCTTTTTACCAGAGCAAATTCTACTTCGGTTTCTTTGGCTCCTCCGATCCAGCCAGCAGATCGGCCGATAACAGCAAAAATAATAATGACTCCTACTGCTCCGAGTAGGTAATACAGAAGTTTGTTGGACTTTTTAGTGGCCATGGTTTAGTTTAAATTAATTGGATTGCCAAGGTAAAAATCAAGCACCTTTACCCTAAAAATATAGGTGTATTTGGCATTGATTAAATCAGCTTGAGCATTGAAAAGATTATTTTGTGCTACTTGGAAATCTACGGAATTGATTGCTCCCAAATCAAATCGTTGTTGAGCAATACGGAACGTTTCTTCCAAACTTTTTACCCGTACCAAAGAAGCTTGGTAGGACTGTTCAGATGCCAAAGCTGAATTGTAGGCCGTTTCTATATCTTGTCTTAGCCTATTTTTTGCTTCGGTAACCGATACTTCCGCCAATTGGCGCTGCACCCTGGCGCGTTGCAAGTTGGATTTATTAGAAAATCTAGTAAAGAGAGGAATGCTTAAATTAAGGGTTCCTGATTGGGAAAAGTTATTGTCCACTTGTGTGCGAAATGGTATAATTTCTTTAGTTCCAAATACAAAAGCTTGATCCACATAATTGGAAAATGCAGATACCCCTGCATCCTTACCTCATATTCCGGTTCTATCACATCAAAATCTTCCGTAAATGGAACCTGAAGTGACTGGGCCAAGGCCAACTTGGCTAACCTAAAGCCATTTTTTGCATTGATTACATTGAGTTGGTTGGTAGCATTTTGGGACTGAAGATCTAACAGGTCAGAATAGGGTAGAGATCCTGCATCTACCAATCGCTGTGTCCTAGACAATTGTTCCGTAGTGGTATTCAACTGATTTTCAGCAATTTTCACTTGTTCCCGATTAAATACAACATCGATAAAAAGATTGATTACATTTAAGGTAATGTCGTTGCGGGTGGCCTCTAGGGTAAATTGTCCTGACTCAAGGGTGCTTTTAGCCTGTCCAATGCTGTTGTTGATTCGCATGCCTTGGAAGATGGGAGCTCCTGTATTTCCAAAAAGGTTGACGTTCCCGATTCTTCTGGTTTCAAACAAGTTGGTTACTGGGTTGATGGACCTTCCCCATCGGTATCCAGAACTAGCTCCTGCGGTGAGACTTGGCATTCGTCTGCCCTGACTTTCCAAAAGATTGGCCTCTGCGATAAGTTGGTTCAGTGCTGTTCTTTTAAGAGTTAAATTGTTTTCAATGGCTATAGCAACGCAGGTAGCAAGGTCCAAAGGTCCTTGGGGAGCCTCGGTCTGAGCCTTCCCTTGCGAGGCAACCATAAATCCACAGAAAAGAAGTAAAAAAAATTTTTTCATAGGTAGCTAACTTAGTTGGTTTACTTTTTATAGGTCAATGTCTGGAATATAGATCAACTCTTGTATCCATGGCAAAGAGGTTAAGTATTGCCTAGTAATCTCGCTAATTCCAGAATCCATCTCTATAACGTGGCAAGCCAAATCATGTTTACCTTTTCTGGAAACAGACATGGTTGCAATATTTATTTTTTCTTGAGCAATCACGCTTGAAATGAATGCAATGGCACCCGAAATATCATCCGCCTTGATAATCAAGGTATGGTGCTGGGCAGAAAAATTGGCAACAAATCCATCTACTTCTGCGATATTGATGATTCCACCTCCTAAACTTTCTCCCAAGACTTCTATGCTCTTTTCTCCTTTCCTTAGGTTAAGTTTGATGGTGTTTGGATGATGTACTGAAGAATTTCCAATGGATTTGAATGCAAATTGGACTCCTCGTTCTTTTGCGAGTTCTACGGCATTTTTGATGCGAACATCATCCGTTTTGAAATCCATCAGCCCTCCCAAAATGGCTCGGTCACTTCCGTGTCCTTCGTAAGTTTTAGCAAATGAATTGTAAAAGGTGATTATTGCTTCTTCAGGAATACCCCCCAAAATCCGAATAGCAGCACGTGCAATTCTCACCACTCCGGCGGTGTGAGAAGAAGAAGGCCCAATCATTACTGGACCAATCATATCAAAAACACTGCTTTTTGTTGCCATATGTCTTAAAGCACCAAAAATGATGCTACATCAAAAATCACCCCAAGATTACTTCATTTTTTGCATTCTTTCTCTACCATGCATCAAATAAAAGTGCTTTTTCATGGGATGAGTAGCTGAATAAAAGGTGCAAAAGAAAAAAATGAACGGATGCGGACAGGTAATTGCGCGGTAGCGATACACTTCAATAAATTTTTGATATCTCCTTACTCCGTCTCTTTTTTCTAGAGGAGTTACACCTGCAATCTATCCCATTCAAATTTTAAACTCCTTTTCCTTTTTTTTCCTAGAATCTTGGATTTGATGTAAAAGTTTATGCACACGTTTGCTTCAATCGCTTATATTTAGAGGCAGTATCTGAATTGATTAAAAATCTACACCCTAACACTTTACTAAAAACCTTCCCCTTTCTATACCATGTCTCTTGAATTGATTGATTATCTCGTTTTCTTTGGTTACTGTTTCCTTATCGTAGGAATGGGTTTGTTCGTTTCTCGAGAGAAAAAAGGACATATCAAGAATTCTTCAGATTACTTTTTAGCCAGCAAGGCCCTGCCTTGGTGGGCGGTAGGGGCATCCTTGATTGCTTCTAATATTTCTGCGGAACAGTTTATTGGCATGTCCGGTTCCGGATATGCTATGGGTCTGGCTATCGCTACCTACGAGTGGATGGCTGCAGCTACGCTGCTTGTGGTAGCTATCTTTTTTCTCCCCGTTTACCTGAAAAAAGGGATTTATACCATGCCTGGCTTTTTATTTGATCGTTACGACAATCGAGTCAGGACTACCATGGCCATTTTCTGGCTGCTTTTGTACGTTTTTGTCAACCTCACCTCTGTACTTTACCTAGGAGCGCTGACGCTAAATACTATCTTAGATATTCCACTGATTTATGGTATAGTGGGCTTAGCCATTTTTTCCTTGCTCTATTCCATTTATGGAGGATTAAAAGCAGTGGCCTGGACCGATGTCATCCAAGTAGTATTTTTGATCGCTGGGGGATTAGCGGCTACCTACATTGCCTTAGGTATGGTAGGAGATGGAGATGCCTGGCAAGGACTCAGTACCTTGCGGCAGAAAGTTCCTAATCATTTCTCCATGATTTTCTCCAAAGATGACCCCTTCTACCAGCAATTACCGGGCTTATCTGTTTTGATAGGGGGAATGTGGATCACTAATTTGAGTTATTGGGGATTCAACCAATACATTACCCAAAGGGCATTGGCCGCAATCAATATCGATCAAGCACAGAAGGGGATGATATTCGCAGGCTTTCTGAAATTACTTATGCCATTGATCGTGGTGATTCCAGGAATTGCAGCCTTAGTTATAGTTAACAATGGAACGGACCTAAGTTTTATCGAATCCATGAAAGACCCGGTCACAGGCCTGATCAAATCGGATCGAGCCTATCCTTCCTTATTACAGATTTTACCTGTAGGACTAAAAGGATTGGCCTTCGCAGCCCTGACCGCTGCCATCGTATCTTCCTTGGCTTCCATGGCCAACAGCACCTCCACCATTTTTACCATGGATTTGTACACCAAATATTTTGATAAAAGTGCTTCAGAAGCCAAGCAAGTTAACGTCGGTAGAATCACTGCCATCGTGGCTTTTGTAATTGCCTCGTTCGTCGCTCCCGCCTTGGGTCAACTGGATCAAGCATTTCAATTCATTCAAGAATACACGGGCTTCATAAGTCCGGGAGTATTTGCGATCTTCTTCTTTGGGGTATTTTGGAAAAAAACGACTTCCAATGCAGCCCTCGTAGGAGCCTCCCTTAGTATTCCGCTTTCGGTGTTATTGAAAATAGTATTTCCTTCTACTATCCATTTATTTGATAATTTGATAATAGTATTTCCTGAAATGCCTTTCATTGATCGCATGGGATGGGTCTTTTTGGTGCTCTCAGCCCTGATGATCCTAATCTCCTTGGTAGAGGGTAAAGGAAAAGATCATCCCAAGAGTATTGAAATCAATCAAGAGCTATTCCAAACCAGTACAGGATTCAAGATTGGAGCAATTCTCATTATAGGAATTATTGCTGCACTTTACACAATTTTCTGGTAACATGAGAAGCCTTCTTCTTGGTCTAGATATTGGAAGTTCTTCGGTCAAGGCCTGTATTTTGGATGCCAGTTCGGGAAAATCTCTCGCTTCAAAAGCATTTCCTGAGATCGAGATGCCAATTCAATCTCCTCAAAATGGCTGGGCCGAACAAGATCCTGAACTGTGGTGGGAATATGTAAAACAAGGAATTAAGTACGTCTGTCAACAGGCCCAGGTAAAAACTGGGGAACTAAAATCCATTGGCATTGCCTACCAAATGCACGGCTTGGTCTGTGTGGACAAAGATCTTATTGCCTCCCTCATTTACTCAATTCTCCAGGAAATTTTACGGCTTCCAAGTTGAGGTGGGTCATAGAAAACCAACCTGAACTAGCAGCTCAGATCTATAAAATCATGCTTCCTGGGGATTATATAGCCATGAAGCTTTCTGGAGAAATCCTTACCTCAGAAACGGGTCTATCCGAAGGAATTTTTTGGGATTTTAAAGAAAACGGGATAAGTAAAGCACTGCTTAAGCAAATGGAAATCCCTATGGAGTGGATTCCTGAGGTGGTTCCTTCTTTTTCTGTACAAGGAAGGGTACACGAGGAAGCAGCTCTGGAAACTGGACTAGAGAAAGGCATTCCTATTTCCTACCGTGCTGGAGATCAGCCCAACAATGCTTTTTCCCTTCATGTCCTGAAGCCTGGCGAGCTCGCCACTACGGCAGGGACCTCAGGTACCGTCTATGGCGTATGCAATACGCCGCTTTATGATCCCAAATCAAGGGTCAATACCTTTGTGCATGTAAACCATAAAAAAGAACTCCCTTCCTACGGAGTTCTGCTCTGCGTCAACGGCACAGGAATCCTAAATTCCTGGCTGAAAAATTTGCTTGGAGGCACTTCTGTCAGTTACGAAGAAATGAATCGTTTGGCAAGTGAAGCCCCCGTAGGCTCTGGTAACTTGACTTTTCTTCCCTTTGGGAATGGAGTAGAACGAATTCTTCAAAATACTCCTCTTGGCGCCCATCTCATGGGCTTGGACCTACTCAAGCACAGCAAAGCTCATGTCTTAAGAGCCGCACAAGAGGGTATCGTAGCGGCCTTGACTTTTGGATTTAAAATCATGAGAGGAATGGGGATGGATTTGCAAACGGTGAAGGCTGGACATGCCAATATGTTTTTGAGCCCTTTATTCCGCCAAACTTTTGTAGAAATGAATCAAGTTAGTTTGGAACTTTATGCTACCGATGGAGCTCAAGGGGCTGCCAGAGGAGCAGGTATTGGGCTTGAAATTTTCAAAGATGAAGAGCATGCGTTTAAAGGCTTGGACCTTCTGGAAACGCTTGAACCAAGTTCTTCCCAATCGGAGGCTTATGAAGCCGTGTACAGTCAATGGCTACATCGGCTTACCCAACTCAATAGTACCTTAACCTAAACCTAAATAGACCATTACTAAATCAACATTTTATGTCAAAAACATATTTTCCTACGGTAGGAAAGATTCAATTTGAGGGAAAAGGAAGTGATAACCCTTTGGCTTTTCGATATTATGATCCCAAGCGAGTGATTGCAGGGAAAACCATGAGTGAACATTTTAAATTTGCCATTGCCTACTGGCATTCCTTCTGTGGCACGGGCGGAGATCCATTTGGTCCTGGTACCCTCAAGCATCCTTGGGATGTAAGTGCTGACCCCATTCAGCGTGCCAAAGACAAAATGGATGCTGCGTTTGAGTTTATGACCAAAATTGGTGCTTCCTATTACTGCTTTCACGATATAGATTTAATTGAAGAAGGCCCTAATTTGAATGAGTACGAAAAGCGCATGCAACTCATCACCGATTATGCCGCAATGCATCAGAAGGAAAGCGGAGTCAAGTTGCTATGGGGTACTGCCAATGTGTTTAGTCATCCTAGATACATGAATGGGGCATCAACCAATCCCAATTTTGATGCCTTAACTTTCGCAGGAACTCAAGTTAAAAACGCATTGGATGCTACCATCAAATTAAAGGGAGAAAACTATGTTTTTTGGGGAGGAAGAGAAGGATATATGTCTCTTCTCAATACCGATATGAAGCGTGAAAAGGAGCATTTGGCAAGATTTTTAACCATGGCCAGAGACTACGCTCGAAAAAATGGATTTAAGGGTACTTTTTTTATAGAACCCAAGCCCATGGAGCCTACCAAGCATCAATACGATTACGACTCGGAAACGGTGATTGGCTTCCTGAGACATTACGGATTGGAAAAGGATTTCAAACTCAATATAGAGGTGAATCATGCCACCTTGGCTGGGCATACCTTTCAGCATGAATTGCAAGTAGCTGCCGATGCAGGGATGCTTGGATCCATTGATGCCAATAGAGGAGATTACCAGAATGGATGGGATACTGATCAATTTGCACTCAACTTACAAGAACTTGCTGAATCCATGCTGATCATCCTCGCCGCAGGAGGTCTGCAAGGAGGAGGTGTCAATTTTGATGCAAAAATCAGAAGAAATTCAACCGATCCAGAGGATTTATTTCTAGCCCATATTGGAAGTATGGATGCTTTCGCTAGAGGCTTGATTATTGCTGCAGATGTAATGGAGAAGTCAGATTACCTTGAGCGAAGAAAGAATAGATATGCAAGCTTCGATAGCGGAAAAGGAAAAGCATTTGAAGAAGGAAAACTTACTTTGGAAGATTTGAGGTCCTATGCGCTACAAGTTGGGGAACCTGCCCAAATCAGTCGTAAACAAGAATATTTTGAAAACCTTATCAACAGGTTTATTTAAGATGAAAAGGGAGGTGTTAGCCTCCCTTTTATTTTTACCTAGTCGTATCAACGGATGCTGTCCAAAAGCCTTGTAGCTTCTGTCATTTCTGCTACACGCGATTGGTAGGCTGCATTGGCTGGAACTTTTGCAACATGCTCTAAAAAATCTATGGTTTGAAATAATACGCCCTGCCAATCGTTCGAGGTGATGGAAGAGGCGATGACATGATCTCCCGTATTTGGAAATGCCATTTCTTTTTTTCTGTCTGTGGGAGTACCAAGTTGGGTAAACATTTCTTGCATTTTAGCTACGGACACCACCTTGTCTTTTTCATTTTCATTTTTGAAGTAATACCCTAAAAATACAGGCTGTTTTACTTTGGAAAAAGTTTCTGGAACCATGGCGCTGTACATAAGTACAGCCAAACTTTCGTAGCCATTGGCATGGTATTCTTCTGACCAATAAGCTCCTTTTTCCCCTTCTCTAGCTTGATAATTCACTCCATTCTCCAATAGGGTATGTTTCATTACCCAAAAAGCCCAGGGTTTAAATAAGCCCTCCAATAACCTGCTTTCATCTCGAATGGCAGGGGAATAGAGCACCAAAGCATGAATATCAGGCTGCTGACTAGCGAGCAATAACCCTAGTGTACCTCCCATAGAAGTGCCCACTACTATAACTTTTTCACCTAGACTTTTACCTACCTGATAGGCTTCCCCCGCTGCATCTACCAGGGCTTGATCTGTCAAATATTCCATTCCATTGGTCCTACTTATTCCGTGCTCAGGGAGTCGGGTCACGTATAAATTGGCTCCAAAATGGGTAGCTAAGAACCGATGTACTGGATCACCTTCCATGGGGCTGGCCCCAAATCCGTGAATATAAACTATAGCATACGGAGTCTTTTGCTTGGTGGTAGAATCTGCCCATTGGATATAGGCTTGATTACCTGGTTTCATTCCCTTTACCGTGTCCTCCCGTTGTCGAAGATAGGCTTCTAATTCCTCAGGTTCGCTGGGAACCTTAGGAAAAGTTACCATCAAAGGTTTGGTTGCTAAAGAGGGACCAAGCATGTAGACAATTGCCAAAACCATAGCGGTAGCAAAAAGTCCTAGAAAAATTTTTTTAATCATGGTAGTAGATTGAGAATAGACGTGATAACAAAGGTATTAAGCTTGAAAAATCAATTTTACTATGTTGAATAGAGGTGATTTGATCATTGTTAATACAAATCTACCTTTAATAACCTTTAAAAATGAATTTGCGTTTATCTTCGCACATGAAAACGAAACCCAGCATGAAAAAGTTAGCTTTTCTCTTTTTATTTTTATTTCTATCTCTTCACATTTTTGGTCAAGACAAAACTGTTCCTTCTCGGTCTGTTTTTTTAGAACTTGGTGGCTCAGGCCTTGCTTACAGTTTTAACTATGATTTTCGATTTGATAAGCATCGAGTAGATTCCTGGGGCATGCGCTTAGGTGCTGGAGGATTTGGAATCGAAGGAGAATCCTTTTATTCCTTGCCCGTTTTGGTCAATAAATTATATGGTAAAGACACGCATTTTTTTGAATTAGGATTAGGAATGACCTTTTTAGGATTTAAAAATGAGCGTTACACGTATTGCCAATCTGGATACTACGACGCGAATGGCGTATACATTTGCACCATGCAGTCTGTAGATAATGATTATAACTTTATTCTTCCCATCGATGGAAGTCCTAATATCATGGGCACCATGAACATAGGTTACAGAAAAATACCCGTGGATGGGGGCTTCTCTTGGAGAGTAAATCTGACCCCCATCTTCAATAACAACGGGTTTTGGCCTCTTTTTGCAGGAGTAGGTATGGGGTATACCTTTTAACCCACGTCGTTAACTTATTTTTTACCTTCTGAAATTAGGTGTTGGGTAAGTTTTGAAGCCTGGGATTCCAGGTCAATACCCAATTCCTCCTTAGTCACTTGGAGCACTTTTTCACGTTCTTTCATGGGTAATTTATTGAATCCATACCAAGCTCCTAAAATTCCTCCTGCCAAAGAAGCCGTAGTGTCATTGTCTCTCCCGTAATTACTTAAAAAAGTGAGGGTTCCCATAAAGTCAAAATCTGAAAAAAGTAGGGCAGTAAGGCACTGCAAATAGATTTCCCCCGCATGAAAGGGCATGTCTTGTTGCCGTCGATCCAACTCGATGTAAGCATAAGTCAATCCAGGGTGATTTGGATTCCATTTTGAGGGGAGAGAATCTAATTTTTTTGCCTCCTGAACTATTCCCAAGGCCTCTTTAAGCAATTTATGGGAGCTTCTACCTACCAACCGGCTTTGAAAATATCCCTGAGGATCTAATCGGAGGGTAGCCAATATACTTTCTTTGTCAGCCCCAGGCGCCATACCGGCTGCAGTAAGACCTGCCACCAATCCGGTCAGATCGCGGGCATAGCCCAAGTCGTAAATAGCCAACTTGTAAGCTTCCTGATAGGCTTTTTCTGGATTTCCAGGAAAATAAACTCCTAGCGCTGGAGCATACAATAATCCTGCACAAACCATCTCTCCTCCATAAAATTTAGATAACGAGTCTGAGTAAGCGATTATGTTGCCTGATACAAAGGGTTCGCTCACTTTAGCCCATTCTGAAAGCCAATTGGCCTTCATAAGGGCATTTTCGTACGGTTCAATGGATGTTCCTTCGGTGGTTTTTAGTTCATCCAAGCTTTCTTCGTACTTCTTTAGCACATGCGCAGCAAACTCCTTGGCATCTAGGCTCTCCTCTGACTGGGTCAGCAAATACTCTACCCCTAAATTTTTCCATCGGGTATCGTCGGTAGTTCCACCAGCAGGCAGGTTAGGTTTCCAAATACCCTCGGGGGAACTCTCACGAATCATGGAGTCTAAGCCATCCACAAAACCATATTCCAGTTGAATCGAAGCTCTGTTCCACATTTCGGTAGGAGCACCCATAGCGTCTCCTATAGCTGCACCTACCATCATGCCTAGAATTCTATCGTACAACTCCGCTTCAGTAAGCCCTGAGCTGGTTTTTTCTACCTCCGAAAATTCAACCCGAGGCGTTTCATTTTCTTTACTTGCGCAGGAAAGCAATAGTAAGATGAGAATGAAGGAAGTAATTTTTTTCATTTAAGAAAGGACTAAGGTTTTTGCTTGAGACAAAAGACGCGACTTTTCTTCCAAACTCAAAGCGAGGGGCAGTTGTGCCAGACCTAGTATTCGTCTAAGGATTTCAACGCCTCGATAGCCTTGCACCAACACCGGATCTACGGGCAAGGTATACCTTTCCAAGATTAGAGAGGCGTACCCTGGGGGCTGTTTGGCCAAATCCAAATGAGCGAGGAATACTCCTAAGTCGAAAGCCGCATCACCCATTCCCCCGAATTCCGGATCAATAACTTTTAGATCTGAGCCTACCTCAAGCCAACTTCCTGGATAGAAATCCCCATGGATCAAGGCATGTTCTTCCTCTAAATACCGCTTTCCTAATAAAGTTACCTGCTTGGCTAGCCGCTCGTCGGAGGTATAGGACTTACTCAAGGCCTGTAGACCGACTTGTATGTCGTCCAAGTTAAAGCCATTGTCAGCTAAAAAAGGAAGATGAAAAATGTGTTGGTGATTGAGTGCTCTCATGGCCTTACTCGCAGGAATTTTAACCGAATCAATGGCGTGGATGCCAGTAAGATAATCTACCAAAATAGAAAGTTGCTCTGGAGAAATTAGTTTATTTCCAGCGTAGATGTCTAGAAAATCACTTCCACTTCCCAAATCTTCTAGTAGCATGAGGTAATTTTCAGCATGGTAGTGTAATACTCGTGGAGAAAAGGATGCCACTGATTTTTGATCAGAAATAGCCTCTAAGATGGCTTTTTCAATTTCCAATCGTTCGATTGGGGCTGGGATCTGTGGGTATTTTCTGACATAGGCTTTGGATTGCTTGAGGATGACACTCCTTCTAGTTGTCTTGATCCTCAATACCAAATTCATATTGCCTTCTCCGGCTACCGTACGTTCTAGTACTTGTTCCCCATTTTCCCATAGAGGGAGCCCTTGTATGTCATAAAGGGAGGTATTTGCGGTGATGTCAAGCATGGGTACTTTTCTTCTTCAAAGGTAAGTTGATCCAAGCAATGATGTGAAAAATTGAGTTAATTTATCTTTTCCATAAAAAGATAAGAAGTGATTTTTTTTGGAGTTACAGGACTTTTTTAGCTATTTACTGACTCAGATACACCCAAAATAAAATATAGATGAAAGATTTTTCTTGGTACAAGCATTACCCCGCTTCAGTAGATAAAGAAGTGGATTGTAAAGCTTACAGCAGCGTAGTAGAGCTATTTGAAGAAAGCGTGAAAAAATTTGGGTCTGCAACTGCATTTGAATGCATGGGGAAGACGCTAAGTTTTACTGAATTGGATAGGCTGAGCGCCCAATTTGCTAATTACCTCTTAAAGGAATTGAAACTTCCCAAAGGAACCAGGGTAGCCATTCAAATGCCCAACATCCTTCAATACCCTGTGGTGATGTTTGGCGTCTTGCGCGCAGGTATGGTGGTGGTCAATACCAACCCTCTCTATACCCCCGCCGAAATGCGACATCAATTCAATGATTCTGGTGCAGATGTAGTGGTGATCGTTGCCAATTTTGCCTCCAACCTTGAGAAAATTCGAAGTGAAATTTCCGCCAAACACCTGGTCGTTACCGAGTTGGGGGATCTTTTGGGAGGCCTAAAAGGAGGAATAGTGAATTTTGTTGTGAAGTACGTTAAAAAAATGGTACCGGCTTTTTCCTTGCCTGGATCTACTTCCTTCAAAAATGCGATGAAGTTAGGAGCAAAGCATTCCTTCCAACCGTTACATTGTACCTTGGAGGATGCAGCCTTTTTGCAATACACCGGAGGAACCACCGGGGTATCCAAAGGAGCGGAGCTTACCCATGGCAATATCGTGGCCAATATGCAGCAGATTTCGGCATGGATGAAATCCAAATTGAGGGAAAAAGAGGAAATCGTCATTACCGCACTTCCGCTCTACCATATTTTTGCACTCACGGTGAATTGCTTGGCCATGTTAAAAATTGGTGCCCACAACGTACTGATCACCAACCCTAGGGACATGAAGGCGTTTATTGGAGAATTAGCAAAAAAGCGATTTACAGTGATGACTGGGGTCAATACCTTATTCAATGGGCTGTTAAACCAAGAGTCTTTTAGATCCCTTGATTTTTCTTCCTTAAAAATTGCAGTAGGCGGAGGAATGGCTGTGCAGAAGGTGACCGCAGAAAAGTGGAAGGAGGTTACGGGAGTGGCCTTGGCCGAAGGATATGGATTGACAGAGACTTCTCCAGTAGCGGTTTGTAATCCTATCGATGGTACGGAGCGAATAGGTACCATAGGCATGCCCGTGCCCAATACTGAAATTAGAATTGCCGACGATGCAGGCAATCCAGTGCCTATCGGAGAAAGAGGTGAAATTTTAATCAAGGGTCCCCAAGTCATGAGAGGTTATTGGAATAGGCCCGAGGAAACAGCCCTAGTAATGCACGGAGATTGGTTCAAATCAGGAGATATCGGAGTTATGGATGAAGATGGCTTTACCAAAATAGTGGATAGGAAAAAGGAGATGATCCTAGTTTCTGGATTTAATGTCTATCCCAATGAAGTAGAAGATGCCGTGGCTTCCTGTCCTGGAGTTCTAGAAGTAGGGGTGATAGGCATGCCTGATCCTAAGTCTACGGAAAAGGTGGTCGCCTACGTTGTAAAAAAAGATCCCTCGCTTACCGAAGAACAAGTTATTGAACATTCTAAAGAATTTTTAACCAATTACAAGGTGCCCAAGGAAGTTTACTTTACTTCTGAACTTCCGAAAACCAATGTGGGTAAAATTTTAAGAAGAAAGATAAAAGAAGCCCATTTGGAAAAGTTGGGAATCCAAGCATAGAGTAAATAAAATGAACTTGAATACTAAAAAAAGAACCGTGTCTTCACGGTTTTTTTGTTTTTTTGCATCCTCGTTTCCGTTTTGTAGGAGCAGGGAAGAAGTAACCCTATTTTATTTTTATGACCTGGCAATTAATTAAGGAAGCCTTATCAGGAAAAGAGCAAGATTTCACCAAGCTTTCCTTGCGCTCTGGAATTATCCTCTTGGCTATCCCCATGATCCTGGAAATGATGATGGAGTCTGCATTTGCCATTGTAGATCTATTTTTTGTTGCCAAACTTGGTCCCTATGCCGTGGCGACTGTGGGATTGACCGAGTCGGTCATAGTGCTTACTTATGCCATTGGTTTTGGCATAAGTATGGCAGCGACGGCCTTAATCTCTCGCAGATTTGGAGAAAAAAATTACTTAGAAGCTGGTACGGCCACTTTTCAGTTGTTGGTGGTGGGTGGATTCATTTCTGTTTTTTTAGGACTTGGGGGATGGTATTTTGCCGGAGATTTATTGGCTTTGATGGGGGCAGAACAGGAGGTGTTAACCTTAGGTACCAATTATGCAAAAATTGTTTTTGCCGGAAACTCTGCCATCATGCTTCTTTTCTTGTGTAATGGAGCTTTTAGAGGAGCTGGTCAAGCCATGCATGCCATGCGAGCTTTGGCCCTTGCCAATGGCTTAAACATTGTTCTAGACCCGCTATTCATTTTCGGTATAGGGTCATGGGAAGGATTTGGGTTAGATGGGGCGGCCATCGCAACCACCTTCGGTAGGAGTATGGGTGTGCTCTATCAAGTGTATCATTTGGTCAATGGCAAGCACCGGCTTCGCATTTTAGCAGAAAACATTAAAATCTCTTGGGTGACCATTAAAAAAATCATGGAATTGTCCTTGGGAGGAATGGGTCAGTTTTTAATTGACTCCCTTTCTTGGGTTGCCCTGACTCGAATGAACGCAGAATTTGGATCCATTGCTTTGGCAGGCTATACCATTGCCTTCAGAATTTTGATTTTCACCATTTTACCTGCTTGGGGTCTCTCTGGTGCAGCAGCTACCCTAGTGGGTCAAAATCTAGGTGCTCAAAAGCCTCGGAGAGCCGAGCTGGCCGTATGGCTGACCGTCAAGTACAATATGATTTTCATGGCTTCCGTAACAGGGGTTTACCTGCTCTTTAGCAAAGAGTTGGCCGGGTTTTTTACCGAAGAAGTTGCCGTGCAAGAAGTGGCAGCACAAGGCCTTTGGGTAATTGTCTTGGGGTACGTATTCTTTGCGATAGGGATGGTACTTACCCAAGCTTTCAACGGAGCGGGAGATACCAAAACTCCTGCTTGGATCAATACGGCTGTACTTCTAGGACTAGAGGTTCCGGTGGCTTACCTCTTGGCTTTTCCTTTGGGATTAAATTATGTCGGGATATTTGTTGCCATAGCCTTGTGCCATTCCTTGCATGCCTTGGTATCCTTGTATTTCTTTAGAAAGGGAAAATGGAAATTGAATCAGGTTTAGACCCTTGGATTTAGGAAAATGGGTGAAATGTCTTCCTTATTTTTACCTAAAGCCTAGCTCCTTCTGCATGGTCAATAATTTTTCCATCCAATCCCAGGTAGAAACCCATGCAATCTGCTGTCATGCAGGAATGCACCGGCAAAATCCCCAACAAATCTCCTACTTGTACCGAAGCCAAGAGCTCTTCTGAAGCCTGAATAATGCCATGTTCTTGGGAGATACTCTTTACATAAGAATAATGCTTAGGAATGGTCCATCCTTGATCGTGGAGCAGAACTACTTCTCCAAAATTTTTACTTCCATCTGCCTGGACAAGGACATCTTTGGCCAAATGTACACCGCCTCCATGGATAAGAATTTCTTTTCTAGAATGCTGAATGTCTACCACCGGTACAGCCAAGCAGAGAGCAATATCTTCTTTTCTGCAGCTCCCTAAGGCGACTTGCATCAAATCAAAAAACACAAAATTGCCAGGACCCAATTCGTCCACTTCTCCAAAATCCTCGACCACTGCACATCCTGGTGTATCCCCAAGGCGTGTCAGCAGCTTGGGGTAGAGGATGTTATACCTGTCCTTCAAGCTTTTTAAGGCATCTCTACTTTCCTGATGAATTTTAAAATTGTCTTTCCCATAATAGGTATGACCAGGATGGAGATAAAATCCTCTGAACTGAAGGTGGGAACACCCAGATGCAATTGATAAAATGGAATCTATGGTGGCAGTGTCGGAGAACTGTACCCCCGTACGTCCATAGCCTGCATCGATTTCAATAAAAAAATCAATGGGGGCTTTAAGTTCTCTTGCCAAAAGGGTGGCCGTAACAGGATTGACTACTTGTACCGACATACGTTGCTGTAGCGCCAGTTGGTTTAGTTTTGGGAGTTCCCGTACGTTAAAAGGAAAAGCAATGTGGATCCTTTCCCATCCTTCCTGGCTCAGGTATTCTGCCATTTTTATGGAAGAACAGGTGATTTCTGTAATTCCGTACTCCCTTGCCCAGCGTCCTACTTCCTTGGATTGGGATGTCTTCCAGTGGGGAACAAGTTTTTTTCCATGTGTTTTGGCTTTGATGGCCATTCTTTGGAGGTTATTTCGAGTAATCCTTTCACTAAGTACGAGGGTAGGTGAGGTTATTTGGGCCAAGTAAGACATGGGGATGCTTTGAAATATGGAGATGAGTAAGCGTATGCAAGGATACAGAATTCCTATAAGTTTTTTAAGTAGTTTGCCACATATCAAAAGTCATTTTATCAATTCTAGAGAGGCCTGATTTCAATATCCTCTTTAAATCCGTATTTCCATGCTGATTTTTATCATGGTTTAATTCAGAAAGATTCCCGAGAATAGGGTTTTATCTTCAAAAAGTGAATTTGAACCGTTTATGGATTCAATAAAGAATTTAGAAAGTGATTTTTTAAAAGAAGTAGGGGGAATTTCACGTTTTATTGCCCGTTTTTTTTTGGAGGTGATGAAGCCGAAGCAGGAGTGGGATGAATGGATCAATCAATGCTATTGGGTAGGATACAAAAGTTTGACTTTAGTAAGTGTTACTGCCTTTATTATGGGATTGGTGCTGACCATTCAGTCTAGGCCTACTTTAGTAGAATTTGGAGCGGCTTCCTTACTTCCAGCAATGGTTTCGGTTTCCTTAGTTAGGGTAATCACCCCGGTGATTACTTCCTTGATTTGTGCGGGAAAGATGGCCTCTGGCATGGGTGCGGAATTGGGTTCTATGCGAGTGACTGAGCAAATCGATGCCATGGAAGTGTCAGGAACCAATCCCTTCAAGTACTTGATTGTGACCAGGGTGCTAGCTTCCACGGTCATGGTACCCATTTTGTCATTGCTAGCTATTGCGATTTCCTTGTACGGCGGGTTTTTAGGAACCAACATCAGGGGAGAGGTAAGTTGGACTCTTTATTGGTTTCAAGCCTACGACGCGCTAAGTTTTGGAGATTTTATTCCTTCCCTAGTCAAGACGATATTTTTTGGATTCGCTATTGGCACTGTAGGTTGCTACAAAGGGTATACTTCCCAGAAAGGTACAGAAGGGGTAGGAAGGTCTGCTACTACAGCTGTAGTGGTAGCTTCCTTGCTGGTATTTGTATTGGATTTGATTGCTGTTCAAATCACCGATATCCTAGGACTTACTTAACATCTCATGACGGGTGATCCTTTACTTGAGGTTCAAGGACTATCTCTAGCATTTGGGAAAAATCAGGTCTTACAAGATTTTTCCTTGACTTTGATGGAGGGGGAAAATTTAGGAATTCTAGGAAAATCAGGTTCTGGCAAATCCGTATTGATCAAATGCATCATTAGGTTGTTGAACCCAGACCTTGGAAAAATACGCGTATTTGGAAAGGACATTTCCCAATTGAATCAAGAGCAAATGGACGAACTAAGAAAGGATGTAGGTTTTCTCTTTCAAAGCAATGCCTTGTACGATTCCATGACCGTCAGGCAAAATCTAGAATTTCCATTGCGAAGACATTGGAGTGAAGAAGACCGAATCGCTCATGCAGAAACTGCGGTACAAGAAGCTCTAGATGATGTGGGTTTATCTCATACCCAGCACATGATGCCTTCAGAATTGTCTGGGGGAATGAAAAAAAGAATTGCTCTTGCCAGAATGCTCATTCTAAAACCCAGGATGATTTTATACGACGAACCTACCACGGGATTGGATCCTGTGACTGGGAGAGAAATAAGTGAATTGATTCTAAAAATTCAAAAGAAATACAATACTGCCTCTATCCTGATTTCCCATGCCTTGAGCTGCATTCGCCTTACTTCCAATCGAGTTATCATGCTTATTGAGGGTAAAAATTATGCCGACGATACTTTTGATCAACTTAGGCATCATGCTGATCCTAAGGTTAAAATTTTTTTTAGGGATTATGAATAAATCACATGCACTTTCCAACACCAAATTAGGTCTGCTCGTAATTTCTGGGCTACTATTTTTGATCTTCTCTCTTTATATGATTGGAAAAAATCAAAATATTTTTGGCTCTTCTCTTCGTATAACCGCCCAAGTGGCGGAAGTGAATGGCTTGATGCCTGGAAATAATGTTCGATTCAAAGGCATGGATATCGGTACAGTGAGACAACTTCGGATGCACAACGATTCTGTCATAGAGGTTCATTTGTTGATTCAAAAATCCATGGCGCATTTCATACAGAAAAATGCAAGGACTACCATCAATTCGGATGGTTTGATGGGAAATAAAATCTTGCAAATCCATGATCAAAAAGGTCCATCAAGCCCCATAGAGGAAGGAGATGTATTGTATCCTTTGCCACAAGTAACTTCGGAGGCACTGTGGGGTAAGTTGGACCGTTCGAGTGAGTCTCTAGAATCCACTCTCACTAATTTGAATACCATCACCACCAAATTAGCACAAAGCAAAGCGCTTTGGGCCTTGCTTTCTGATCCTAGCATACCTGGTGAACTAAAGGGTACTTTGGAAGAATTTCATCGTACAGCCAATAGCGCTACCCAAGTGGCAGAACAGGGTAAGGCTATGGTGCAGCAACTCCAAGAGGGCAATGGTCTGGTAAATAAACTATTTGTAGATACCCTTTCGGCCATTCAATTGGAAAATAGCCTGAGACAGCTAGAGCTGGCAAGTTTCCATGCTGCCCAATTTATGGAAAAGCTTCAAGTCATGTCTACCAAATTAGATCATGGGCAGGGAGTAGCTGGTCTTTTGCTTTCTGATACGGCCCTTCGGTCACAGGTTTTGAGAATCTTGCAACACACAGAACGGAGTAGCCTGTTGCTTCAACAGGATTTAGAAGCATTA
>JAJTDZ010000082.1 GCA_021298245.1 Algoriphagus sp. | reverse complement strand
TTCCCTAGGAATTTTGGGCAGCCACTTTGCAGGAGATTTCTTCCTCGGGATCGATATCATGGTCACCTCCATGCTGGTCAATTTTATCTTCATGTGCCTTTCGGTGGCCTGGTTACCCAAACGAAATCCAACTTTGGCGAAGCAGATTACGATTTTCCCCAACAAGGCAGCAAGGGCAATCATCGTCGGAATCGGCAGTGTTTTCTTGATCTGTTTCCTATTGATACATACCTACAAAGATTTAACTTCCTCAGTCGATGCCTGGTATTTCCATTCCACCTGGATCTGGTTGATCGTGATGGGGATGGCGGCAGGCCTGTTTTTTATCCGTTGGACAAAACTAAAAAAGACCAACCCTGACCTACTCGATAAATTTTCAAAGTTACCCTAAGAAACTATGACCCTTTCAAAATATACGGAACTCGCGCCGGGCTTGACGATCAGCCGAGCACTTACTGGGCTTTGGCAGATTGCCGATCTAGAACGTGATGGCACCAAGGTCAACCCAGTGGAAGCCGCGGGGCACATGAAAGCCTACCTGGATGCGGGATTTACCACCTTTGACATGGCGGACCACTATGGTTCAGCGGAGGAGATTACTGGGGTATTCCGTCAAACCTACGGGTCTGATGCTGCGCAGTTTTTTACCAAATGGGTTCCCTCACCGGGAAAAATCACAGCTAGCCAAGTGAGAGAAGCGGTGGAAACCGCCTTGACGCGAATGAAAACGGATCAGATCGACCTGATGCAGTTTCATGCTTGGCAATATGCGCATCCCAGTTGGGTGGATTGCCTTTTCTGGCTGCAGGAACTAAAAAATGAGGGGCTGATTCGACACTTAGGCCTAACCAACTTTGACACGGCCCACCTCCAGGTGGTGGTCAATTCAGGGATTGAGGTGGTTTCCAACCAGGTCTGCTATTCCCTGCTAGATCAGCGGGCAGCGGGCGAAATGACCCAGCTGTGCTTGAAACATGGGGTAAAGTTGCTGGCCTTCGGAACCGTAGCAGGAGGATTCCTTTCGGAAAAATGGCTCGGAAAACCAGAGCCGGTTTTGAATGAATCGCTCACCTGGTCTCAGATGAAGTACAAACGATTCATTGATACTGCTGGAGGATGGGAGCGCTTCCAAAACCTCCTACGCACACTCCAACCCATCGCCCAGAAGCATGGGGTGGGCATTGCAACCTTGGCGAGTCATTACATGCTCCTTCAACCTGCTGTGGCTGGGGTGATCATTGGGGCGCGCTTGGGCAAAAGTGAACATATTACAGAAAATCAGCAGTTGTTTTCGATCCAATTGGACGAAGCGGATCGTGCCAGCATCCAAACTGCTTTAAGTAGCCTCCAAAAAATCCCGGGGGACTGTGGAGATGAGTACCGCAAGGCTCCCTTCTTGACCGCTTCGGGAGATTTAAGCCACCATATCGACGGCTTACCGAGTCCGTATCCCACCCAAGAAGGAACCGATGGGCGGATCAAAGCCCTGAGTGGCACGATTTGGGAGGATATTGCAGGCTTCAGCCGGGCCGTCCGAAAAGGAAATCACATTTTGGTGTCTGGCACTACTGCCACGCATGGATCAGCCCAAATGGGAGGAGATGATCCTGCTGCGCAAATGCATTTCATCATTGATAAGGTGGAGGGGGCGATTCGATCCCTTGGGGGTAGCCTCGAGGACGTGGTGCGAACGCGGATTTTTGTGCAGCGCGCATCCGATTGGGAGGCGATATCCCGAGCCCATGGGCAGCGCTTTGCAGGAATTCAGCCCGCCAATACCCTGGTGCAGGCCACCCTGATTGGTGACGGCTACCTCGTGGAGATGGAAACAGATGCCCTGCTTTCTTAGTAGACAAGGTTCATGCAAAGAGAACTTACTGAAGAGGAATAACACTATGAATGTAGAACAGTTTCTAGTCAAAATACTGCTAGAATTTAGCTATTTTGTATAGTGTAGCAAAATAAGATGGTCATGGATATGAAAATAGCGTCTTATTCACTTAGAATTATTTTGATTTCTTTTAACTCCCTATTTGGATAGACACCAACTGTCACTAAGTTTTTCAGCTTCTTTATACCCCATGGAAATTGAGCTTTTTAGTAATTCACAGGCCTCCTCCTTTTTACCAAGATTAATTAGGGACAAAGCTTTTATAAACTCTGACTTCCCTGTTCCAGGCTTAAATTCATATATTACTTGATCAAGGTATTTCAAACTTTTTTCCCATTCCCCCATGGAATAATAAGCTGCTCCAATATTCTCTACATAAGAATAATCCATAGGATCCAATTCAGATGCTTTTTTCATCATAGTCACCGCATCAGAAAACTGTCCTTTCGCAAAAAAATCATTCCCTTCTTTTCCAGCCTTAAAAGCCAAATCAATACGGTTTTTCCCAAAAACCGCCAACTTATAAATTGACTTTAAATCTTTGTTCTCTGGATAACGGCTTCGGGCAGAATCTGCAATTGCCACAATATCAGCCCGACCGGGCGACATTACATTATTGGCTGCCACTAAAAAGTTTCTCCAAGAACCTTCATCTCTTTTTACGCTATCTTTAAGAAAGATTCTTAAAATTTCTATAGAATCCTTGAAATAAACCAAACTATTTAGATAGTTACTAAAATGCATTGGGATAGGTAATTTTTCGTAGGCAATTTTGCTGTATTTAAGTGCAGAATCATATTTATCTTGCTTAAAATACAATTGAGTAAGAAGATTTTCAGAAAATCCTAAAAATGGATTTTTTGCTACTCCTGACTTAAACATTTTCTCTGCTTCATCGTATCGCTTAGCTTCCATAAAATAGCGCCCTTTCAATGACACAATTGGCAGAGTCGTCACTGTGATATCTGGGATTTCTGGCACCAGGTCTATAATTTTTTCGGGGGTAGATAAAATTTTACCTTTGTTGTATTCCCCTAACAATAAATTTTGGCCAACTAAGGATTGATAAGTCAACATTGTAATCCATAAGGAGGGAATACTAATTGCAATGGCCAGAATTGGCCAGGAAAATGATAGAATTCGACTAGGTCGCCAGAGGCGCACTGAAGAAATTTGGGTCCCCTGATGCATAATTACCGCAAAAAGGGATAACCAAGTCATTTGCATAATTGGACGCGCCCAAGGAAAATTGAATGTAGCATCAACATAATAGGTCGCCAGGCCTAAAACTAAAAACCAAATCCAAAATCGACTTTCTATGGGTAATGAAGATGTGGTAATTTGCCATAGGTACCATAGACCAAGAAGAATAATTAGTAAATACAAGCCTAACCCAATAAAACCTAGTTCAGAACCTAGCTCTAAAAAATCATTATGCATGTGATAAGGAACCACATAACCGGAAATATTTTCCTTTTCATAATGTATGGATTGAAGTTTCCAATTACCTAATCCTGCTCCAAATATGGGGTTCTCAATCATGTGATCAATCGCATGATTGTAAAACCTTAATCGGGCAGCTATAGATCCGTCCTGTACTACTTTTGTGGTGGATGCCACCCTTTCCACAAAATCAATTTCATTATTTTTTTCGAGTACTGATTTACTTAACCCAAAAGCAATTAGAAAACAAATCAAGAAAAATAGGCATGGAAAGAGATATCCCTTTTTCGGAGACCTAGAGTTCCAAAAAAACAATCCTGCCAAATAGATAAGGGTATTCACAAACAAAGCCACAAAGGAAGCCCTTGATCCAATCATGATCAAACAAAAGAATACCAAGGTGACGATCAGGTTCAATACGATTATCCTCCACCAAGATTGAATGGTATGCATTAAGTAAAGAACAAATGGGAGCTTGATTACCATGGAAAGAGCTGCAATATTTATATTCCCAGTTGTACCCCTAAGTGCATTAGATCTAGATACAGCCGCCCCATCCTCAATAAGTCCGAGAAGTGGTTTTAGCACCATGTACATTTCAATGGTAAGTGCTACTAACATTGCCCAACTCAGAAATACAGCAAATCTTGGAACAGCTCCCAATAAGGCAAACACTTGCCCTAAAGCAACAATAATAGCAACTACACGAACAGCATTTACCCATGTTTCAACTGGGTTAATGGCATATACAAACGAAAAAATAGACCAAAACATCAACGCTACGAAAACCCAAAAAAGCGGGATGCGAGTCAACATTCCCCAACGAGTTAAAAAAAATGGTCGTGCTGTAAACATCCACACTAGACTAGCTAGATTCAAACCATTTAGATAAATCCACTGTGCCCCGATTTCATCTACTGCACTAAATCTTGGTACAAAGCCAACAGACCAGTAGGCAAGTAAAAAAAATATTGATCCCCAATAGATGTAGCCAGAGTTTGGCTCCGTTTTTTTTGAATTAGCCTGAGAATTTTTTAGGCTCATACGTACAAAAAATTAGAGTTAACTAGTATTTTTTTCCAATTTAATATTCTAATCTGAGGGTTAGACATTAGAAAGAAGCACACCCACGGAAATCCTAACTACAGTAAGCAGGTGATGCGAAGTCTATTTCTACTCTATTCCTATTGTATTTCCACCTTATTTCTAATTCCTACCTCATTCCCTACCATATCGTTGTATTCCCCCCAAACAATCGCATGCTCACCATAAACTCATGCGTTTGGTTGGGGAGCAAATAGCTTTTGAGCATCGGCCATTCATACACGTAGCCGAAGCGTAGCTTGCCTAGCAGTACACCTACTTGTGCATTGTTGGCATAGTCTACCCGGTGGCCACCACCTACCCAGAACTTGTCACGGAACAAGAACTTCATGTTAAACTCCACGTTCGCTGGCAAGTCCGACTGCGTTCTCCACATCGCATTGGTGATGAGTGTCACTTTCTCCGTGAAGCGGTTGCGGTAGCCTGCCTGTGCGATGCCTACACGTGGCTTCTTGTCCATAAAGATGTCTCCACTGCTGATGCTTCCCTCGTTTACATTGTGAACTGCATAGGATACGTAGTAGTTGGGATGCGTTACCGACATGCCGATGTTCAGGTCCAAGATGTTCATGTCTGAAAAGCCAC
>JAJTDZ010000081.1 GCA_021298245.1 Algoriphagus sp. | reverse complement strand
TGATGTCTTCCTCTTTTTTCTGGGCTACGGATAGTCCGTTGAGATGAGCAATGGCCGTTTCTAAAGTACCTGGAATCCAGGTAGCATCCTTTCCTTGTTTTTCTGCCTCAGCCAGGATAGGGATACCATTTTCTCGAGGAAGCCAGGATGCTGCCGCAATCCCTTCCATTCGGACGCGTCCATGGGGATCTTGGACAGCCTTGGTGAGCAATTGGGCATGATCGGGAATCTGGTGGCCCGAATAGCGCAGTACTCGGGTGGCAGCCGCGCGCACCTTGTAGTTGCTTGATGCGAGCAATTCCTTCAAGAGGGAAGCATTCACGCGATTGGCTCCCCAAGTGACCCAAAGGGCTTCCAAACGCTGGTGCTCGTAATCCGGATGATTTTTATCCAAGGTCTTCAGCCATTTCTCAACAGCTGTGGTCACTTCTGTTGCGTCTCTGCCTCTCAGTTCGCGACGGGTACGGTAGCGACTTCGGTATTCAGGAAGCTTTAAATTTTCTAGCAAAACAGAAATGGGTGCGCCATCGATCCTAGCGGGAGTAACTAAGGGCCTCGATGGGTAAGTGACTCGGTATATGCGTCCATGCACATGATCTCTCAAGGGGTCTCGAGCATTGTGTTGCATGTGACCGATCAAGATATTGTGCCAATCCACTAGGTAAAGAGAGCCATCCGGGGCAATTTCCATGTCTACAGGCCGGAAGTTTCTATCCGAAGACACCACCAAATCTTGCCTCCATTTGCTGGTAAAGCCGACGGTATCATCCAGCACTTGGTGTTGCTTGGTACCCAAAAATCCTATGGTATTGTTGATAATCAAATCTCCTTGGACCTCCTCTGGAAAATGGCGGCTGGAGATAAATTCCATGCCGGAGGTAGGACGCACCATGTGGTCTTTTTCAATGAGGTTAGGACCTTTGAAGTTGGCATTTCCATAGCGGGGTAGCGTGGAACCGGGAAGCATCCAGTTCACATTTGGGCCGGAAGTTTCTGCATAGAAATTTTGCCCCCAGTGATCAAAAGCGATGCCCCAAGGGTTGGGAATGCTGACTTGGTTGACTCGCTCCAACTTATGCCGCTTGGGTTCGTATCGGTAAAATCCCCCATTGGTAGCACGAACAGGCCCATAGGAGGTTTCTACGTTGGTATGCAAAAACACCCCTTCCGCCATGTAGATGGCACCACTTTCGTCTGCTGCAAAGGCAGAGATGGCGTGGTGTGTATCGTGATCGTCAAATCCGGAGAGGAGTACCGTCTTTTTGTCTGCTTTATCGTCTCCATTGGTGTCTTCCAATAGAATCAAATTTGGGCTTTGGGAAACATAAACGCCTTCTGCAGCAATTTCAAACCCTACTGGGATGTGGAGCTTGTCCGCAAAGACGGTTTGCTTATCGGCCTTCCCATCTCCGTTGGTATCTTCCAAGATGAGGAGTTTGTCTGAAGGGCGCGGATCTCCAGGCTTGTAATGCGGGTAGCTGGGCATGGTGGCCACCCAAAGCCGACCCTTGTTGTCAAAGGACAGTTGCACGGGGTTGGCTAGGTCTGGAAACTCTTTTTCAGAGGCAAAAAGTTCGATTTTGTAGCCTTCTGGTACCTTCATGGATTTGAGGGCATCTTCTCCATACAGGTAGGTCAAGCTTCCATTCGCCTCCGGATTGTAATTGGTCTCCACCTCCGGCAAGGATCGAGTGAACGCATCTGCTGCCATGAGATCTTTGATTTTACCCACATTTGCTTCCCAGATGGCTGTGTCCCGAATGGCGGTCATCTGGCGGATTTTCTCCAATTCAAAGGGGTAATTGTCCGGTCCGAAAGGATCATAACGTCTTCCAAACACATGGACCCCGTTGGGAATTTTGTAGTCGTTGTGCCAAAACCAGTTTTTCTCCAGTACGGCTTGATCGATCAGGTCTCTGTTGGCTTCTGCTTTGGTGGAGGCTTCTCCAAAAATCTTATCTGCAAGGAGTACCGACAACTTTTCATATCCTTCTTCGGTGAGTTGGCTTCCATCGATGGTCAGTGGTTCTTCGCTGGCTTGGTACCAACTTTTACTTGGGGTAAATGCATCCACAAAAACCACCTGATGCTTTTTAGCCACCTCCTCCATGGCTTCGGTATAGCGCTGTAAGTTTTCATTTTCCTTTTTTCCGTCAGGAACATCCTTCACGGAAGACAAATCCTCAAAAGCAATGGGGGAGACCAAGGCGAGTTGTGGAGCCGCCTTTCCGTTGTAGCGCTGGGCTTTGGAATGCAAAATCCAAGCTTCCAATTCCTCTTTAAACAGGGGGAGTTTTTCTTCCCCTTGGAAAGATTCATTGAAACCAAAAAATCCAATGACCACATCGGCTTGAAGACGAGTCAACCACTGATCTGGTTTTTCTAAAAAACCCTCCGAGCCTGAAGGAGTCGCGTATTCGTCTTGGTACTGTTCGGCACCTGGAAAAGCCCAGGGATCGTTGGTGCCTGAGCGAGGGCGAAATCCAGGAGTATCGCCTGGATCGCAAAGGTTACGGATAAAGAGGGTGCTGTCGGGATACCTCAGATGAAGTTCCGTCTCTAGGCCTCCATATTCCATCATTCTCGAACCTAAATTATTGCCCACCAGGGCGATTCTAGTTCCTTTTCGGAGTTCAAGAGTAGGCTCTGGGGTACAGCTCGAAAGCAAAACGCAAACCCAAGCCAAGCCTAAAAGACAAAATTGACCCAATTGATTTTTCATTAGCACCAAGGATTAATGAGGATAATACTAAGCAGAATGCAGACCATTGTCAATCTCTTTTTGTGCATGGAGTAAATTCTTCCCTGGGATTTGGACTTTTTCCCAAAGAAAAAACTTGATATCAGTTCTTTTTTCCCTTTAAATTTTTTCTCATCTTGATTTGAAGAAATAGAATTTTATATACAGCGATACACCCAAAATATATGAATACACGCCTTACGCCCATTTTCTGCATGGTTTTTTTAGCCCTAGTGGTACTAGCTTGGGGATGTGCTCCAGAAGAAAAAGGAAGACAACTTACCGGCAATCCCAAACTGGATAAGCTTCGACTCCCCGAAGGATTTGTTGCTGAGCTTCTTTACAGTCCTGGGGAAAACGAACAAGGATCCTGGGTAGCCATGACCTTTGACGACAAGGGTCGCATGATTACCTCAGATCAATACGGATTTTTGTACCGCTTGGAATTGCCTCCCATAGGATCGGATTCCACGGTGAAGCCCAAGGTGGAAAAGCTACTCATTGGAAACGTAGCCGAGCCACAAGTAGGAATGGGCTATGCGCAAGGCCTACTCTATGCCTTCAATTCCCTTTACGTGATGGTCAATCATAATCCTGACGAGACCTTTAGTCGGCCAACCGGGCTTTATAGAATTCAAGACTTGGATGGAAACGATCAGTTTGAAACCGTCACCCAAATTCGCGAACTCAAGGGAGAGCAAGGAGAACACGGGCCCCATTCGCTAAAACTCACTCCTGACGGCAAGGGAATATATATCATAGCTGGAAATCATGTGGATGTGCCAGACATGAACCACTACCGCTTGCCTAGAGTCTGGCAGGAAGACAACCTATTTCCCTTGATCAAGGACCCCAGAGGACATGCCAATGATCGAAAAGCCCCAGGAGGCTGGTTGGCGCGAATTGATCCCGAGGGAAAAGACTGGGAGTTGATTTCTGCGGGCTACCGAAACACTTTTGACTTTGACTACAATGAAGTGGGGGATATTTTCGGATACGATTCGGATATGGAATGGGATTTTGGCATGCCTTGGTACCGACCTACGCGCATTGCTCACTTGACCAGTGGATCCGAGTACGGATGGAGAACAGGCAATTCCAAGTGGTCGCCCAATTACCCTGACAACCTCCCCGCTACCCTCAATATAGGACAGGGTTCTCCTACCAACGTAATGTTTGGGTTGAAAGCTAATTTTCCTAGCAAATACAAAAAAGCCTTATTTGCCTTTGATTGGAGCTTTGGAATTATTTATGCCATTCATTTGACCCCTAAGGGAGGTAGTTACGAAGCGACAGCTGAGGAGTTTATATCTGGTGCTCCATTGCCTTTGACTGACGGCACCATAGGTCCTGACGGAGCAATGTATTTTGCCACCGGAGGTAGAAGACTGGAATCTGACCTCTACCGAGTTTACTATGCAGGGGAATTGGATACCTACACTCCTCTCAAGGAGGCAGATTTACCCCAAGAAGCGAAGTTGAGAAGGGAATTGGAGCAATTCCATGCCAAAGGAGCTTCTGCAGCAGGACTGGAAAAAGCTTGGAATCACCTCAATCATCCGGATCGTTTTGTGCAGTATGCTGCCCGTGTAGCCGTGGAACATCAGCCTGTAGCCACTTGGAAGGCAAGAGCCCTAGCGGAAACCAATCCTACCACGAAAATTCAAGCCATTTTGGCCTTGGCTCACCAGGGCACGAATGCGGATGCGGCAGGTATGCTGACAAGCTTGATGCAAGTGGATTATGCTACACTTTCTGCAACGGACAAGCAAAATATCCTTCGAACCATTGAAGTCATCCTGGCGCGCTACGATCAAGGTGCCACTGCTAGCAAAGCCCAGTTGGTGACCTATTTGGATCCCCATTACCCTGCAGATGACAACCTGCTCAACCGATCCCTTTCCATCTTGCTCGTGCACTTAGATGCCCCTTCGGCGGTAGGGAAGACCCTTGCGTTACTCAAGAATGCCAAAGACGACCCCAACTACCAAAAGACATTTACGGCCTCTTCCGATTTGATTTTCCGAAATCCACAATACGGATTGGACATTGCCAACATGCTGGCTAATGTACCTCCAGCGCAGGCTACCTTTTATGCTACCGTTTTGGGTGGCGCGGATAAAGGATGGACTGCGATCCAGCGGGAGGAATATTTTGGATGGATTAAGAATGCACTGACTGCCTACAAAGGAGGTAGAAGTTATGTAGGGTTCCTCGATCGGACTCGGAAAATGGCCCTGGCCTCTGTGGATAAGGCAGACTTTGAAAAGTACGACGAGCTGTCGGGTGGAAAATTGCTTACGGAAAATGGCAATGATTTAATGGATCAAGGAGGGGCGATTGGTCCAGATCTGAGTCAGTTGGGAACACGCTTTTCTGCCAAGGACATTCTAGTGGCCACGCTGGATCCGAATGCCACCATCTCCGATCAATACCATGCTACCGTCCTTGAACTCAAAGCTGGAGGATCTTTGGTAGGAAAAATCACCGATGAGGACGGGCAGCATTACTACCTCTCCCAAAACCCATTTGCACCGGCGGATATCAAAAAGGTACCCAAAAACACCGTTTCCCTCAAGAAAAATTCAGATGTATCCATCATGATGCCAGGTCTTGTCAATCGACTGAATGAAGAGGAATTGAAGGACTTGATGGCCTATTTGATTTCGGGAGGCAACGCGAACCATGCGGTTTACAAACAACCACTCACACAAAAATGATTCGCTCCATTACGCTCAAAATTTGGGGGATCCTTGGCTTGCTGATGCTCGCCTCTTGGATATCCTGGACCATGTCTTTAGACTCCAGTAGTTCAGCACAGGCATCTGAGCAGCAGGATGACTTCATCTCTCTTTTTGATGGAAAAAGTCTCAAGGGTTGGGAATTTGATCCGGTCTATTGGTCTGTAAAAGAGGGAGCGATGGTAGGGGAAATTACTCCTGAAACAGTTCTAAAGAACAATACTTTCATTATCTGGAAAGGAGGAGAAGTAGGTGATTTTGAGTTGAAGGTAGATTTTTGGATTTCAGAAAAAGGAAACTCCGGGGTGCAATACCGAAGTGAGCGCTTTACGGAGGTAGCCTATGCCCTACGAGGCTACCAGGCCGATATCGATGGGGGTAATCTCTACACAGGTCAAAACTACGAAGAGCGAAAGCGGACCACTTTGGCTTACCGAGGTCAGAAGACGCAAATTGCTTCAGCTCCAGACTCCATCACCTCCGTAGGGGAATATGTGCACAACAATGCCTGGAAAGGATTGGTCCTTGTGGAAGAGTTGGGCGATCGTGCTGCACTTGGAAACCTGATCAAAAAGGGAGAGTGGAATACGATTCATATCGTAGCCAAGGGTAATCTGATGAAGCATTATGTCAACGGTACCCTGATGAGTGAAGTTCTGGATGAGGATGCTAAAAATAGAAAATCGAGCGGTTTATTTGGTTTTCAAGTCCATGTAGGCCCACCCATGAAGGTCATGTTTAAGAATATTCTCTTGAAAAAGGAATAGGGAAGACTAGCCTAGACATGGATTTTACGGTAAAAAAAATGAAGCACCAAGCCCCCCAAAATTGGAAGCATACCCTCTCCAACTCCCAGCAACTGGGAGGGATTGAAACTTCCGTTTTAGATAATGGAGCAGGCCGAGGAGTGCGTATCGCTTGGATCAATACGGGCACCGGGCTTCGCTACAAGGTGGTGCTCGATCGGGGGATG
>JAJTDZ010000038.1 GCA_021298245.1 Algoriphagus sp. | reverse complement strand
GGAACAAAGCAGTACAACGAACTAAACACTGGGAAGAATGAATCCAACACTAGCAGAATTTATCGGTACCACCCTGGTCATTTTACTTGGCACTGGAGTAGTAGCCAACGTAATTTTACCCGGTACCAAAGGAAATGGCGGAGGCCTAATTGCGATTACTACGGCCTGGGCTCTGGCCGTTTTTTGTGGAGTAGTGGTAACGGGTCCCTACAGCGGAGCACACCTCAATCCAGCCGTTACCTTGGCCTTGGCGGTGGTTGGAAAATTTGCCTGGGAATCGGTGGGAGCTTATGTTTTTGCACAACTTGGAGGAGCCATGTTGGGTTCGGGGCTGGCTTGGTTGATGTATAGACATCACGTAGACTTGGCCGAAGACCCAGGACTTAAAAGAGGTATTTTTTGTACAGATCCTACCGTTAGAAATTACACGACGAGCGTCATTTCTGAAGCCATTGGCACCTTTGTATTGGTATTTGTGATTTTGTATATCTCAGGAGCCTCCTTGGATGGCGACACCAAAACGCCCATAGGATTGGGCTCTTTGGGAGCCTTGCCCGTTGCCTTCTTGGTATGGGTGATTGGATTGGCCTTGGGAGGGACTACAGGATATGCCATCAATCCTGCCAGAGATCTAGGACCAAGGATCATGCACCAAATTCTACCTATTAAAGGCAAAGGAACCTCCGATTGGGGCTATGCTTGGGTTCCTATTCTAGGACCCATCCTAGGCGCAATTGCTGCAGCAGGTTTGTATCTAGCAGTAGGATCCTAACCCCGTACCCGCTCACCTATCCAAAAAATACCCGTACTGGAAAAGGTAGACATGCCTTCAGGAACTTCCAGCTGGGTCAGGTAGCACACCGGAAAAAGCAAGGTCCCGTCTGCGTTGGACACCTCCACAGGCTGATTCTCGCTGGCCAAAAGGCGGATTTTAGCCGCAGCAAACCACTTGGAAAACTTCCCTCCTTTGACCGGATAGTATTTCCAATCTCCATCCACTAGAGTAAGATCCAAGTGTTGTATTTTTTCTTCCAATTGCTGGTGTTTTTGGTGATTGAAACCCACCAGATGCACGCCTTTATGTTGGGAGGCTAAGAGGTATTGTATGCCTTCCTCCAAAGCAGTTGAAGACGAAACCGTCAAAAAACGGAGCGGATACTGCTCTTCCAATAAGTGAATGTTTTCGCCTTGAAAATGCATGGAGGCCAACACTACATCGATTTTTATTCCCCAGCTCAATACTACCTCCACTGCTTCCTGTGCAACCAGCAAGGTTGGGGACCACTCCAGGAGTGGAGCGATGCTTTCAAAGGAGATGCCATCCACCTCCAAGATAATTACGGCTGGCTCCTGCTGTTCCTTTACAAAGTGATGGCTAGACATCAGTTCCAGATCTTTTGGTAAAAGCGTACCACATTCTCGTAAGCTACCTTTTTGAGTTGGGGTACAGTTGCACTAGTGCTCAATTTCTCCAGTATACTAGGGTATTTTCCAGCATGCGCTGCCACAGGAAAATAAAAGGGATGTCGAGATGGATCCGGGAAGTCTGCGGTATAAAAAAAGTCCGCTCCAAAGCAGATGGCATTCTCGTTGAGTTGAATCCCGTAGAGAAGGTGATCAAATAATCGCTCTGGCACCTTGTCGTCAAGAAATGCGCGAAGAAAATTGACCCCAATGATTCCTTCCCTATGCACAATTTCTTGAGCAAATTCATCGCTTAGGTTGCGCTTGTGGTCCCAAAGGGAACGAAAATTGGAATGGCTTGCCATCACGGGTATGGGAAGGCGATGCCTATCCACATAGCTCAGAATGCCTTCTGCCAAGAGGTCTGAAGTATGAGAAAGATCTATTGGAATTCGCTTTCCTGCCATGTAGTCTAACAGGCGCTTCCCATCCTCTTTGAGTCCTATGCCTTCGGTGTAATTTCCACCTCCAAAACGATTTTCGGTATGGTGGGTCAAGCTGATGTAGGCAAACTGACCTACGCTTTTTAGCAATGCATCAAATTGGGGATAGATTTCTTTCCACGAAGCTTGTTCGTCGCCGATGCCTGCAGCATTTTCTATAGCTGCCAAAATACCAATCTCAGACTTTTGAGAAAAATTTTCGAGAAACGCTAGATTTACTTGATGTAATATATCAGGATACCGCTGCAGCAGGTCCTCAAAAATATGCGCTTGCTTCGTTGCGGATACCATGCTCCCCTTCTGCACATCGGTATAAATTGCCATGACCTGCAATTTCACTTTTCCTTCTAAGAGCCAGGGAATTGCACAGGCAATTTGTTCTTTGTCGAAGGGACTTGACTTCGGGATTTTTGACAAGTAGGACAACAAATCGCAATGAAGATCAGCAATGGGATAAGGCATGTGAAACGAGTAATTTTAACAAATTAAGATAAAAAGTGTATTTCTCCTTAAGGGCATCTCCTGACAAAGAGCATGTTGCTTCAGCCGAAATGGAAAAATGGTTGCCAAAAAGCATTCGTCTTTAATAAAAACTAGGCTTCTTACTAGAAAAGTACTCCCCTTCTAGTAAGTTTGAAGTCAAAGAATCCCCTGACTTTGCTCCTCATGAGCCTAGTTATTTTCAACCCTATTCTTCCCTACTCTAAGTAATGAATCATAGCCCCTACGCATTTTCCGAAGCCTACGCAAGCGCGATGGATGCCAAGGATCCATTGGCCCACTTTAGGTCTCGATTTCATTTTCCCAAAGTCAAAGAAAAAGACGCCCTGTACTTCTGTGGCAATTCCCTAGGCCTACAGCCCAAGACTGCTGCCGCTTACGTTGACAAGGAATTGGCAGCTTGGGCAACTAGGGGAGTGGATGGGTATTTTCATGGAGAAGATCCTTGGTATTCGGTCAGAAAGAAATCAAAGCCCGTTCTGGCTGAACTCCTAGGTGCATTGCCCGTAGAGGTAGTGGCCATGAATTACCTTTCGGTAAACTTGCACCTGTTGATGGTTTCCTTTTACCGACCCACTGCTTCTAGATATAAAATTTTAGTGGAAGCAGGAGCCTTTCCTTCCGACCAATACATGCTGGAAACCCAAATCAAGTTTCATGGACTAGATCCCCAAGAGGTATTGGTGGAGCTACAGCCTAGACCGGGAGAGTATACCTTGCGCACGGAGGATATCCTGGCAGAAATCAAAAAGCAAGGAAGTGCATTGGCCCTAGTCAATATGGCAGGAATCCAATACTACACGGGACAGCTTTTCAACATCCAAGCCATCACCCAAGCGGCTCACGAAGTGGGGGCGCTTGCAGGATTTGATTTGGCCCATGCTGCAGGGAATGTCCTGCTTCACTTGCACGATTGGGACGTAGATTTTGCGGCTTGGTGCAGCTATAAATATCTGAATTCAGGCCCTGGCAATGTCTCGGGAATTTTTGTTCACGAGCGATTCGCCACTCGGGCGGATTTGCCGCGATTTGCAGGCTGGTGGGGACATAAGGAGGAAGAGCGCTTCAAAATGGAAAAAGGATTCCAACCCATGATTGGAGCAGACGGTTGGCAACTTGCTTGTTCTAACGTCCTGTCCTTAGCGGTACACCAAGCTTCTTTGGATTTGTTTCAAGAAGCGGGCATGCCTGCCCTTCGTAAAAAAAGTGAGCAATTGACGGGGTATCTGGAATATTTGATAGAGCTACTGGGAGGAAAATCAGAAATTTTAGAAATCATCACCCCAAAAAATCCTGAAGAGCGAGGATGCCAATTGTCTTTGTTGATTCACAAGGGAGGCAAAGCCGTTTTTGAAGAGTGGTATAGTCAGGGGGTCGTAGGGGATTGGAGAAATCCCAACGTGATCCGACTGGCACCCACCCCCCTATATACCAGCTTTATGGATGTGTTTCGCTTTGGGCAAATCCTAGAAAAATCCTTGGAAAAATTTAGGTAAAGACAAGTACCCTTATCCTGCTTAGAGGTCAAAAAGAGATCCGCTAGCCCCTGTAGGTTTTATTTTTAAATGCTTATAAGCTAGTTCCGTTGCCATTCTACCCCTAGAGGTACGTTTGAGGTATCCTTCCTGAATTAAGAAGGGTTCGTACACTTCTTCAATGGTTTCGGCCTCTTCCCCACAGGCTGTAGCAATGGTTCCCAATCCTACAGGCCCTCCCTTAAATTTCTCAATAATGGTCAGCAGGATGCGATTATCCATTTCGTCCAAGCCATTTTCATCCACATCTAAGGCATTCAAGGCCAATTTGGCGATCTCCAACGTAATGGTACCATTCCCCTTGATTTCGGCAAAGTCTCGTGTACGCCGCAGGAGCATGTTGGCAATACGAGGAGTACCCCGACTTCTCCGGGCAAGTTCGTATGCTGCCACTTCGTCTATCGGCGTCTGCAAAATCCCCCCTGAGCGAAGGACGATATCGGTCAAGAGCTTGGCGTCATAGTATTCCAATCGGGAATTGATACCAAATCGCGCACGCAAAGGGGAAGTCAACAGTCCAGATCGAGTGGTAGCTCCGATGAGGGTAAATGGATTTAGAGAAATCTGAACAGACCTGGCATTTGGACCACTATCGAGCATGATATCAATGCGGTAATCTTCCATGGCAGAATAGAGGTACTCCTCCACAATGGGATTTAACCTATGGATCTCATCTATGAAAAGTACATCCCCTTCTTCTAGGTTGGTCAGGAGCCCCGCCAGGTCGGAAGGTTTATCCAGCACAGGTCCAGAAGTAATCTTTATTCCTGCTTGAAGTTCGTTGGCAATGATGTGGCTCAGGGTAGTCTTGCCAAGACCTGGAGGTCCATGTAGAAGTACGTGGTCCAGAGGTTCATTTCTTTTCTTGGCTGCATGCACAAATACCCGCAGATTTTCGATGATCTTGGCTTGGCCCGTAAAATCTTCGAAGCTTAAGGGACGCAAAGCCCGCTCAAATTCACGATCCTTAGGTCCCAGGTGGGAGTCACTTCCATTTAGGTAATCTTCTCTCATGCGGTGCTCAGTCTGAACAAATATACACAATGGAAGCAGAAATAGGGACTTATCCTTTGCTTAAAAAAAATGGGATAAATTTGTAACCAAATCACCTGAGCATGACTCCCCAAACGCGTAAAAATTTACTCTATTCCTTGATCTTGGTTCTCCTGGTATTGGGGATTTATTTTTTCCGATCCCTGAGGAATCAAGAACCTAAGCTCAGAGAAAGCAGGAGTGCAGAGGGATTGGTAGTTTTGGAGGGAGATTTTCTTGGAGATTCTTTTTTGGTCTTGTACCCACCCCTGGCTAGCTCCCTATCTTCTAGCATAGATTCCATTTTTACCCACCATGCCCAGCAAGTATTGTTGGCATCCCCAAGAACGGAATTGTCCCAATTGAATGCGCAAGATTCCTTGATCAATCCCTCTTCTGAATTTGTAGCTTTATTGAGGTCTGCTCTGGACCAGGCGCAGAAAGCCGAAATGGCTTGGGACCCTAGCAGCAAGGACCTGTATGGGGTATGGAGTTTTTCTTCCACCAAGGCCACCCTACAAGATAGTACCGATCTGCAGAGCATGCTGTCGAGGATGGGAATGAAGGGATTGGTAGTCACAGACACCTTGATTTCCAAAACTGACCCCAGATTGAAATTAGATTTCAGTGACTTTGGAAAAACCATAGCCCTAGATCAAGTTACTCAGTTTTTGGACTTGAAGGGGGTAGGGCACTATTTTATTCAGCTAGGCAGACATACCAAGGCCAAGGGACTGAACGAAAAAAAAGAGTTGTGGAAACTTAAATTTATCCACCCAGACTCAATGGAAAAAAAGCAGGAAGGGCTGATTGCCTTGGACCAAATGTCGGTAGCCACTTCTGGCCTTTACACAGACTACTACCAACAGGATTCCCTTAAAAAACCAAAACTCCTTGATCCCAGAACAGCCTATCCAGTCACACACGGCCTTCTAAGTGCAAGTGTTTTTGCAAAAACCTCCAAGGAAGCAGGTATTCTTTCTGAAATGCTTTGGGTGGAGGGATGGTACAAGGCCATGCAACTAGATTCAGCTCGTAGCGATGTCTCGATGATTTTAATTTTTAATAAAAAAGGAGAAAAGGTGTCCCTGTACGCTAGTCCGGAACTAAGGAAATATCTGTCCTTCCCAATTTACTGATCCCATAAATGCAACATTATTGAATTTTTATACCTTTGTAAAAAAATAAGTCATCCTTCCTGAAATGCTGGGAAAAGATGCACGGACTATGACAATCTATTTTCTCCTACTTTTTTTCACAGCCTTAGGATCTGGACTACTGGTATTTGTGGCTCCTAATTTCAGAGACAAGCATTTCAAATTGGTCCTAGTATTTGCAGGCTCTTACCTTTTCTCTATTACCATTTTACACATTATTCCCGAATTATTTTCTGGGAATTACGACCCCACCCGCATGGGGATTTATATTTTGTTGGGCTTCCTTTTGCAACAAGTCCTTGAATTTTGGTCTGCAGGGATAGAGCATGGGCATATTCACAAGCATCAAGCAGCCTCCTACAAAGGGGTGATTTCCCTAATGCTTGGTTTGTTTATTCATGCCTTTTTAGAAGGCACCCTCCTATCCCATGGATCGGTATCCCCTAGTAATCCCCTTGCTCACGCACACAGTGATAAAACCATTTTGATGGGAATTATCATGCACAAGGGTCCAGCCGCCTTTGCCTTAGCGGCAGTGCTTTCTTCTTCTCTTTCCAAAAAATGGACCCTGGTCTTGCTCATCATTTTCTCCTTATCTTCTCCATTTGGTATGCTTTCCAGTGCCTTTCTGATCGACCAGGGCTTACTTTCCCTAGAAGGGATAGGCATCTTGTATGGATTGGTTACGGGTGGATTTTTGCATATCTCCACGACCATATTTTTTGAAAGTAGTCCCCATCATAATTTTCAGCTCAACAAGCTATTGATCACCTGCATTGCTGCAGCCCTGGCTATGGCTTCGGAGTTTATCATTTAAGTTGCCTTTGAGGTTTGATGGGGATTTGCATAGTCATACCGATCACAGCCTAGTTTGAAATCAGCACTTCCATTTTTACTTCGTCTTTAGGAGTCGGGTTAATTCTTTTTTCAAGGTTTTCTTCCTTCAAAAAATAATATTCGCTTTTTTTGATTATTGCTCTAGGCCCTTAACTCCAAAATAACCATGTCGCCCTCCTCTTCACACATGAAATTGTATTGGAAAAAAAATCTCCAAACTCTTGCCATACTTCTTTTTTTCTGGGCTTTGGTATCATTTGGATGTGGGATCGTCTGGGTAGAGGAACTCAATGCCTACCGGTTGGGAGGATATAAACTAGGATTTTGGTTTGCGCAGCAGGGATCCATCTACGCATTCATCGCATTGATCTTTATATACGTGATACGAATGAATAAGCTGGACCGTGAGTTTAAGGTAAACGAAGAATAAGATGGATATATTGACCTGGACCTACCTGCTCGTTGGACTTAGCTTCGCCCTGTATATTGGTATCGCCATTTGGAGCCGTGCAGGAAGCACGGAAGAATTTTATGTGGCAGGAGGAGGTGTATCTCCCCTAGCCAATGGGCTAGCCACCGCTGCAGATTGGATGTCGGCAGCATCTTTCATGTCCATGGCAGGAATCATTGCCTTTTCTGGGTACGATGGTTCAGTCTACCTGATGGGTTGGACTGGAGGCTATGTGTTGCTTGCCTTGCTTCTAGCCCCCTACTTGAGAAAATTCGGAAAGTTTACCGTACCTGATTTTGTGGGGGACCGCTATTATTCCAAAAAAGCTAGAGTGGTAGCGGTGGTATGTGCCTTATTCATCTCATTTACCTATGTAGCCGGCCAAATGCGTGGGGTAGGTATCGTTTTTTCCCGTTACCTAGAACTTCCCATAGAATGGGGGGTAGTCATAGGCATGGCGATTGTCTTTTTTTATGCCGTCTTGGGCGGCATGAAAGGCATCACCTATACCCAGGTAGCCCAATACTGCGTCCTGATTTTCGCTTACATGGTGCCAGCTATTTTTATTTCCCTTCAACTTACTGATATGCCCATCCCCCAACTTGGACTCGGCGGTTCGGTAGCCGAAGGGAAACCTCTTTTGGATAAACTTGACGGCATGCTGCTGGAGTTGGGATTTGGTGCATATACCTCAGGGAAAAAGAGCATGATGGACATGCTTATGATTACCTTGGCCTTGATGGTAGGTACGGCAGGTCTGCCCCATGTCATAGTCCGCTTTTTTACCGTACCAAAAGTAAAAGACGCCAGGCTTTCTGCAGGTTATGCTTTGGTGTTTATTGCCATTCTCTACACCACAGCACCAGCCATGGCTGCCTTTGGCATCTACAATACCCTCCAATCCACTTCGCAAAAACCTATTGCCCAACTTCCAGAGTGGGTTCAAAACTGGGAAAAAACCAATTTGATACAAATAGAAGATAAAAACGGGGATGGGAAAGTGCAGTACCTCGCAGATCCACAGGCAAATGAGCTTAAGATTGACAAGGACATTATGGTATTGGCAAGTCCGGAAATCGCCAGACTTCCCAATTGGGTGGTAGGATTGGTCGCTTCTGGAGCCATGGCTGCCGCCTTATCCACTGCGGCGGGGCTATTGCTAGTTATCTCTACCTCTGTCTCTAGGGACCTATTCAAAACATTTAAGCCTAGCCTTTCGGAAAAGAAAGAGTTGAGGATAGCCAGATTTTCTGCTGCAGGGGCCGTACTCTTGGCTGGATATTTTGGAATAAATCCTCCAGGTTTTGTGGCGGAAGTGGTAGCCTTTGCGTTCGGCTTAGCCGCATCTTCTTTCTTCCCCGTGATTCTTTTGGGTATTTTCTCTACCCGAGTCACCAAGGAAGGCGCCATCGCTGGCATGCTCACGGGACTCTTATTTACCATTTCCTACATCACCTATTTCAAATTTGTGTATCCCGATCTCAATACTGCTGCACATTGGTGGTGGGGAATCTCCCCTGAAGGTATTGGCACCTTGGGCATGATTCTCAATTTCTTAGTTTGCTTTGGCGTATCGTACCTAAGCCCTCCCCCTCCCAAGGAGGTACAGTCCCTAATCCAAAACATACGCATTCCTAAGGGAGCAGGAAAAGCATACGAGCATTGATCATTTTTCAAAACTTCTCATCAAGCCATGAGCGACCGATTACATACCCTAAGTGGATATTTATACGAATACCAAAAAAGCATCGCCCAGCCCGAAGAATTTTGGGCACGCATCGCGGACTCTTTTTATTGGAGAAAACGATGGGACAAAGTCCTGCAATGGAATTTTGAGGAGCCAGACGTACGCTGGTTTTTGAACGGCAAACTCAACCTCACCGAAAATATTTTTGAAAAAAACCTTTACACCCTTGGGGAGAGACCTGCCATCATTTGGGAACCCAACGAACCCACAGAGCCCTCGAGGACCCTCACGTACCGACAGCTTTTCGAAGAAGTCTGTAGGTTTTCCCATGCCTTACAGTCCAAAGGCATTGGAAAAGGAGATCGGGTCATCATCTACATGCCCATGGTACCCGAGGCAGCCGTGGCCATGCTGGCCTGTGCACGAATAGGTGCTATACATTCTGTAGTTTTTGCAGGATTTTCTAGTACCTCCTTGGCAGATCGGATTCTAGATTGCAAGGCCAAGGCTATCGTGACCGCAGATGGCAACTACCGGGGCAACAAACAAGTGCCTGTAAAAGCAATTGTGGATGAGGCTTTAGAAAAAACTAGCGTAGAAACAGTCATTGTTTACCGTCGTACAGGACAAGAAATCTCCATGGTCTCCGGAAGGGATTGTTGGTGGCATGACCTTATCCAAGGAAAACCTTCGGCACACAAGGCCGAAGAAATGGATAGCGAAGACATGCTATTTATCCTCTATACCTCAGGGTCCACGGGCAAACCCAAAGGCGTGGTTCATACTACAGGAGGCTACATGGTCTACACCAAGTATTCTTTCGAAAATGTCTTTCAGTATACTCCAGGAGATGTGTACTGGTGTACGGCTGACATTGGCTGGGTCACGGGGCACTCCTACATGGTATACGGACCTTTACTTGCAGGAGCAACTACCTTGCTATTCGAGGGCATCCCTACCTACCCGCATGCAGGGAGGTTTTGGGAGATCATCGATAAGCACAAAGTCAACATTTTTTACACCGCACCCACGGCCATTCGAGCCTTGCAAGCTTTTGGTACAGGGCCCATAGAAGGGCATGATCTGAGTTCGCTCAAAGTGCTAGGTTCGGTAGGGGAACCCATCAACGAGGAAGCTTGGCACTGGTACCATACCCACATTGGCAAGGGCAAGTGCCCCATCGTAGATACCTGGTGGCAAACCGAAACTGGAGGCATATTGATCTCTCCTTTAGCTGGAATTACGCCCACCAAACCAGCCTATGCCACGCTGCCTTTGCCTGGAATTCAACTTTGCATCGTAGATGCGAAAGGGAAAGAACTTACGGGCAATTCGGTGGAAGGAAATTTGTGTATCACATTTCCTTGGCCTTCCATGATCCGCACGACTTACGGGGATCACGAACGCTGCAGGCAAACTTATTTTTCTACCTACAAAAACAAATACTTTACTGGAGATGGAGTCAAGAGAGACCACGACGGCTACTACCGAATTTTAGGAAGGGTAGACGACGTGATCAATGTATCGGGACATCGCATGGGCACCGCTGAGGTGGAAAATGCCATCAACGAACATCCCAAAGTGATCGAATCTGCGGTGGTAGGCTATCCTCATGAAATCAAGGGACAAGGGATCTACGCTTTTGTCATCTGTGATCAGAGTACACCAAATGAATCCTCCTTGGTCCAGGAAATTAAGGAGACTGTTGCCAGCATCATTGGGCCAATTGCCAAACCCGACAAAATTCAATTGGTGCCAGGGCTTCCAAAAACCCGTTCAGGTAAAATTATGAGAAGGATTTTAAGAAAAATCGCCGAAGGAAGTTTGGATGCCATGGGGGACACCTCCACCTTACTCGATCCAGAGGTAGTCGGAAAAATTATTGATGGAAGAAAGTAAGCCCTTTGGCTACAGGGCTCATTTTCAATTTCCTATTTCCATCGAATGCTGGTTTTGGCCCTTGCCCTCAAGGGGATAGCCAAGCCCGTGGCTGTAGGATAAAATCCCACGGGAATCATTTTCAAGTCTAAAATATCTACCGTAGCGATAGAGGTCTTCAAGGAAAATCGCTCTTGAATTTCCTTCACCCCTCCAGCTAACGTTTCCCCTAGAGGAAGTTTCATTTGCTGGTTGAGTTGGCGATTAATTTTACCTTGCTTGAGCAGCGCACCTAGCTTGGCTTTGGCGCTTGTACTTTTCATCACGAAGTCTAACTCTTCAAAAAACAAAACTTGGGAGGATTCATCGAAAACAGGTCTTCCTACCAAAAACATCTCTCCTTTTAAAGGATTGCCCTTGCTAGGAGTAGCAATGAAATCTACAGTAATCCCCAATTTATCTCCGTAGGCTTGGGTGGCCAAATTTTTTGCCTCAAACACGTACTGTTTGTTGATCCGAAAAACCTTCCCCCCAAAAGATTTCTTGATCAAGGCATCCAAGTCTGCATAGGTGAGGTGGAAAGGCACGTGGAGATCTATGCTGTTGGAAGCATCGGTATTGGATGAAATTTTAGGAAGAGGGTAGGGCTTTTTGGGGATGGCATGGGCAGGATGTAGCTGTACCTGTCCTTTCATCCCAAGATCCACATGAAGTCCTTTGTTGGGCCTTAGGTATTCCCTTAGGTGAAGGGATTCAGGACGAATGGAAAGGCCCATTTTTGTGCCTTCCATTTCCACCAGCATGGGTTGGCCTACCTCGTTCCAAATCGACTCCATCAGGGGTTTTAGAGGAATAAGGTTGGGTTTGGAGGTGATGTTTTGCTTGGCAAAATTTCGAATTTCATTTCTCACCATGGGACTTAAATCATACTCTAAGCCCATAGCAGAAATGGCCAATTTTCCTCCTAAATCAACCACCTCAAATTCACTAACTCCAAGGTACCAGTTGGACTGGAGTTCTGGATTGATGACCACCACGGGGGCAAGGGTCCGGTTAAATGGAATTTTGGATTGAAGCAAATTGCCAATTCCTCCTGGTTTGAGACCAATTTCTCCTTGAATTTTTAGTGGAAATACTACTTGTAGGCGCTGACTATCCAAGGGGATCAATTGGATAGTTCCTGCTCTAAAAAAATCAAAATCCCCCCGTATCCCATTACCCAAATCCACCTCTCTTAAACTAATGACTTTTGAAGGAATGGAGTTATTGGCCAAGGTAGCAAGAGTAGTTATGGGAATATCTACAGGAACATTCACCGAAGAATTGCCTTGGGGAACCGTTGGCAAAGGCAATTTAGCGTTAGGATCTAGCGACTTGCAAGACCAAAAGGCTAAACCCAAACAGGTCAATAGGAGCGTAGCAATACTCCGAAAGGAAATGGAAAACAGGATATTTATCATATGGAGATTACGGACAAAGTAACTTACCTTTGCAGTGCAATTTGTAAAAATAGCGAAAAGAGGACATGAACTGGAATAAACTCACTTCGGAGACACAACTTGAAGCACTCCTCATCGAAAGTCAGCAGAAACCTGTGCTTATTTTTAAACATAGTACCCGATGCTCCATCAGTAGTATGGCGCTAGACCGAATGCTTCGAAATTGGAAGGTGGAGGATACCGAAAAAATCATTCCTTATTACCTTGACTTGATTGCCTTTCGTTCGGTGTCTGATCAGGTAGCAGAACGCCTAGGAATAGCACACGAATCTCCTCAGTTGCTTCTCCTTTGTCATGGAGAGGTCGTGTACCACGAAAGCCATTACAACATCTCCTACTCCGAAGTCATGACTCGGGCTTTGGAAAAATGACTTTTTTAGATCGAATAACAACCACTCATCCCTTAGAATCCCCATTCTAATTTTACTCCTTCTACCGCGTAAACCTTTTACCTTGTTCAGCAGTCAAATAGGATGTATTCTTGCCAACTATGAAAAATTACTTATCTTTTTCCCTCTTTATTTTTTGTTTCTTCTTTGCAGTACTTGCATTTGGACAGAGGCCTAGCGGCCCAGCCCAAACCGAAAGAAAGTTTACTGGCAAACTCATCGATGGGGCAACCAAAACCCCTATGATAGGAGCCAATGTATTGGTAAAAACAGTCACAGATTCTTTGCTGAGGGGTACGGTGACTGCAGCGGATGGAAGCTTTGAGGTAGCGCGACCCTTCATCCCCGAAGTTAAACTTGAAATCAAATTTTTGGGATATAAGACCATCACCAGAATCCACAGCATGAGAGATCCTATGGAATTAGGAGAACTTATCTTGGAGGAAGACACCAAAGTATTAGGAGAAGTTATCGTACAAGGAACTAATGTGGTAGGCGAACAAAAAGGGGATACCACCTCTTTCAATGCCAATGCATTTAAGACCCAAACCAATGCACAGGCAGAGGACTTGATTCGCAAGATGCCCGGAATCACCTTTCAAGGGGGCCAAATCCAGGCCCAAGGGGAACAGGTGCAAAAAATCTTAGTCGATGGGCGCGAATTTTTTGGTAGCGACCCCAACATCGCCTTACGAAATTTGCCTGCAGACGCCATAGATCGAGTAGAAGTACTTGACCAGCGCTCCGATCAAAGCCGCCTCACCGGATTTGATGACGGAAGCTATACCAAAACCATCAACATTATTCTCCGTTCGGACAAAAAGAATGGCTCCTTTGGAAGAAGCTATGCAGGATATGGTACCGACGATCGCTATGCCGCAGGAGGCAGTCTCAACTTGTTTAAAGGGGATCAACGCATCTCTATTTTAGGTCTTTTCAACAACATCAACCAACAGAATTTCTCCAGTCAAGATCTAGCAGGATTGACCGCCAATGCTTCCGCAGGGGCTGGTCGTGGGGGAGGAATGATGGGTATGGGTGGAGGAGGATTTGGGGGCGGCCAATGGGGTGGCGGAGGAAACAATAATTTCCTAGTTGGCAACACTGGGGGTATAGTAACTACCAATGCCCTAGGTCTCAATTACTCTGACAAGTGGGGTAAAAAAGTAAACGTCACTGGAAGTTATTTTTTCAACAATACATCTAATTCCTTACGCCAAATTACCAACCGGGAGACAGTAGTCAATCAAAATTTCCGTCAGATTTATCAAGAAAACCTAATCAATACCGTCAAAAATAATAACCATAGGGCCAATGCCAGGATTGAAGCCGATATCAACGAAAAGAATTCCATCGTGGCTACCCCAAGCTTATCTTTTCAAGATAATTCCACCTTTAGCGATAGAGATGCGCTCACGCGAAATAATCAAGGGGATTCACTTTCCGCACTGCGGTCTATTAGCAATGCCCAGACCAAGGCCATCAACCTCTCCAATAACCTGACCTACCGCTATAAATTCGATAAGAAAGGAAGAACGCTTTCAACAGAAGTATTTACCTCCTGGTCGAATCGTGATCAAGATTCCGATCTTTTGGCGGCAAGCCGGGAATTTAGAAGAAATCTACTGGACACGGCATCCCAAGAAACGTACTCACTCAATAAAGGCCTTAATTACAGAGTGAACCTTACCTTTACTGAACAATTGGGTAAAAATTCCATAGGAACATTTGGGTATCAAGTTGGAAACAATACCACCGAAGCCGATCAAAAAACTTACCAAATAGACGAAGAGCGCAAATCTCAACTTGATACTGCTTTGAGTAATGAATTTGACAATAAATTCATTACCCAGAGGCTTCGATCGGGATATGCCTTTAACAACCAAACCTGGAGCGTAAACCTGAATCTAGACTACCAAAACGCAAGACTAGACAACGAGGCTTTTTTTCCTGTTCCAGGCACGTTTAAGCGAAGCTTCAACAACTTACTTCCTAGCGCTAATCTGAATTACCGTAACCGGGAAACGGGATTTAGTTGGAGAATTCGCTACAGAACAAGTACCAACGAACCAAGTGTTTCTGAGCTTCAAAATGTAGTGAATAACCAAAATCCTTTGAGACTGAGTGTTGGAAATCCCAATCTAGGACAAAGTTACAATCATAATGTCTTCGCAAACATCAGCAAGGTGAATCTAGAAAAATCTAGGACCTTGTTTATGTTCATTACCCATTCGGTCACATCTAATTTTATTGGAAATAGCACCTTCTTGACTACCAAAGACACTCTGATCAACAATGAAATCCTACTTCGAGCGGGAGGACAGCTAAGCCGACCGGTCAATTTGGATGGTAATTTCCGCTCCAGCTTCTTCTTGACCTATGGTGCGCCGTTGAAGAAATTGAAAACCCAATTCAATATCAATTCTCGAGTGAGCTTCAACCGCAGTCCTGGAATTATCAACGGGGCCACTAACCTCAACGACAACCTTACACTAAGTCAGGGAGTGACCTTCAATTCTAATATCAGTCAAAACGTTGATTTTTCCGTAAGTACCACGGGCTCTTACAATATCATCAACTCCTCCTTGCAACAAAATTTAAATAATAATTTCTACCAGCAAGAATCCAACATCCGCCTATACTTCTCTTCCACCAATGGGAAATTCTTTATGGGCAACAACGTCTCCCATTCCCTCTATTCTGGACTTTCCGAAGGGTTTAATCAGAATTTTTGGTTATGGAATTTGGAAGGAGGCTTCCGCTTTGCAAAAAACAACAAAGCGGAGATCAAGGCCGTGGTATTTGATGTGCTCAATCAAAACAACAGCATTAGTAGAACCATCTCCGACGTCGCAGTAACCGACGTTTTTACCAACGTTCTCACTCGCTACGGATTGATCACCTTTACCTACATTTTGGGCAATTTCAAGCAGCCTGCTCCAGAGCCCCAACAACCCTGGATGATGGGAAGACCCCCAGGAGGAGGCAGAACCTGGTAATTCTCGGTATGTAGCAAGGTAAAAGGTATATTTTCAAAAGAGTTTGAATTGGAGGACTCCCAAATCGTCTAAAAAATAATAGCTTTGCCTAAGAAACTTGAGGTCATCCATGTACCAAGATAAAATCGCATCGATCAAGGCAGCCATTGCTGCAGCAGACGCCCAAAGCCCCGAGCAGCTGGAAGCGTATCGAATGGAATTTATTTCTAAAAAGAGCGTCGTGGGTGAGCTCATGGCTGGCATCGCTCAAATTCCCAATGAAGAAAAGCGGAGCTACGGGCAGGCGGTCAATGAAGTAAAGCAACTCGCAGAGGAAAAATTTCAGGTCCTCATCGAAAAAGTAGCGGCTACGTCCAAAAAAACAAGAACGGCGGCTATCGACCTCACGCTTCCCCCCGTAAATTATCCTTTGGGAGGCATACATCCTCTCACGGCCACGCGACAACGCATACTAGAGATTTTTGAACGAATTGGATTTAATCTTTCCGAGGGCCCTGAGATAGAAGACGATTGGCATAATTTTACTGCGCTCAACTTTCCAGAAAACCATCCTGCCAGAGAAATGCAGGACACCTTTTTTATCGAAAAAAATCCTGATATAGCCTTACGGACCCATACCTCTTCGGTTCAAGTGAGGGTGATGGAAAATCAAAAACCGCCGATTCGTACCCTCTCCCCAGGACGCGTGTACCGCAACGAAGCCATATCTGCCCGGGCACACTGCATTTTCCATCAAGTAGAAGGTCTTTATGTGGATGAAAATGTAGGTTTTGCAGATTTAAAAAATACCCTATATCACTTCGCCAAAGAAATGTTTGGCAAGGAAACTAAAGTTCGCTTTCGCCCTTCCTTTTTTCCCTTTACTGAACCCAGCGCAGAAATTGACATTTCTTGCTTGATCTGCGGTGGCAAAGGCTGCACGGTCTGCAAGCAGAGCGGTTGGGTAGAAATTGGAGGTTCGGGAATGGTGGATCCCAATGTACTGGAAAACTGTGGCATAGATTCCAAAAAATACACGGGATTTGCCTTTGGAATGGGCATTGAACGGATTGCCATGCTCAAGTACCAGATCAAAGACTTGCGCCTATTTACAGAAAATGACCTTAGGTTTTTGAAGCAGTTTAGGCCCATCTTATAGATCTAGCCTAACTTCAAATTTTAAAAGTCATCGTCGAGGAATTCCTTGTTTTGACTGTTCCCCATTTTCTCTAATCCCATGCCTGAAAAACGAAAGAAAACGCTTAAGGATATCGCAAGGGAATTAAATTTATCTCCATCTACCGTATCTAGAGCACTGAACGCTTATCCCTCCCTCTCGGAAGAAACCATACAGCTGGTCAAATCCTATGCCGCCAATCACCAGTACGTACCCAATCCCATGGCGGTGAATTTTCGGAAAAACAGAAGCTCCACCTTGGGCATGATTGTTCCCAAGATGGTACATCACTTCTTCTCCACCACCATCAGTGGAGCGCTAGAAACAGCCAAAAAAAACGGATACAGCATTCTCCTTGTTCAATCTTTTGATCAGCTAAAAGATGAAATTCTAGCCAGCCAATACCTACTCAGTATGGGGGTAGACGGCTTGTTGATTTCAGTTTCCAATGAAACCAAGGAAGCAGAGCATTTGCAAGCATTTTTGGACGAAGGGAAACCTGTGGTGCAGTTTGATAAAATCACAGAATTTTTGCCCTCACCCAAATTGGTCGTAGATGATTTTGAGGGAGCCTACCAGGCTACTTCCCACCTGATCGCCCAGGGTTACCGAAAGATTGCCCATCTCAGTGGCAGAATGGATGTAAAAAATGCATACGAAAGGTATTTGGGTTATAAAAAAGCTTTAGAAGATCAGGGCATCCCTTTTCATGAAGAATGGGTACCCCATTGCTTTGATATCACCGAAGAAGAAGGATTTCGATTTACCCAGACGCTCATGCAAAGTGAAAATCCCCCCGATGCTCTTTTTTGCATTACAGACCTGGTCGCCTTGGGGGCCATGAATTACCTCAAATCCATAGGGGTAGCCATCCCTCAGGAAGTAGGCCTGGTGGGATTTAGCAATTGGATGCTTTCTGAGTTTACCACCCCTACCCTGAGCACCGTGGACCAGTTTGGAGAACAAATGGGCAGTAAAGCTACCCTCATGCTGCTGGACCAACTTAAAAGTCAAAAGCTAGGCAATGCAGACACCGTGCAATTGAAAACCCAACTGCTAATCCGTGCCTCCTCTTCCAAGGGGTAAGCCTAGTGAACCATCGTTACTTATATCTAAAATAAATCCCCTTACCTAGGTTCAAAAATTCTAAATCCATAGGGTTCTAAAATCAGATGTTCTTGATCTGAGCCCATGCTTACCGTGCTTTCAGACCAATGGTCATAGAGCTGAGTAGCCTCCTCTCCCTTTTCTCTAAAGGCATACCAGGTAAGGTACGCTGCGCTATCGCTAAAATTGTATAGGCAATACCTCCGGTCAGAGCCCAGGCTTCGAATCAATCCTGCTACATGAATATTGTGGGGAGTCATCCAAGTGCAATTGCTCCAGTCGCTAAATACGGGCTGGGATTTTCGAATGGAAAGCATTTTTTTTAAGCCTTCGTAAACTTGGAATTCTAGGGTGCCTTCCGTTTTTCTTCGATTTACTTTTTCCCAATCTATTTGAGGTCGGTGCATCCAGCGGTTGTCGTAGTTTTTACTAGGATCCTGTTGATAGTTATAATCGTTGATATACCCTACCTCGTCTCCATAGAAAATCATGGGAAGGCCACCCAAAAAAATAGCATGGGCTTGCATCATCAAGATCTTTTGAATGCTAAGTTCAATAGCTGGTCCATTGCCTTCAAAAAGTGCTTTTTCTAAGCCACACAAGGAAGCCAAGGTACCGCTGATGCGCGCATCTCCTGTTTTGGGATTAGAAGAAAAAAGTGCTCCACGGGCCGGACTCATCCACTGATCTCCAGAATAGGAATAGTATTCTTTCAAAAATTTTCTGTGCAAATAGGGGTCTTTCCCTGCCCTTGCAATGCTTGCGTCCTCATACCCCAGTCCAATGTCGTCGTGGCATCGGGTATAGGTAATCCATGAAGTGCCAAAAGGTTTTCTTAGCACATCCTCTTGAGCTTGGAGCATCACCTGAGTTTCTCCCGAAGCCAGCATGTCCCATTGAAGAGCCATCTGCGTGGCATGGTAGGCAAAATCGCACTCTTGGGCCACATACTCCCCTGTACCAAAATAATTCATGATCTCTTTTGGAGCTACTATGGCCTCACCAAGGAGGGCCATCCCAGGACTGGATACCTGTACGCATTGCTTGATCAAACGAAGTAAGGTATGGGCTTGGGGAAGATTCTGACAGGAAGTTCCTGCTTGTTTCCAAATAAAAGCGGGGGCGTCAATCCGCAATACATCTACGCCTAGATTACCATAAAAAAGAATGGTTTCAAGCATGGCCCGGAATACCTGGGGATTCCTAAAATTTAGATCCCACTGGTAGGAATGAAATACCGTCATTACCCAACGTTTCATTTCCTCACACCAGGTGAAATT
>JAJTDZ010000080.1:781-6048 GCA_021298245.1 Algoriphagus sp. | reverse complement strand
GTCCTGGGGGATTTCTACTCGCCGACAACGTGCTTTGGTCGGGAAAAATTCTGGTGGAGGAAGGCCAAAAAATAGACAAGGATACCCAAGCCTTACTGGACTTTAACCGACAGTTGGCCCAAGATCCGCGGGTAGAAACACTCCTTTTACCTATACGCGATGGGATATTGGTTGCAAGAAAGAAGTGAACAAAAAAAATGGGAATCATTTTTGCTTAGTGTCGACTAGCGCCAAACAATTCCAAGGTAAATGAAACCCCAACTTCGTTTTCAACTCTTATTTTTTCTCCTTTTCTCGGTAAGCCAGGTACTACAAGCACAAATCCCACAGGTGCCTTTGGAGATGGAATTTGCGGATTTGACCCTACGCATCCATCCCCAAGCCCAACGGGAAATCCAATTGGATGTGGATGCACTCTACCGAAATCCAAACTACTTCAAACTCAAACAAGACCGCGCAAACCTTTACTTTCCTTTGGTAGAGCGAGAATTTAAAAACCAAGGGGTACCCTTAGAACTTAAATTCCTTGTCATACAGGAGAGTGGTCTTGTTCCAGATGCCATTTCTACTTCAAATGCTGTGGGCTTTTGGCAGTTCAAACAAGGAACAGCTGAGGAGGTTGGCCTGCGCATTGACTCCCAAATTGACGAAAGAAAAAGCATAACTGCCTCTTCCAGGGGTGCTGCCTTGTACTTGAAAAAACATCAGGGGGTACTCAACAATTGGATGACTGCGCTGGTGTCTTATCAAATGGGATTAGGAGGAGCCAAAGCCTATTTTGGTACTCAATATTCAGGTAAAAAAGTAATAGACATTGATAGAAATACCCATTGGTATTTTAAAAAATTCTTAGCTCATAAAGTAGCCTACGAAGCTCCAATCGGAAAATTGACCTCATCCACTTCCCGCTTGATCGAAGTGCAAATCCAAGGTCCAGCCACTATGGCCCAGCTGGCCAAGCAATATGGAGTAAGTGAACAACACCTCCTGGATTTTAATAAATGGGCTATCCAAGGAAAGATCCCTTCAGGATCCTTTACCTTATTTTACATTAAAGAAGGAATTGGTCCCGAACTTCAACAAAATACTCCCCAAGCGTCCTCCAATCTAGCCAGTACAACTCCAGTTGCCTCGAGTAGTACTCCTTCCTACAAGCGTGCTGATTCCTTCCCAAGAATCTCAGGTAACACCACTAAATCTTCTCAAGCCTATCAAATCCAGGTCAACGAACTGGATGGAATCCAAGCCTCAGAAACTGCTTCCATAAGTAAATTTTCTGAAGACATAGGGATGAAGGAAAGGAAGTTTGTGAAAGTCAACGACATGGAATCCCAAGAACAGGTCGTTCAAGGGGCATATTATTATACCCAGAAAAAACGACCCACTGCCGCCATTGATTCCCATATCGTGGAGCCTGGAGAATCCCTCTGGTCCATATCTCAAAAATATGGTATACGACTTTCCTCCTTAAAATCGAAAAATAAAATCAGGAAGGATGCAGATCTCAAGCCTGGCATGGTACTCAATTTGATAGAACCACGAAGACGAGGAGAAGAAATTCCTATGGTCACCCTTACTGATCCTAATTCCTCCAGTTCGTCTGTTTCAACACCAAAGCTTGAACAAACTATTTCCGAACCGGCACAAGTGGAAGAAAAAAGTTCACCTTTGCCAATCTACCATACGGTAAGTGCTGGAGAGACCCTATTCTCTATTTCTAAAAAATATGGGATAAGCTTAGAAGAGCTCAAAAGTCAGAATGGGATTGGAAGTCAAAACCTAATAACCGTGGGTCAAAAATTACGTATTTTGAAACCTTAAATTGACCTCAACGCAGCTGTTCATGCGCCAACTCCTCTTTTTGTTGGGATTACTCTTAGGTTATACTTGTAGCTCCTTTGCCTGGGCACAAGAAAAAAAAATAATTCCTGATACCGTAATCATAGACCAGGACACCTTGATCATGCTAGGAGATTCCTTGCTCTTGGAAAACCCTACCAAGGAAACTTTCTGGAAAACTGGGGGCACCTATACCCTCAACGCGCAACAGGTCACCCTAAGCAATTGGGCTGCAGGTGGATCTGGCTCCTTTGCCCTCAACACGGGGGTAAACTTATTTGCTAATTTTAAAAAAGACAGTAAGGTCTGGGATACACAGCTCACCGTCAACTTAGGATTTAACAGGCAAAATGAGCGTGCCTTCAAAACACAGAAGACCAACGATAATTTCATTTTTGTTAGCAATTACGGAAGGCAACTTTCGGAGAAAATCTTCCTTACTACCCAGCTAGACGCCAGAACTCAACTGATGGCAGGTTATAAATACAGCAAGGGTAGCGGATTAGACGCTGAGTTTAGAACAAAAATTTCAGATCTACTCTCTCCTGGATATCTCCAATCCTCTACCGGTATCAATTACCGGGTGACCTATCCAGACAAATCCCGACTGTCATTAATTCTATCCCCATTCACTGGTAGATTTACCTTGGTGATGAACGATTCTTTAAGCCAAGCCGGAGCCTTTGGGGTAAACCCTGGAGAAAACGTAAGGGCAGAAGCAGGAATGTCCGTAGCTGTGGGTGGAGTGGATATAGCGCTTATGGAAAATGTCACTTGGAAAGCTGACCTCAACCTATTTTCAAACTACGAGCGCTTCGGCAATATGGTGGTCAACTTCAATTCCTTGATACGAATGAAGGTCAATAAATTTATCTCTACCCGAATGGAGACGGTTTTGATTTACGATGAAAACGTTTGGATCAAACAAGACAATGGACGGAGCAAACGAGCCATTCAATTCCAAAACCTGATCAATTTTGGAATTTCCCTAGATTTTTAGAAATCTACATCTAAGTCAAATTTTTGCTGCAGCTCGCGGATCACTGGATACTTTTCAAGAAGGTAACGCAATTTTTCAGTGCTGGTGTACAATTTTCCGCTCTGCTCGAGGAGCTCTTCCTGCTGAACTATAAGGACGGGTACGGATCGCAATCCTGTATGCTTTTGCAGTAATGCCATCAAGTCAGGTTTCATGGCCTGAGCTATATCTTCTTGAACAGCCCCTGTGACTGCCAAATGAACCTCCCCATCTATTACTTGGAGAGCTTGGGTGAGTAAGGCAAGCTCGAGGCCTTTGTTGGCCTCTCGATAAACTTCCATAACAAAGGGCATAGCTTGGTCCAAGAGGCTTTGCGTAAGTTCAGGCAAAGGGGCATTGTTGGAAATAGCTTGAGGCTCATCTTCTTCCAAAGAGGGCTCCTGCGCCACAGGTAAAGCCTGTTCTTCTACTAGCTTTTGGGTTTGGCTTAGGCTCTTCGGTATAGAAAAAGTACTTTTGAAGCCCCCTCCCTTGGAAGGAGAAATGGTGCGATTTAGGGATACGGCAGGAATTGGAGGAGATGGAGGTAGCGTTGGGGCCGTAAATTCCTCAGGTTGGCGAGTCTCTGCTAGTTGAGGAGAATCCTCCTTAATCAGGCTTTTTTTTTTACTTCTATATCCGGTAAGGCCGCAAGTCTAAAAGCATGGGAAATCTTGGTCATCTTCATCAGGGCAAGTTCCACATGTAATCGCTGGTTTTTGCTGGTTTTGTAGTGGATGTCGCAGAGATTGGCCAGGTTTAGAGCCGACAAAAGAAACGATACAGAGGCTTGCTTGGATTGGTCTAGGTAACGCTGCTTTGCAGAGTCCGATACTTGAAGAAGATGCACGGTAGATTCATCTTTGACTACTAGGAGGTCACGTAAATGCTCACTTAATCCTACGATAAATTGATGCCCATCAAAGCCTTTTTTGAGAATTTCATCAAAGATCAACAGCGTGTCGGAAATATTTTCTTCCAACAGCGCATCTACTACCTTAAAATAATAATCGTAATCCAGGATGTTGAGATTGGCAATGGTATCAAGATAGGTCACCTTTTTACCCGCCGAATAGGTAACTATCAAGTCAAACATGGATAAAGCATCTCGCAATGCTCCATCGGCCTTGGTCGCAATTAAGCGTAGGGCTTCCTCCTCATAAGCTACCTTCTCCTTTTCCGCGATATACTTCAAGTGCTCGGCAATGTGCTTGATTTGAATTCTGCTGAAATCAAAAATCTGACACCTAGAAAGAATGGTAGGTATAATTTTATGCTTTTCGGTGGTCGCCAAAATAAAGATGGCGTACTTGGGTGGCTCCTCTAAAGTCTTCAAAAATGCATTGAAGGCGGCTGTAGATAGCATGTGCACCTCATCGATGATATAGATTTTATAAGATCCTTTTTGAGGGGCATACCTTACTTGCTCAACCAGATTTCGGATATCGTCTACCGAATTGTTGGAGGCTGCATCCAATTCGTAGCTATTGAAAGAGGCGTTGTTTTGAAAAGAGATGCAAGAGTCGCAGACACCACACGCCTCAAAGTCACTGCTAATAGACTCGCAATTGATGGTTTTCGCCAATATCCTAGCGCAGGTAGTTTTTCCTACCCCTCTAGGACCACAAAAAAGAAATGCTTGGGCAAGGTGACTGTTCTTTATTGCATTTTGAAGGGTAGTGGTAATGTGCTCTTGTCCCACCACACTTTTGAAATCCGCAGGTCTATATTTTCTTGCCGAAACGACGAAATTTTCCATCCCTGCAAGATATAAAAAAGTAGTTATTCTTGGATAGGGGATTGGGAATACGGGGAAGAATTTCTTTCTAACCAAAGATGAATTTAAAAGTACGAGGTACGAGGTACGAAATACGGGCTTTTTCGCTCAATCCATAGATGATAGTAAGCGGATTAACATTTTCCCCCTTCTGCATTCTCTACACTGCATTTGACCTTGGCTTGCGTGCCGTATTTCGTATTTCGTATTTTCTACTTTGTACATTGTACTTGGTACATTGTACTTGGTACTTTGTATACTGCTAAAATGAACTAATTTCCCCCTACCTTTGTACTTACTCTATGGGGCTGACCGGTTTTGACAGTAGGTGTAATCATCGGGCTCGCATGCAGGCTGGAGTATGTATGGCCTTAAAAAATTCATACAAAAGACAAATGGCGAAACTTCTTACGCCATGGCTGCTTAATCTAACCTAAAAGGATAGATCGCTTAAAGGGTTGAGTTGCGAGAGTGATTCCCCAGCCACATCCCACCGTGTTTTGCCTGATCGGCGCGGGTTTGGGGTGTCGACTTGATCGGGATGCGGCTTGTGATGCGATTAAGCAAGTCTAAGATCAATCGCTAAGCCAAGCTCAGGTGTGTCACCCAGCATAGATTGGTCGAAAACCCAAC
>JAJTDZ010000080.1:0-748 GCA_021298245.1 Algoriphagus sp. | reverse complement strand
TTGGGGTGTCGACTTGATCGGGATGCGGCTTGTGATGCGATTAAGCAAGTCTAAGATCAATCGCTAAGCCAAGCTCAGGTGTGTCACCCAGCATAGATTGGTCGAAAACCCAACAGGTGACTAAGCATGTAGACGGTACGGTGTTTCCTTATCTGGACGCGAGTTCGACTCTCGCCAGCTCCACTCAAGTCTTGAGTAAATTAATCCCTTCAGCAATTCCTGCTGGAGGGATTTTTTTTTAGCCTCCCCTTGTAAGGTCAGTCCAATTCTTCTGGAATTTCCTTCAAATTCTCCATTTGTATAAAATCGTTAGGATTTCCATCCAGAAGTCAAGAGCTTATCTTTTCAAACTCAAACACCTAACCTATGAAGAACCTACTCAAATCTGGCCTCTTAAGTTTGTTTGTGCTCTACGCGGGTGCTGCATTTTCCCAAGACGGTACGATCTATCCACTTGAAACACCCAAAGAACCCCGCGCAATTCTTTTGGGAACTGGTAGTGTGGAAAATCAACCCGCACCAGAAACCTGGTTTCGGCAATGGGGAGATCCCATGGCTCGAAATATCTCTACGGCTACCCTCACTCCCTTCCTACCCGAACCTGGAAAAGCCAATGGAACCGCTGTAATCGTTGCTCCTGGAGGAGGATTCAGTTGGCTTTCCATGGGAAATGAAGGTTGGGAAGTGGCTGAAGCACTAGCCAAACAGGGAATCGCCGCCTTCGTACTAAAGTACAGATTGTATCCCA
>JAJTDZ010000079.1 GCA_021298245.1 Algoriphagus sp. | reverse complement strand
GCAAGGGCCTCTTCGTTCATATAGCCTAGCATCAGCACTTTTCCACTTGATGCATCCTGCACCACTGCTGGAACCAGGCCCTTCATTTTTTTAAAATCAATATTCATCTTTTTAATTAATTACTTTTTTCATTTTCTCACGAACACCCCTTCCTCCTCCAAATAGGACTTCAATTCTGGAATTCCGATTTCTTTGAAGTGAAAAATGCTAGCAGCCAAGGCCGCATCTGCTTTTCCCTGGGAAAATACATCCCTAAAATGCTCCATCTTGCCTGCCCCTCCAGAGGCAATCACAGGAATAGGAATACTAGATGAAATTGCTGCGGTCAAATCGTTGGCAAAGCCTGATTTGGTGCCGTCATGATCCATGGAGGTAAGAAGAATTTCCCCAGCTCCTCGATCTGCCAATTCCTTCGCCCAAGGCTTAGTCTGCAAGGTGGTAATTTTTCTCCCCCCATGGGTATGTACCCAATCTATTCCTGCTAAGCGCCGGGAATCGATGGCTACCACCACACACTGAGATCCAAAAGCCTTTGCCATCTCGTTGATGAGGCTAGGCTGATTTACTGCTGCCGAATTGATAGAAATCTTATCTGCTCCTGCAGCCAAGAGCGCTTGTACATCTTCCAGGGAAGTAATCCCCCCTCCTACCGTAAAGGGAATGGCGATTTCTTTGGCCACCTCCATGACCAATTTTACCAAGGTTTTACGCTTGTCCACCGTGGCGGTAATATCCAAAAACACCAATTCATCTGCCCCTTGCTCTGAATAGAGCTTCGCCAAAGCTACAGGATCACCTGCATCTCGGAGCTCCACAAAATTCACCCCCTTGACCGTACGGCCGTCTTTAATATCTAAGCAAGGAATGATGCGTTTGGTAAGCATGTGTTGGTAAAATAGATGTATAAAATTAGGTGATTATCTGCGAATCTAGCTGGAGATCAAAAACGAACTTGAATCCTAGGGAGGATGATCCACAGCCGATTGTATTGGTCTAGCGCAACTTTGCTCAAGGAGAATCAAAATGAGTGAGCTCTTCCAAACTCACCTTTCCCTCGTAATAGGCTTTACCTACAATGGTGCCATAGACTCCTAATTTTTGCAAGTCCTCTAGGTCCTTCACAGAAGATACTCCTCCGCTGGCGATTAATTTCAATTCTGGAAATTCCTGCAGAATTTCACGATAAAGGGCAAACGAAGGCCCTTGAAGCAAACCATCTTTCGCTACATCGGTACAAATCACTTCCCTCACCCCCCATTGCACATATTTTTTTAGAAATGGAATCAATTCCTCCGCAGAAGTTTCTTCCCATCCAGAAACAGCAATTTTTCTTTCTTTGGCATCGGCCCCAAGGATGATCTTCTCGGCTCCATGGGTAGTTAGCCAATGTTGAAACAGACTTGGATCTTTCACAGCTATGCTTCCCCCTGTGACCTGCTTGGCACCCAAGGCAAACGCTTTTTCAAGTTCTTGATCAGATTGCACCCCTCCCCCAAAGTCCACATGCAGGGAGGTCCCCTGACAAATTTTGGCTAAAACCTCCCCATTCACAATTTTTTTGGCTTTAGCACCATCCAAATCTACCAAGTGTAATCGCTTTAGTCCTGCTCCTTCGAAGCGCTTGGCCATCTCCAATGGATCATCGTGGTAATCGGTTTTGCGTAGGTAATCGCCTTGGCTCAAGCGAACGCACTTGCCCTCAATAAGATCTATAGCCGGAATTACACGCATGATTTTAATGCTTAGGAGCTAAGGAATAAATTATCGTCTCCTACAGGTATAAATTAAGTTAGGTTGAAGGTAATGCTAAGAAATTTTCCAGGAGCTTTTCCCCCAGGATACTACTTTTCTCAGGATGGGCTTGAATAGCCCAATAATTGTCTCTATTCAAAATTGCGGTAAAGTCCTGAATATAGGAAGTTGTCGCAAGCGTATGCTCACCCAATTCAGCAAAATAGCTATGCACAAAGTACATATACCTGGTATCTGGCAAATTGTTGAGTAATGGATTTTCTTTTAGGTTATTGATTTTATTCCATCCTACATGGGGCACTTTTTCCCCTGCAGATGGAATAAACCGCCTGACCTTGATGGGGAATATTCCCAAGCAGTCCGTATCATTCTCCTCAGAGTGAGCACATAGGAGTTGTAACCCCAAGCACACTCCTAAAAAGGGTTGCTTGATTTCCCGAATTACCTTATCCAAATTACGATCCTTCAAGTAGCTCATGGCAGAACTCGCTTCCCCTTGCCCAGGAAAAATCACCCTATCCGCAGAAAGGATTTTTCCAGGATTGTCAGTGAGTTCGGCTTCCACCCCCAAACGCTCTAGGGCATAAAGTACGGATTGGACGTTGCCTGAATTGTATTGGATTAAAACTACTTTCATGGACTAAGGAAGAACCCATCTCTTTCAAGATAGGCTCCTTTCAACTCGTTTAATTTTTATTTTCTGTCTGCATCAGTTCCTCCAGAACGGTTTCGATTTCAAGTAGAGAATCAAACAGTTGCTCGTAAGATTCAATAACCCAGTACTTGTCCTGAAAATGGTCTTTCCAGTAGGCCGTATTCATGATATGTCGCACTTCGTAGGGGTAATGCTTGGGTTCATCCGTCAGGGAATAGGAAGTTTCTCCCGCGGAACTCAAAATTCCCGCTCCATAGACTCGAAGTTGTCCATTTTCACGAATGAGACCAAACTCAATGGTAAACCAATAGATCCTACTGAGCAACTGTATTGCCCAAGGATTTTGGATATGTTTGAGGGCCAGGATGCTCAATTTTTCTAGAAAATCTACATAAGGCTGATTGGTCAGCAAAGGTAGGTGGGCAAAGGCATCGTGAAACATGTCTGGCTCTTCCAAATAGTCCAACTGCTCCATTTTGCGCAACCAAGTGGAGGAGGGAAAACGCTTGTTGCTCAGCAAGCCAAAAAACAAGTCGTCGTCAATCAATCCAGGTACCACCTGTACTTGCCATCCGGTAGTCTTTCGGAGGATCTCGTTTAGTTCCTCAAAATTTGCAATTCTATCTGCGGTAAACTTTACCGTTCTCATTCCCTCCAAATACGCTTTGGAGGCAGTATGCAGCAAGTTTGGCATTTGCCTTTCAAAAAGAATCTTCCAAACCTTGGCATCTTCTTCAGTGTAGGCCGCGTAGTCTTGACGCAACTCTTTTAATCTCGGGTCAGAAAAGACCCACTCTTTGGGTTTTTCATTCATGGTATTTGGGTTTATAGGGTCTGTATCCCCACTTTTTTGGTAGCATTCCTCACTCTTTTGCGAGGAGATCTAATGATGCATAGGACTAAGTTACGTAGGGATTTGCCCTCAAGCAACTCAAGGTATACGAAGCATATGCTGGAAAAGATGTGTTCTCATCCCCGTACTTCTGTAAGGAAGTTTTTGATGTCCTGCTTCAGCTCCTTGGAATCTTTGATTTTCTTAATAAAGGCAGATCCTATGATCGCTCCATTACTGTATCGCGAGGCCAGTTGGAAGGTGGCAGCATCCGAAATCCCAAATCCAATCAATCGTGGATGGTTCAAATTCATCCCAGCCACCCGCTCAAAGTACGTCTCCTGTTCCTTAGAAATGGATGCCTTGGCTCCGGTAATCGCATGAGATGAAACCATGTAGATGAAGCCATTAGAGTTTTCATCTACCTCACGAATTCGCTTTTCGGAGGTTTGAGGCGAAATAAGAAAACTAATAAACAAGCCATATTCTTCAAAAAGGGCCTTGTACTCCTCCAGATACTGACTCATGGGTAGATCAGGAAGAATCAGTCCATCGATTCCCACCTCCTTGCATTTTTTACAAAACTCCTCCATCCCAAACTGGATAATCGGATTGAGGTAACCCATGAGGATTACGGGGACATGAATTTTGGAACGGAAGCCTACCAATTGACTGAAAAGGGTTTTGATGCTCATCCCATTTTCCAAGGCTATGGCATTGCTTTCCTGGATGGTTGGTCCATCTGCAATGGGATCAGAATAGGGTATACCCAGTTCAATAATATCCGCTCCAGATGCTTGGATGGCTTCCATTACGGGTAGCGTATCTCCAAGCTCCGGGAAGCCTGCCGTCACGTAGATGGAAAGCACGCGCTCTTTTTTGGTTTGAAATAAATAATCTATTCGATTCATAAGTTCAATGCTTCTGTGAAAAGGGATGGGTAGCAATTCTTTCGAGCGCTACCATTTAATAATTTCCCCATTGGATGTAGGTTTCCAAATCCTTATCGCCCCTTCCGGAAAGGTTGATCACGATGAGGTCGTTTGGATTGAAGGAGATTTGATTTAAGGCATGGATAGCATGGGCCGTTTCGATGGCGGGAATGATTCCCTCCGTGCGGCTCAGCAGAATGCCTGCTTTCATCGCATCCTCATCCTCCACGGCTACAAATTCTGCTCTACCTATGTCATGAAGATGCGCATGAACCGGTCCAATTCCTGGGTAATCCAATCCTGCGGATATGGAGTGTGGTTCGACCACTTGCCCGTCCTCGGTCTGCATCAGCAAGGTCTTGGATCCATGCAAAATGCCAGGAGTGCCCAGTACAGAGGTTGCGGCTGACTTCCCGGAATGAATCCCCAAGCCTGCTGCCTCCGCTGCGATTAGTCTCACTGCTGGTTCATTGTAGTAATGGTAAAATGCTCCCGCGGCATTGGATCCTCCACCTACGCAGGCAATCACCAAATCCGGATTTTCTCTGCCTTCCTTGGCGAGCAACTGTCGTTTGATCTCCTCGGAAATCACCGATTGAAAGCGTGCCACCATCTCGGGGTAAGGATGCGGACCTACCACCGATCCTATGATGTAATGGGTACCCACAGGGTCGGCAATCCAGGCTCGCATGGCCTCGTTGGTGGCATCTTTTAGGGTCTTAGACCCCGAGGTAGCCGGTACCACCTTGGCACCTAGAATCCGCATGCGCTCTACGTTGGGCCTCTGCCTTTTGATATCTAGCTCTCCCATGTAGATGGTACAATCCATCCCCATCAGGGCACAGACTGTGGCTGTGGCCACTCCATGCTGACCCGCACCTGTCTCGGCAATGATGCGCTTTTTACCTAGTTTCTTCGCCAAAATGATCTGCCCTACAGTATTGTTGACCTTGTGTGCTCCCGTATGGCACAGGTCTTCCCTTTTCAAGTAAATCTTGGCTCCAAAAGTTTCGGAAAGTCTACCGGCAAAGTACAGGGGTGTGGGGCGACCCACGAAGTCCTTCAGAAGTTGTTGAAATTCCTCTTGATAACTTGGACTGGCTACAATGGCCTCCCAATTTTCTCGCAATTCCTCCACATTGGGGTACAACATCTCGGGGATGTACGCACCCCCAAATTTTCCTCTTTTAGCCCAGGAGTTAGTTCAAAGCCTGAGTTGACATCCACTCCCAGCAACTGCGGGATACGCTCAGCCAAGTCTCGGATGGCAGCTGCATGGGCTGCAGTCAAGCCTCCACTGAGCATAAATCCCTTTTCAAAGGGATAGTGCTCCAAGAGTCCCCAATCGAATTGCTTTCCTGATCCTCCTTTGCTTACCGAAGCGGTATCAAAAAGAAAGCGATCCACAAAGGGAACAAAAGCTTCCATTCCCATCCAATCTACAGTTTCCCCTACAGAAATGACTTTCCAAATTTCCACATCCGTGGTCTCTTTGAGTTCCTGGACTAGTTCTATGGATTCTCCTCCATGCAATTGCAAGGCGGAGAGACCAAAGGTGGAAATCTTTTGTTGCATCACGGCAGGCTGCTCCCCCACTACGACTCCCACTTTTTTGATTGGCAAAGATCTGATCCAATCGGATTCCTCATCCTGAACAAAACGGGGCGACTTAGGATAGAAAATTAATCCCATCCAATCGGGAACTACTGTTGTAGCCAATTGTTGACAATTGACCCGATCCTTCATGCCACAAACTTTAATTTCCATACCCTGCTTTTCCAACTCTGTTTTCTCCCATCAATCGGGAATATTCTTCTATGAATTCTAGCGCTGCTCTTTCGGGGCAAGGAGTTTTCATGAAATTTTCTCCAATCAGGAAGCCATCAAATCCCACCTTTCGGAAAGCCACCAAGGTACTGGGATCGGAGATGCCACTTTCTGATATTTTTACCACCTGCTTTGGAATTCTATCCACCAGCTCTAGAGAAGTATCCAAGGATACCTCAAAGGTTTTTAAATTCCGATTATTTACCCCTACCACATCCAAGGGATCACAGAAGGAATCTTCTAGCTCCTTTAAATTATGCACTTCCAAAAGTACTTCGAGGCCAAGACTTTGAGCAAAAGTTGCCAAGGAGTTTACCTGTCCAGGACTTAAGGCGGCAGCAATAAGTAAAATGCAATCGGATCCCATGGATTTGGCTTCTAGGATTTGGTATTCGTCTACCACAAAATCTTTTCTCAAGATAGGGATTGCGACCTGCCCCCGTGCTAGTTCAAGGTCTGCTGTGCTACCTCCAAAATAGAAATGGTCGGTCAAAATGGATAAAGCAGAAGCACCGGCTTGCTCGTAGCCCTTGCTCACCACCTCCACGGAGGAGGTGCCGTTGATTAGCCCCTTGGAGGGAGATTTTCGTTTAAACTCGGTAATGATTCCTGATTTGTTAGGATTTAGCAGGAAAGATTTCAAAGAAAGGGTGGGTCTGGAGAAAAAACTACTTTTTTCCAAATCAGCGACAGTCCGCTGCTTTTTTCTCTCCTCCACTTCCAAGTACTTGTCAGCAATGATTTTTTCTAGGGTATTCATAGGGACCAACTTAACTGAGGGATACGGAAGTTTGGGGACGAATCAATCCAGTAAAGACTCGTAACGCTTTGCCCGTAAGGAGTGTTTCTTTGGCAAGTTCGATCGCATCCTCAAAACTTAAACCTTCGCGAGCGGTAAGCAACGCAGCAGCAGCATTGGCGATTACCACCTGATTTTGAGCTGGGCTACCTTCTCCTCGAAGCACCTGCTCAAAGATACGGGCAGACTCTGCAATGCTCTCTCCTCCAAGAATACTTTCGGCAGAAAGCAAATTTAGCCCAAGTGCTTGGGGCTGGTAGAGTTTTTCTCCCTCATTGGTAATCATTTTAAAGGGGCCAGTAAGGGAAATCTCATCGTAACCGTCTAGGGCATGAAGGATCGCAAACCTGCTTTCGGTTTCTTGATAGAGGTAGCCGTAGAGCCTGGCCAATTCTAAACTAAACACGCCGACGAGTTGCTTTTTTGGGAAACTAGGATTGACCATAGGTCCGAGCATATTGAAAAAGGTCTTCACACCAAGTTCCTTTCGGATAGGAGCCACGCTTTTCATAGCAGGATGAAAAAGTGGGGCATGCAAGAAGCATAATCCTACTTGGTCCAAGCTGCGACGTAGCTGATCCACCTCGGGGCTAAACTCGTACCCAAAATAGGA
>JAJTDZ010000037.1 GCA_021298245.1 Algoriphagus sp. | reverse complement strand
CTTAAGGAGTGCGGTAAAGTCGGTTACTTGGGGGAATTCATACAGTTCAAACTGGCAATCTCTTCGTCCTTCACGGGCAAACTTTTCCGTAAAGTACTTTTTGGAAAAGGAATGTCCTAGAGGAAAGCCGATCAAGCCAAATTTTCTCATGCTTGCTGCAACTTATTGGCTAGCCACTCAATAAATAGAACCAAACCAATGCCAAAAAAGAAAGCACCAATGGCCCATCCCAGTTGAGGTTCAAGACCGACTTGGGTCAAATACTCCCCGGGGAGAATGTTTTCGGTGAGAAAAGGGACCTCTTTTCCGCTTGAGGAAATTCTCGTTTTAATGACATCTTTCCAAGGCCACAATTCATTCACAGACCCCAGCATAAATCCAGAGAGCAAGCCAATCGTGGCGGCATGAAAGCGCCGCAGCAAGAAGGCAACGACCCTACTAAAGGAGAGAATCCCCACTAAACAGCCGGTAGCAAACAAGGCCAAGGTAAAAATGTCTTTCTCCAATACTGCCTGAAGGATGCGCTCGTATTGTCCTAAAATCAACAATACAAAGCTTCCACTGATTCCCGGCAAAATCATGGCACAAATCGCAATGGCTCCCGCCACAAAAGTAAACCAGTAGTCATTTGGGGTAGTGGTTGGAGGGAGGTTAGTCACCCACCACGCGAAGGCAGTGCCAATAGCCACGGCAATTACCACTCCGATGGTCCAGCGAGCAATGTCTTTTAAAATCAGGAAAGCACTCACCAAAATCAATCCAGAGAAGAAGGACCAGAGGGGGATGGGGTGTTCGTCTATCAGGTAGGTAATCACGCCTGAAAGAGAAAAAATACTGGTTAAAATTCCACTGACCAGGCAAAGCAAAAAGGTGCCGTTGACTCGGGTATAAAATTCTTTAATCTGAAAGGATTTCAATAGGCTCAGATTTTGAATATTAAACCCGTTGATACTATCCAATAGCTGTTGATAAATTCCTGCGATAAGGGCAATGGATCCCCCAGATACGCCTGGTACGATGTCGGCCGCCCCCATGGCAATGCCTTTGAGGTAAGTAAGCCCGTATGTTTTGAAAGAATTCATAAAGAAAAGGAAAGCAACAAAAATGAGCCGCAGCGAGAATTAGATAAGGTTAGAGCTTGATTTCTCCAAGAAAATGATCGAAGGTATCTCCGCGGAGACCTAGGCGAATGGTTTCCAATGGAATCACTTCAGCAGGGCTAATATTGCCTAGGTTCACATTGGCTCCCAGAAGTTTGATAAACCACACTTGCTGAGATTTTTGGGGAGCTTCCCAAATGATTTTTTCTTCCGGTACTTGAGTAAGGATTTCTTCCACTAGGCCCTGTCTGACTTCTCCCGAATCTCTAAAAAGCCCCACATTTCCCCCTTCACGGGCTTCCCCAATGACTTTCCAGGCTCCAGCACTGAGCTCCGTTTGCATCTGCTCGATCCACTTGTAGGGGGGAATGATTTTGGCGGCGTCCTTGGATCCCACTTCAGACAAGACAGTGACTTGCTGGGACAAGAGATGAATGTACTCACACTTTTTTTGATGATTTAGAGAGATGGAACCATCCGATACCTCTGCATAGGTAAGCCCAAAGGTGTCCAATACTTTTCGGTAGTCTTCAAATTGTCCTCGGACGATAAAGGCCTCAAACAGCGTCCCTCCAAAATAAACAGGTATTCCTGCGGCTTTATAAACGGCAATTTTTTCTTTGAGGTGCTTGGTCACATAAGACGTAGCCCAGCCAAACTTCACGATATCTACAAAATCTGCACAGCTATCTACAAAGTCCTCTGTTTCTCTAAGGCTAAGGCCCTTGTCCATGGCCATGGTAAATCCCGTATTACGAGGCTTTTCAGTCCGTAGGGGGAGATTCTTCAGCACGTAATTCATTTGCTAGGTATTAAGGTTAGAGCTGGGATGGTCATCCTTATACTGGGCTATTATCTTGTAGATGGCCTTTTGCTTTTTCAATTCAGGCATCAACTCGTACAGCAAGGTATGCCGATCAAAGTCCAAAGTTAATGCATTTTCCAAATAAGTGAAGGCCTCTTTGTATTTGCCAAGTTTGATCAGATACACCACCAAGCGGTAATGTAGCTCTGCCTCTTCGGGTAGCTCTTCCATTCCTTCTCGCATGACATCCACTGCTTCTTCAAAGCGATTCTGCTCAAAATATATAATAGAAAGGTTGATGTAGGCTTCCATGATGCCCGGCTCCAAGTTGATCGCCTCCTCGTAGGCGTCCGAACTCGCCTGCATATTTCCCAAATTAAATTCTGCATCGGCCAAGCCCACCCAATAATTTGCATTGTCTTTGTTGAGGTGGATGGCCTTTTTGAAGTAATGAATGGCTTCAAAAAATTTTTCTTTTTTAAGCATGCACATCCCCAAGCCAAACCAGGCATCGTCATACTCTTCGTCCAACTTTGCCGATTTCTTGAAATACGTGAAGGCCTCATCTATCTTACCCAACTTTTCGTAGGCAGCTCCCATGTAGCAGCAGTTTTCGGCATTGGCTCCCTCGCAGTTGATGGTATTTTGGTAAGCTTCTAGTGCTTTTTCAAATTGCTGCGTATTCATTAAGGAATTGCCCATGTTGAAATAGGCAGAGGCAAAAGCATCGTCAATCAAAAGTGCATACTCGTAGGCCCGAATAGCTTCCTCAAATCTCCCAGGCGATTGTATACCACCCCTAAATTGTACCAAGCTCCTGCAGAGTAGGGATCTTGATCGATAAATTCTTGATAAAAATCCAGGATTTCATCAAAGGAGCCTTCTTCTTCCGTGATCATGGCCAACTGAAAGAGGGCATCCTCGTGATTGATTCTGTTTTTTACGGCCTCCTTAAAGTAGAAACTTGCTTTGCCATTGTCCCCTTTGGCTCGATACAAATTTCCCAAGGAATAAAACACCTCCGCCTTATCTTCTGCCATGGGTAGGTAATTTTCCAGCAAGTCTATGCCTTCTTGCAGATTTCCAGCCAAAATTTGTGCATTGGCCAAGGCCAAAACAATATCTTCGTTGTTGGGGGAAAGATTATTGAGGTGCTCGAGGATGCCCAAGCCTTCTTCCAGCTCGTCGTTGAAAATGAGACACTGGGCTTTCTGCAAACGAATCTCTACAGAGAAGGGAAATTTTTCTAAAGCATATTCCGAAGCCCGCAAAGCTTTCAAAAACTTTTGTTGGTCAAAATAAAACCGGATGATATCCTCCAGTTCTTCCTCTTCAAAATACAAGTCAAGATTAGACTTGAGGGAATCTTCAAATCGCTCTACCAGCTTTTTGTCTTCTTCCCAATCGTGATCGTGATCTCCGGTCATTCGGTGCTGCTAACGTTTTTTTAAGATAACAAAAAATTACAATTCCAAAAAACAGAAATTAATTTTTGAGCTATCCAAAACAAGACTAGGGAAGCTTAGGGTGAAGCCTTGTTTTACATTTCCTCAACCTAAGGAAAGGCAAATTAGTTTATGGATGCAGATTTTGCCCAGTGTAAGGTTTCCTCCAGGGAGCGGTAGGTAAATGCAACATAGGACTGCACTTTTTGATTTTGGTAATGACTAGGTCGCTGCGCATTTCTTGTCGCCTGTCTGGATAGTGGATAGTTTCTTCCCAGCCCTAGGCTCCGCAATACCCCTAGTATGGGAAAAAGTAATGAAATCCCCCAATCAGGAATTGCCCATTTGGGCGCCTTGACTCCAAATACCCGGGCTACTTCAGTAAAAAAATCACTATAAGGCATCCCTTCTTTAGACAAAATAAAGCGTTGCCCCCAAGCATTTTTCTCGAACAAGCTCCGGGTGAGGGTAGCTGCATCACGGACATCTATGTAATTGATACTGCCCTTTGGATAAAAAGGACTCCCAGACCTTACATACGTATATATGGCTGCACTACTTTTGGTATATGCTGCTTCTGCAAGCAACACCGAAGGATTTACGACCAGCACCTCTAGCCCTTCTTGTTCTCCTCTCCAAACTTCCACTTCCGCTCGATATTTGGAAAGTGCATAGGCAGTTTGTTTGGAGTCGTCTACCCAAATCGCTTCTTCGTTGTACTCTTCCTGATCCGGAAGCAGGCCCAATGCAGCTATAGAACTCACATAAACCAGCTTCTTGACCTCAGCACTCAGCATGGCATTGACCACGTTGGCAGTCCCTTGATGATTGATTTTGAAGAGTTCATTTTCTTCTTTTGGAGAAAAGGACACCTTGCCAGCAGCGTGTACCACCACATCCATGTCCAGCATGGCTTCGGTCAAGGAAGTAATATCCAATAAGTCCCCTTCGTGCCAATGGATGTCTAGGTCTTTTAAATTGCCTTGAGGAATGGGAGTATTTGCTCTTCTAAGGCCATGTATTTTTCCTAAAGCACTGAATTCTCGCGCCAAGTGACTTCCAAAAAGTCCAGTAATTCCGATGACGAGAATATTCATAGCTTGCCTTTTCCTGCCTTTACTCCACCCAAGGTATTCTTGATGATATAGTTCATAGGGATTACAGCCCCCCGCCAGATTGAAGGACAAAATCTGCCAAGGTAGGCCATTGCTGGTCCTTTTCAGAGAGGATTGGTTGATCTACCTTCCAGGAAATATTCAATTCGGGATCCGACCACAGGATACCTCCTTCGGAAGCTTTGTGGTAGTAATTGGAACACTTGTATACAAAAATAGCATCCTCCAAGACCGAGAATCCATGAGCAAAACCACGGGGGATGTACAACAAATTGTTCTTTTCAGTATCCAATTCTGTGGCATAGCTTTGGCCAAAAGTGGGAGAGCCTTTTCGTAGGTCAACTACCACATCCAAAACTTTCCCCGAAATTACTCTAACCAATTTAGCCTGAGCATAGGAGCCCGTTTGAAAATGAAGGCCTCGAACTGTGCCTTTTTGAGATAAAGATTGATTGTCTTGCACCCAGTTTTCGTGCACCCCGAATTTTTCGAGCCAATCTTGTCGAAAAGATTCAAAAAAATATCCTCTAGGGTCTGAAAATACTTTTGGAAAAATTTCTAAAACCCCTGGTATGGGAGTTTGGTGAACTTCAGCCATAGCAACACTTCTATTTTTTCATGGATGAGCAAAATAACCACTACCTAGGCGAGTATCCTAATCAATTTTGAGGAATTATGTTCAACTTTGTACATGCCAAGTGGAGGTTCGAGCTTGTTTCAAGATTTCGACCTGATCTGCCAGGCCTTGACTTTTTTCTAAACCCCGCTGTCGGAATGAGTAAACTTTCTCGCAAACTGCAAAAATTACACGATACCGCGCCGCGACAAGAAACCGCTGTGCTGGTTACACTTATCCGACAGCAACAATCCAATCAAGAAGTAGAAGAACATCTGGATGAGTTGGCTTTTTTGGCAGAGACTTTGGGCGCGAAAACCAAGTATCGTTTTTCCCAAAAAATGGATAAACCGGACATCCGCACCTTTGTAGGCAAAGGAAAATTGGAAGAAATCCAAGCCTATGTAGAGCACTTTGTGATTGACATGGTCATTTTTGACGACGACTTAAGCCCCTCCCAAATGCGAAATTTGGAAAACGAGTTAAAGGTCAAAATTTACGATCGATCCCTTCTTATCCTTGATATTTTTCTTCAGCGCGCACAAACTGCACAGGCAAAAACTCAGGTGGAATTGGCACGTTTCCAATACCTCTTGCCCAGGCTTACCCGAATGTGGACCCACTTGGAGCGTCAGCGTGGAGGAACAGGCACACGAGGGGGTGCAGGTGAAAAAGAAATCGAAACGGATAAGCGGGACATTCGAAACAAAATATCCCTACTCAAAGAGAAGCTGCAGGAGATAGAAAAACAGGGAGTAACCCAAAGAAAAGGGAGGAAAGGGATTGTACGCGTGGCTCTAGTCGGTTACACCAACGTGGGCAAGTCCACCTTGATGAATTTGATTACAAAAACAGATATTCTTGCAGAAAATAAACTTTTTGCTACGGTAGATGCGACCGTGCGGAAGGTAGTTTTGGAAAATATTCCCTTTCTGCTCTCCGATACAGTAGGTTTTATTCGCAAGCTCCCTACCCACTTGATTGAGTCTTTTAAGTCTACCTTGGACGAAATTAGAGAAGCTGACCTGCTGGTGCACGTGGTAGACCTTTCTCATCATGCATTTGAAGACCACATCGAAGTCGTCACCCAAACGCTCAGAGAAATCGATGCAGGAAACAAACCCGTCCTGCTTGTATTCAATAAGGTGGATCAGGTACAGCAACTCCTTTCAGAAACGGAATTGCTACATATCAGCGAGCATGAACTTCAAGAAACAAGGTATGTGGACTTTAAGACGCTTGCCGAAGCATACGAAAAGAAAAACGGGATCAGGCCCGTATTCATGGCAGCTGCCCTAGGAGAAAATGTAGAAGGGTTTAGAGCCGCGTTGATTCAGGAGGTAAAAAAGCAACACCGCAAGCTATACCCGCATTACTTAGCCGATGAAGTCATTCAGTGGCAAGAGTCAAAGGAAGACCCTATACCTTAGGATTTAAAAGAAAAAAAATGGGTCAATGTCCTGGCAAGGCAATTCCATGGACCCGACGATACAAGCTCAGGGCATGTTTATCCGTCATTCCAGAAATAAAATCCACCAAGGCCCTAAGTACAAGATAAGGGCTTCCTGTATTGCCTGCTCCTTTGAGAGGAAAGTCCTCTGGGAGAAGGCGCAAGATGCTTTTATCTTTACCAGACAATTGATCTGGGGCATAGCCGTGTTGGTAAAGCGCTTTTGAAAATACAGCTAGCAAGCCCTCCAAAACTTGAAATCCAACTGCCTCTTTTTCTAAAACCATGGAGGAACGATAGATTTTTTTCACCGAAATGGAGCTGATCTCTGCCAAATGCTTTGCCGAAGGAATAAGATCGGTCAAGGCCTTATCAAAATTGCCTTTGCACATGTGTTGCTCCTGTAAACCAAAGACCTGCACCGTCTCTCGAATCAATTGCCCAATGGTCAAGGCCCTAAGAATTCCCAGGTTTTGGGAAGGAGTTCTCTGCTTCAATTTTGCTTTATCCAATTGCGGTCCCAAAATAGGCTGCAACAAAGAAAGTGTCTCTTCAAAAGAAAGTAGGCCCATGGTACAACCGTCTTCTAAGTCGATTATGCTGTAGCAAATATCGTCTGCCGCCTCCACCAAAAATGCCAAGGGATGCCTAGCCCAGGCATCATTACTGATTTTTTCTAGTCCCAAAACCCTGGCCATTTGATCAAAATCAGCCAATTGATTGGTGAAAAAGCCATATTTCTTTTGACTTTTTCTGGCAAGGTCTCGTTGACCGATAAGGCTTGGACGGGGGTATTTGGTGAAGGCTGCTAAGGTAGCATAGGTAAGTTTTAATCCATTGTCCTTGGAGACCAGCATACGAAACCCTTGCGCATTTCCTTCAAAATTGATCAAATCCGACCATTGCTCCCTACTTACCTGGGCTTGCCAGACCTTCCCCCATTCGTGTAATCTAAAAAAATCTGAAATCGCTTCTTCCCCTGCATGGCCAAATGGGGGGTTGCCAATGTCGTGCGTAAGTGCGGCTGCCGCCACGATGGACCCGATGGAGGCAGAATGTATGCCTAAAGAAGAAAGGGAAGGGTATTTTTCCAAAAGAAATTCTCCCGCAGCTTTACCCAAAGACCTCCCTACGCTGGAAACTTCCAAACTATGGGTCAGCCGAGTATGCACAAAGGCATGTTCGGGCAAAGGAAACACTTGGGTTTTGTCTTGGAGGTTTCGGAAGGGGGCCGAAAAAATGATCCGATCGTAATCTACCTCAAAAGCACTTCTTAAGGGAGTAGAAGATCCTTCCCCTATTTCCTCACCAAATCGCTCCAAGGACAATAATTTTTCCCATTTCATCATGCCCAAAGTTACACAGCGGGAAATGATTTTTTACCCGCCCGGAAAATAAAGCTTGTCAAGGTCCTAGAAAACAACTCCTGTTCTGTAGGTCCTAGCCCATTGTGTAGCAAGGAATGGGAGGAATGAACTACCTTTGATATGAAATTCCGGATTTTGAAAGGGCTATTTCTTTTCCGATAAGAACATTGGGGAAAAAGTGGCGCCTGGAATAGTTTTCTGTAAGATACATGGATCAGGAAATCTACATGCGACGTGCCTTGGAGTTAGCCGAAAGGGGAAAGGGAAAGGTACGTCCCAATCCTCTTGTGGGCTGTGTCATTGTCCATGAAGGCCAGGTCATTGGAGAGGGATACCACGAGTACTACGGTGGGCCCCATGCCGAAGTAAATGCCCTAGCCTCCGTCACAAGTCAAGACCTCTTAGGCAAATCCACACTTTTCGTCACTTTAGAACCTTGTGCCCACTGGGGAAAAACTCCTCCTTGTGCAAATCTATTGGTGGAGAAAGGAATCAAACACGTGGTCATTGCCACCCTCGACAGCCATGCTCTTGTGGCTGGAAAAGGGCTCGAAATCCTCCGATCAGCAGGAATTTCTGTGGAGCTAGGGCTCTTGGAAAATGAGGCCCGATTCCAAAACCGTAGGTTTTTTTGCCAAGTACAACAACATCGCCCCTATGTGGTACTCAAATGGGCCCAAACTGCCGATGGTTTTGTAGCTAGGGAAAATTTCGATTCCAAGTGGATAAGTAATGCCCAAAGCAGGCAACTGGTACACCAATGGAGGGCAGAAGAGCAAGCTATATTAGTTGGAAAAAACACGGCAAGGTACGACAATCCAAGCCTAAGCGTACGCGATTGGGTGGGAAAAAACCCGCTTCGGATCGTTTTAGATTCAAACTTGGAATTGCCAAGGGACTTACATCTTTTTGACCAACAAAGTCCCACCTGGATTTACAATACCCTAAAAAATGAAACGCAAGGGGACCTTGCCTGGATTAAATTGCCCAAGGGATTTTCCTTGAAGGAAGTCCTCTCCGACCTTCATTCAAAAAACATTCAGAGTGTTCTGGTAGAAGGGGGAAGTCAACTCTTGCATCAGTTTTTGGCGGCCGGGCTTTGGGACGAAGCTCGCGTATTTACAGCTCCCATTCACTTCAAACGGGGTATTGCTGCACCCAAACTAACACAAACTCCTGCCGAGTCGCATGCGATAGGCGAAGATCAACTTGACTTGTATTACCATGGCTGAATCCTTATTTCTCCCTTCACAAGCTAGCAAAGAAGAACTCTACCAAGCCTTGCTCCCCCAGATCGAAGCATTGATTTCCCATGAATCCGACCTTTATGCAAACCTTGCTAATACGGTCGCCGCTCTTCGAGAAGGATTTGGTTTCTTTTGGGTAGGATTCTATTTGGTCAAAAACGGGGAATTGGTTTTAGGTCCTTTTCAAGGTCCCATTGCCTGTACCCGCATCGCTTTTGGCAAAGGAGTCTGTGGTACAGCTTGGAAAGAAAAAAAGACCATTTTGGTCCCTGATGTAGATGCATTTCCAGGACACATTGCCTGCAGCGCAGCATCTAAATCAGAGATTGTCGTTCCTGTTTTCCAAGAAAATGAGGTAGCAATGGTCTTAGACGTAGACAGTACGAGACTACATGATTTTGACGCTATAGATCAAAAGTACCTCGAAGCCGCTATGCGCCTGTTGGAAAAGGCACTTCCTACTTCATGGCAATAGCTACAAATTGCTGCACCTTTTCTAGGACTTTTTCCCTGTCCTCGATTATCCCCATGTGGCCCACCCCTGCTAGTTCTACGTAATGGGTGAATGCTCCTTTTTGGGCTCTACTAGATTCAATTTTTACGGCAAGGTCTTCTGTACCCGCGAGCAAGAGACTTGGTCCCGAAAATTCTTTGATTAGGGTCAAGCGTTCCTTGCGGTCGCGCATGGCTAAGGTGTAAGCCATCAGGGTTTCCACTTGGCAGAGCTTGGCTCTATGGATAAGGCTTTCTATCTCTTCCCTAAACTTGACTTGATTCTTTTCAGAAAATAAGGGAGGAATAAAGGAGGTGACAAACTTTTCTACTCCATACTTACTCAAAAAAATTAAGGTTCGGTTGCGGGTCTCTATTTTTTCCTTTTCATCTGCCAAGGCGGTAGAATGCAGCAAGCCTATGGCTTTGACTTTTGTGCCCAAACGTTCGAGCAAAGCCAAAGCAAGATAGCCCCCTAAAGAATGTCCTAGTAGGATGGGAGCATGGATGCCATGCAGTTCCATCCATGCCTCCAATTGCTCGGCAATGTCCTCTAGGGTAAAGCGGCTGTGGCTTAGGGGGGATCGACCAAATCCCGGAAGGTCGGGACAAAGTACGCGTACGGATTTGGATAGCTCCATTGCAAGGGGGTTCCAAAGCTCACTGCTTTCACAGAACCCATGCAAGAGAATCAGGGGCTGTCCTTGCCCTTTTTCAAAAAAATGAATCATTTATGCTGGGTTGCTCAGGCCAAATTGAGATGAGGGATAAGACTTTTGACGGCATTGGCAATGCCCTCAGGATCAAATCCACACTCCTGATGCAATTCAAATTGCTCCCCGTGCTCCACCACCTCATCGGGGATACCGAGACGCTTTACTTGAGCACTGTATCCTTGGTCTACCATCCATTCCAAAATAGAGGAACCAAATCCTCCTAGAAGGCAACCGTCCTCTACGGTAACCACCCTTTTGAACGAGGAAAAGACTTCATGCAATAATTTTTCGTCCAAGGGCTTGACAAATCGCATGTCGTAATGCGCGGGATGAAGCCCATCTTTTTCAAGCATTTCACAGGCTTGAACGGCATAGTTGCCTATGTGCCCTATAGTCAAAATGGCTACTTCTTCTCCAGATTTTACCTTTCTACCCTGCCCCACAGGAATTTGTTGGAAGGGAGTTTTCCAATCCACCATGACCCCATTTCCTCTTGGGTAGCGTATGGAGAAGGGGGTCCCATGAAGCGTGGCCGTATACATCAAGTTTCTCAACTCCTCCTCGTTCATAGGTGCTGATACCACTAGGTTAGGAATACATCTAAAGTAAGCCAAATCATAGGCTCCGTGGTGGGTAGGCCCATCTGCCCCGGCAAAACCGGCCCTATCCAAACAAAACACTACGGGTAAATTTTGCAAGCAGACGTCATGAATCACTTGGTCGTAAGCCCGCTGCATGAAGGAGGAGTAAATATTACAAAAAGGAACTAATCCCTGGGTAGCCATTCCCGCAGAAAAGGTCACGGCATGTTGTTCGGCAATACCCACATCAAAGGCACGATCTGGCATGGCTGCCATCATGATGTTCATGGAGGATCCTGAAGGCATGGCGGGAGTAACCCCCATGATGCGGGAGTCTTGTTCTGCCAATTCCACTAAAGTATTTCCAAAGACATCCTGGTATTTAGGGGCTTGAGGAGAAGAAGGCATCTTCTTATATATCTCTCCTGTTACCTTGTCGAAAAGTCCTGGAGCATGCCAGGTGGTTTTATTCCCCGTTTCCGCTGGGGCGAAGCCTTTTCCTTTGACAGTAATGCAATGCAATATTTTAGGGCCTGGGATGTCTCGCAAGTCCTTTAAAATTTCAACCAAATGATCTAGGTCGTGACCATCTACTGGTCCAAAATAGCGAAGATTTAGAGATTCGAAGAGGTTGCTCTGCTTCAATACTGCTGATTTGATTGCCCCCTCTACTTTGGAAATAATTTCTTGTGCACTGCTTCCAAACTTGCTTAGTTTTCCCAAAACTTTCCATACCTCATCTTTTACTTTATTGTAGGTATGAGAGGTGGTGATGTCGGTGAGATAATCTTTCAATGCCCCTACGTTGGGGTCTATAGACATGCAATTGTCATTGAGGATAATGAGCAGGTTGGTGCCACTTACTCCAGCATGATTCAATGCCTCAAAAGCCATCCCTCCTGTCAAAGACCCATCTCCAATGACTGCCACATGCTGAATGGATGAGCCTTTGTATTTGGAAGCCATTGCCATTCCTAAAGCGGCAGAGATGGATGTACTGGAATGCCCCACGCCAAAGGTGTCGAATTGACTTTCTTTTCTTTTTGGGAACCCTGAAATACCTCCGTAAACACGGTTGGTATGAAATACATCTCTTCGTCCGGTAAGGATTTTATGTCCATAGGCTTGGTGCCCTACATCCCAAACCAATTGGTCTTGCGGAGTATTTAGCACATAGTGCAAGGCTACCGTAAGTTCTACCACACCCAAACTGGCACCAAAATGCCCTCCGTAAACGGACACATTATCAATAATAAATTGACGCAATTCCTCACAAACTTGCACCAAAGCTTCTTTTGATAATTTTTTTAAATCAGCGGGGTGCTGAATTTGGGCAAGTAAGGGTCCTGCTTGAATTTTCATTCACTAAAAGTTAGCATCGAATAAGTTAAACTGATCTCTCATCCGATTGTTTGATTTAAGAATCTAAACTGCCGAAGGTACTCATTATTTTCAGTTCCCAATTTATTGACTTGAATTGAATATCTTTGACTAGGTGATTGCAAAATTAATTTAAAAAGTAAGAACTAAGTGAGTTTCGAAATCAAATTGCCCTTATTTGAAGGCCCCTTTGACCTCATGCTTTTCTTCATTGAACGGGATGAACTTGATATTTACGATATTCCCATTTCAAAAATCACACATGACTTTTTGGATTATATCCAAGCCTTAGAAAGCATGGAAATTGAAGTTGCCAGCGAATTTATACTTTTTGCGGCTACTTTGATGAAAATCAAATCCCGTATGTTGCTTCCTAGACCGGAGCTCAATGAGCAAGGCGAGGAAATTGATCCTCGGGAGGAGCTCATCCGAAATCTTTTGGAATACAAAAAATACAAATCCGTTGTAGAAGAACTTTCCGTTTTGGAATTGGAACGGATTTCAAAAGAAAAACGGGGCAACTTGGTAAAGGAACTTCAGTCCCTCAGCAAAGTGGAGGATGTAGAAGCAGAGCTACAGCATGTAGATTTATATAAATTGCTACAAGTATTTCAAAAATGCATGGCAAGGATGGAAATACGATCCGCCACCCCCTCCCATACGGTGGTCAATTATCCCTACACCATAGAGCAACAGAAAGATTTTGTGCTTGAAAAAACTCGTCTTAAAACCCAAGTACCCTTTACAGAGTTTATTTCCTACAATCCAGACAAAATCTTCGTTATTTATACCTTTTTGGCAATTCTAGAATTGCTACAACTTGCCCAGGTGACCCTAATTTTGGGAGAAGGATACAATAATTTCTGGGTTGAAAATATTGAGACTGTTACCTCCAAAGCATGAACATTGACAACAAAAAGATCTTCCAAACTTTGAACCCCAATAAAGTTTGGCTCCCCATCATCATCGGTTTGGGTATTGTCTTTGCCATGTTTTACTTCGATCCCAATTTATCTGTTGAAAACTTGAGGGTCATCGTAGATGCCTCCCCCTTCTTTATTTTTCTGTCCATTGTAGTGATTTTTTGTAGAGATTTTGGCTATATCTATCGTATTCGAGAGATCACGGACAAACACCTCACGTGGACACGAGCTTTTTATGTGATTATTCTATGGGAATTTGCTTCTGCAGTAACCCCCTCTGTGGTGGGAGGTACGGCGGTAGCCATGTTTATTCTCAACAAGGAAGGCATCAAAATGGGAAAAGCCATCGCTTACGTGATGGTTACTGCCATTTTAGATAACTTGTTCTTTGTCATCGCCGCCCCAATCATTTTGTACTTGGCACAGGGATATATTTTCCCAGAAAAACTTTTGGAGTCTCAATTGGGAAGCAGTAGCATAGAAGCCATCTTTTGGATCAGCTACGGGCTTTATGCCTCCTACAGTTTGGTCATGGCTGCCGCCCTATTTTACAAACCAAAGGTGTTTAAATGGATCCTGATCAAGATTTTTTCCCTTGGATTTCTACGCCGATGGAAAGCAGATGCACACGAATATGGAGATCAAATTATAGAAGCCTCCAAACAACTTTATGGAAAAAATTATGTGTACTGGCTTAAAATCGTAGGTGCCACCATTTTCGTGTGGTCATCCAGGTACCTCATGCTCAATGTACTAATTTCTGGATTTGTGACCTTGGATATTTTTGATCATGTGATTGTATTCGCTCGACAAGTAATCATGTGGATTGTGATGATGATTTCACCTACCCCAGGAAGTAGTGGTACGGCGGAGTATTTCTATTCCGAGTTTTTTAAGGAGTTTTTGGATATTTATACCTTCGTCACCAGTATTGTTTGGAGAATGTTTTCTTATTACCCCTATTTGATTTTAGGAGCAATTTTCCTTCCTCGCTGGTTAAGACAAGTTTTTTTCTTAAAAAAGAAACTACAAAATTAACTCATGCTCAGCCCACTTTCACTCGCTGCAATAGCACAACTTACTGGAGGAAAGTTGCAAGGGGTGGATTCTATCCAAGAGCTTACTCAAATTGGCATTGACTCTAGGCAAATCCTTCATCCGGAACAAACCCTTTTTGTGGCCCTAAAGGGCGCCAAGGCAGACGGTTTTCGGTTTATTTCAGATCTTTTGGATCTAGGAGTACGAAATTTTATTGTACATCCATCCCCTTCCATTCCAAATGAATGGCTCCATCAGGCCACTTTTATTCAAGTGCCTGATACGCGAGTGGCCCTTCAGCAAATCGCTGCATACCAAAGAAAACAATTTACCAAACCTGTCCTAGGCATCACGGGGAGCAATGCGAAGACCATTATCAAAGAGTGGCTGGGACAGCTACTAAGTCAACAGTTTGCGGTAGCAAAAAGCCCAAAAAGCTACAACTCTCAAGTAGGAGTCCCTCTTTCCATTTTTGGTATACAAGCCTACCATCAGGTAACCATCCTAGAAGCAGGTATTTCCAAAAAAGGAGATATGGATACCTTGGCAGAAATGATCCAACCGGAAATAGGAATTTTCACCAATATTGGTTCTGCTCATGAAGAAGGATTCTCTAGCATAGAGGAAAAAATTCAGGAAAAATTAAAGCTATTCGATTCCTGCCAATTTCTTATTTACTGCAAAGATCACGAGTTGCTTGCCCGGCATATTGAAAAAAAACTTCCCCCTCAAAAGCGAGTTTCTTGGTCCAAATATCCTGGGGAGACCTTCTGCATCTCGTGGAAATCCCAGGACTTGGGCTCCCGAATAGTAGTAATGAAACAAGACCTCCAAACCTCTACTTTTCAAGTCCCCTTTACCGACCAAGCTTCCCTGGAAAATGTCACCCATGCCCTTGTAGCAGCGCTAACCTTGGGAGAAGACCCTTCTTCCATCCAAGAAGGTCTTCAGCACCTCAAGCCTGTGGACATGCGGCTTACCCTCAAAGCGGGGATCAACGAATCTTTGATAATTGACGATACCTACAACAACGATTTGGCGGGATTGAAGGTAGCCTTGGAGTTTATGAGTCAGCAGCGCCCCAAACGCTCTAAAGTGCTCATCATTTCCGATTTACTCCAGCAAGGCCTTCCCGAAAAAGTTTATGCGGAAGTAGCGGCTATGATATCCTCGTATGGCATTTCTAGAATTATTGGGGTGGGTACTGAAATCCAGCGCCTAGAAGCGCTGTTTGGAGATCAATTCCGTTGTTTTCCGAGTACAGAAGAATTGCTTCTGAATTTAGACGGCGAAGCGTTTCAAAACGACTTGCTCCTCATTACCGGTGCACGTTCTTTTGCCTTTGAAAAAATTGTCAACCGACTGCAGCAGCGCATCCATGGTACCACCTTAGAAATCAACCTGAATGCCCTAACCCACAATTTTAATTTCTACAAAAGACAGGTTGCCCCCAAGACCAAAGTTATGGTTATGGTCAAGGCATTTGCCTACGGGGGAGGGGCCGCTGAAATTGCAAACCATTTGCAAACCATGGGGGCCGATTACTTGGCTGTAGCGTTTTCTGATGAGGGAGTTGCCTTAAGAAAACAGGGCATTCGATTGCCCATCATGGTCCTCAATCCTGCCGAAGAATCCTTTGAACTGCTCAGTTCCTTTGATCTAGAGCCCGTAGTATTTAGTCCAGAATTTTATAAGAAAGTAGGACAATTTGCAAGAAATCAGGGAACTACACTATCTATCCATATTGATTTGGACACGGGTATGCATCGCTTGGGGTTTGATGGCTCACAGTTGGAGGAACTGAGAAGGCTGGTTCAAGAATTCCCAGAACTTCATGTAGCTAGCCTATACACTCATTTGGTGGGGGCTGACGAAGAAGCTCACCACGAGTTTTCGATGCAGCAGCTCCAGCAATTTCTATCCATGAGCGAGTCGATTGCTGCGGCGCTTGGCTACCGGCCCCTGCGTCATGCCCTCAACTCAGCAGGCATCGTGCGCTATCCCGATTTTCAACTTGATATGGTGCGCTTGGGAATTGGGCTGTATGGGGTAGAGGTCACGGGCACTCACGATGCCTCTTTACAATCCGTCAGTACCTTGAAAACCACCATTTCCCAAGTAAAAACTTTGTCCCCAGGAGCGACCGTCGGGTATTCGAGAAAGGGATCTTTGCCTTATGGAGGTAAAATCGCCACCCTTGCCATAGGGTATGCGGACGGGTATGACCGAAGGTTTTCTCAAGGAAAAGGATTTGTTCTCATCCATGGCAAGAAGGCTCCCGTCATCGGAAATGTCTGCATGGACATGGTGATGGTAGATGTGAGCGCTATTCCCGAAGCCAAGGCGGGGGATGAAGCTATCGTCTATGGAGAGCAGATTTCATTGAAGGAACTGGCTGATCAAATAGGTACCATCCCCTACGAGCTGCTCACGAATATCAGTGGACGCGTCAAGCGTGTGTATTATTTGGATTGATGGTTGAAGTCAGCCTTAGGGCAGCGATTTTTTCCAGCCCAGATCTTGGGAAGTGTATAGGCTAGCCCTTCCACTGAAAATAAAGGCCACCAAACAGGCAATCCCCAAGTAAATTCCTGCCTCCAGCCCAAACAATTCCATGCCCATCAGGGTGCTGGCCAAAGGCGTATTCGTGGCCCCAGCAAACACCCCCACAAATCCACAGCCTGCCAAGAGTGCTAATGGAAGCGGAATGTAGGTAGCCAGCGCATTGCCTAAGGTGGCCCCCGTAAAGAAAAGTGGGGTGACCTCTCCTCCTTTAAACCCGGAGCCTAGTGTCAAGGCCGTCAAGCCTGTTTTAGCCAAAAAATCATACCAGGGCAGGGGGGTCTCAAAGGCCTCCAGCATTCGTGGAATGCCCAAACCTATGTAGGCGTATGCCCCCGTGATGTACACCAATCCAGCCACCAAAATTCCGCCGATCAGTGGCCGAAGCGGGGGATACGAAATGCTGCTGAAAAGCCGACTTACCCCATGACCTGCCTCCACAAATAGGCGCGCGGCTATCCCAAAGGCTATCCCTGCTGGAATCATCCAGGCCAAGTTGATCAGGGTAAGGGGAGCCACCTCAGGAATAGCGTAGGCCGTATGTCCAATCCCCCAGACCCAATCGCAAACCCAATAGGCTGTAAACGCAGACCAGAAAGCCGGAAAAATAGAATTGGGGTCTATTTTTCTGCGAAACAACCATTCCAGAGAAAATACCGCTCCTGCCAGAGGCGTACCAAACACCGAGGCAAATCCCCCCGCAACACCACAAATCAGGAGCGTCCTGCCTGTATTCGGATCCAATGACCATCGCTTGCCTAGTTGAGCCGCTAAGGAAGCGCCCATCTGAACCGCCGTCCCTTCTCTGCCCGCCGAACCTCCAAAAAGATGGGTAATCAAGGTGCCGAATAAAACAAAAGGAGCCATCCATATGGAGAGGGTCGGTTGGGGGGTATAGATCCCCTCCAAGATCAAATTGTTGCCTCTTTCTACGCCAGACCCGTATCGGTAGTAGCAGTAGCCAATCCCAAATCCTGCCAGAGGCAAGAGGCCTATAAGCCAGAGGTGGGCATCACGAACCTGGCCCACCCAATCCAAGGAAAGCAAAAAAATGGCGGAGGCCGAGCCTGACAAGGTTCCGACACATGCGCCCATGGCAAACCAAAAAAGAAGCTTTTTCAACAAGTTAATCGGGGGTTGAGTGGCCTTTGGGTACAAAGAAAAGGGTATTTGAAGGATTTCTAGAGGTAAGAAACACATTTTTCAGCCTGCTTTTCAGATTTTTAGGACATAAGTACCCCAACAAGCAACCAATTGCACAGCAAATGAGTTATCCACAAAATACGCGTTCATGAAAAACATTCTCATCACTGGAGGCTCAGGACTGGTCGGGAAGCAACTTACTGCCTTGCTAGAGCAAAAAGGCTATGAAGTGGCTTGGCTCAGTAGAAAACCACAGCAGCGGAGGCATTTTCTCTGGGACGTAGCACATCAGGAAATAGATACGCAAGCCTTAGAATGGGCGGATGCCGTGATGCATTTGGCCGGAGAAGGGGTGGCCGAAAAGCGCTGGACAACCAAACGAAAGCAGGCCATCCTTCGCTCTCGAACAGAAAGTACCGCGCTATTGCACCGAGCGATACAGCAGGCAAGCCACAAGCCCAGCACCTTTATTTCTGCGTCAGCAGTGGGCTATTATGGATTTGATACCGGGTCTGCACTTGTGGATGAGAATAGTGCTGCGGGCAAGGATTTTTTGGCAGAAGTGGTGCTAGCCTGGGAAAAAGAGGTCAAAAAGATTGAAGCCTTGCCTCTCAGATGCGTGATTCTCCGCATAGGAATCGTATTGGATGCGCAGGGAGGTGCCTTAGCCGAAATGCTCAGGCCTCCCGTGGCTGCCCCTTTGGGCTCGGGTGCGCAGTGGATGAGTTGGATCCATGTGGAAGACTTGGTGCGCCTATTTGTTTTTGCACTTGAAAAAACCACACTTCAGGGAATTTATAATGCGGTGGGGCCTAATCCAGCTACCAACCAACAACTGACCAAGGAAGCCGCGGCGGCCAAGGGTAAGCCCTACCTAGGTATTGGGGTGCCTGGATTTGCATTGAAGTTGGTTTTGGGAGAAATGGCGGCCATGGTCCTTGGTGGCAATCGGGTGTCTAGCCAAAAAATCCAGAAGGCTGGATTTAGATTTGAGCACCCAGAAGTAAAAGAGGCTTTGAAAAGTTTATTTTTTTAAGATTAAAGTTGTTTTCAAGTACTCAGCTTAGAATTTGTTCCCAAAATCAAATACAGTATAGGCCCAATAAACTGTACAAACAACAATATAATTATCCAAATCAACCTCATGTTTTCATTTTTGAATTTGGAACGAATTACATCAACTAAGCAATATAACCATAGCAAAAAATAGGGCAACAAAAAAAGTAAAATAAACACCAAAGAGCCGAAGCCCATATTTTGAAGAAAAACCAAAGTCATAAACAGGATTATAATGATTTCAGATTAAAGTTAGCATTTTCAATAAGATTTCTTTTCTAGTCCTATAAATTTGGAAATTAAATAATTTTTTTTGGGTAGAAGACTAATAAAACTGGTTCTAAGGAAAAAATACTCATACATTCTGAAAATTTACTTTTAGAAGTATTTCGGCGTTAAATTAAATTATACTTCCAGTCTATTTTAACTACTAATTCACTCTTCATGTAATTTTACCATCGGTCCAAATTCGTTTGATTTACTAGCTAGATTCAAGACTTTAGTTCGCTCATTCCATTTCCCCTATGAAATATTTCTGCACCACCTTGCTCCTTACCCTCTTTTCCGTATGTGCTTTCGGACAAGACCTGAGCTACTACCTCCCCAAAGGATATACCTACAACCCCGCTATCCCCACTCCCAAGCAAGTTCTGGGCTATGAAGTAGGCGAATGGCACGTCACTCACGACCAGCTGGTCATGTACATGAAAGCCGTAGCTGAGGCATCGGATCGGGTCATCCTAGAGGAGACGGGTAGAACCTACGAAAAAAGGCCACAGGTCCTACTTACCATCAGTTCTCCTAAAAATCTGGGCCAATTGGACCAAATTAAAGCAGAGCGGGCCAAACTTCGGGACCCTGCCGCTTCGGTCAACATCGCCAACATGCCGGTGGTTCTTTTTATGGGGTATTCCGTGCATGGCAATGAACCCAGTGGAGCCAATGCGGCCCTTGTCGCTGCCTATCACTTTGCTGCCGCTAAGGAAATCGAAGCAGACCTCCAGAATATGGTGCTCCTATTGGATCCAGCCATCAACCCCGATGGACTCAACCGCTTTGCTTCCTGGGTCAACTCCCACAAACCCTACATCCTAAATGGGGATCCGGCTCAGCGCGAACTCAACGAGGCCTGGCCTCGAGGCAGAACCAACCACTACTGGTTTGACCTGAACCGGGACTGGCTACCTCTACAGCATCCAGAATCCAGAAATCGCGTTCGTGTCTTCCAAAGTTGGCTACCCAACGTGCATTTGGACTTCCACGAGATGGGCTCCAACAGCACCTTCTTTTTTCAGCCTGGCGTCCCTTCTCGTGTGCATCCTTTGACCCCTAAGAAAAACTTCGAGCTGACCGAGAAGATCGGAACCTACCATGCCAAAGCCTTGGATCAAATTGGTTCGCTGTACTACAACCAGGAAAATTACGACGACTTCTACTACGGCAAGGGATCCACCTATCCGGATGTGCAAGGCTCCATCGGCATCTTGTTTGAACAAGCAAGTTCTAGGGGTCACCTCCAAGAAACGGACAATGGCATGCTCAGCTTTTACCGCCAACCTATCCTCCTACCAAGCTGCCAAAGAAATGCGGGTAGAACTCAACCAATGGATGAAAGATTTTTATCTGGAGGTCAAAAAAGAAACAGATGCAGACACCAACAAGGCCTACATTTTTGGAGCCAAGGAAGAAGATGCACGAAGCTACCATTTGGCAGAACTGATCCTTCAACACGACATCAATCTTTTTTCCCTCAAAGAAGATCTCGTCATCAACGGCAAGCAGTTTAAAAAAGGCAACTCCTACATCGTCCCTGCTGATCAGCCACAATACCGCTTGATCAAGGCCATGTTTGAAACGCGAACTACCTTTCAAGACAGCTTGTTTTACGACATTTCTGCTTGGACCTACCCCATGGCATTTGGGGTAGACTTTATGGCCTTGAATAGCCGCATTGTCAACCTTGCCAACGTCAGCCCTGTGGATAAGTCTAGCTTTGCGCTAGCGCCAGGGAAGGTAATTGGCGGCCCTGGGGCCTACCAATACGCCCTGGAATGGACCGATTATTACGCACCCAAAGCAGCCTATCAATTGTTGAAAGCAGGATTTTTGGTTAGGGTAGCTACCAAGGAATTCTCTACTGCGGAAGGGAAAACCTTTGGAAGAGGCACCCTGCTTTTGGATGAAGGAGAAAGTGGATTGGATGCACAGGCCTTTTATAAAAAACTAGAGGAAATAGCCAGAATGTCCCATGTGGATATTCATGCCCTAAGCACGGGATACACCCAAGGGGCCAACCTAGGTTCCACCTTTATCCTTCCCATTTCCACTCCTAAAATTGCCCTTTTGGTGGATGGGGGTGTAGATAGCGGGGAAGCTGGAGAGATCTGGCACCTGCTCGATCAGCGCATGCACATGCCGGTGACCTTGCTGCCCTTGGAAGCGGTTAGCAGTACCAATTTGGATCGCTACAACGTTCTCCTGATGGCCGACGGTAGCTATGCCCGTCTCGGGCAAAGCGGGGCAGCAACCATCAAGGCCTGGGTTCAAAAAGGCAATACCGTCGTTGCCAAAGGAGGCGCCTTGAGGTGGCTATCCCAACAAGAAATTGGTTCATTCCAATTTAGAGAAGTACAAAGCAAAGAAGAAGGTCTACAGAAAAGCTATGCAGACTATGAAAATGCTACGGGAGCCAAGCTTACCTATGGAGCGATTTTCAAATCAATTCTAGATACCACCCATCCCATAGGCTATGGGTACCCTAGCGCTGAACTCTATACTTTCCGAAATGACAACTTCTTTTTAGAACCTTCAGAAAATCCTTATGCCAATCCCCTAGTCTATACTGCTGATCCCTTGGCTTCTGGATATTTGCATCCTAGCAATTTGCCGGGAGTCAATCAAAGTGCAGTGATTCGCGTTTCTGGACTCGGGAGAGGAAGAATTATTGGATTTGCAGACAACCCCAACTTCCGTGCCTTCTGGTTTGGCACCAACAAACTCTTCATGAACTCCATTTTCTTTGGTCAAGTAATTGACGGAGGAACTACCTTCTAACCTTCTAATTGTATTTCTGATGCCATTTCTAGAATTCATAAAAAAAACTGCTCTACTTCTTTTCACCTTGCTGCTCTTAGGAACTACTCTTTTCGCTCAAGAAATGAGTTTTGAATCTTACAATCCACCTTCCACACTCAAGGTGTCTCAGCATCCGGTAACGCGGGCCAAGTTTCCCTTTATCGATATCCACAGCCACCAAGGAGGGGTCAACAAATCCAAGATTGACCAACTTCGGGGAGAAATGGACGAGTTAAACATGGGCATCATGATCAACCTTAGTGGTCGGGGATTTGGGCAAGGCAATAGCAATGCACAGCAGGAATACATCAAGGGCATGATGCAAGAGTTTAAAACCCATGCCCCTGGTAGATTCATGGTGTTTACCAATTTGAATTTTAACGGTTTTGGTACTCCAGAATGGACCGCCTTGGCTGTAAAGGAGCTTGCGGAAGATGTGGCTGCAGGTGCCGTGGGCTTGAAGATTTACAAGAGTTTGGGCTTAAGCTCCAAGGACAATACCGGCAAGCGAATTCCCGTAGATCATCCCGATTTGGATCCAGTGTGGGCCAAGGCAGGGGAGCTTGGTATCCCCGTACTCATCCATGCTGCAGATCCTGCCCAGTTTTGGCAGCCGATGGATTCCACCAACGAACGCTGGCTGGAACTCAAACTTCATCCAAATCGCCGCCGATCTGCTACCGACCCAGCGCCTTTTGAGCAAATCATCGCCGAGCAGCACCGCGTATTTGCGAAGCATCCCAAGACCACCTTTATCAATGCCCACATGGGCTGGATGGCCAATGATCTGGATGCGGCAGGGGCACATTTGGACCGCTATCCGAATGTCAACTACGAGATCGGTGCCATCATCGCGGAACTTGGCAGACAGCCCCGACGGGCCAAGGAGTTTTTTACCAAGTACCAGGATCGAATTCTATTCGGTAAAGATGCCTACAACAAGGAGGAGTTTTACACCTATTTCCGCGTACTGGAAACCGAGGACGAGTATTTCCCCTACTACAAAAAGTACCATGCCTTTTGGAGCATGTATGGCTTGGGCCTATCCGACGAAGTCTTGAAAAAGGTGTACTACAAAAATGCGCTGAGAATCGTACCGGGATTGGATAAGACTTTATTTCCGGAGTAGTTGTACGAAGTATCAAGTATCAAGTAGCTAGTATCAAGACTTTATTCGTGGTGATACGAGATCCTTATGATTCACGAATTCTCACTTCTTCATTTTCATTCAGCGTTCGATATTCGACATTAGTTCACATCTCGTCTTTCGCCTACCCGCCGCGGTGGGTACCTCGTACAACAACTTAGAACTTCATTTTTAAACCCATCAAGAAGTTAGTTCCGACCTGTGGGTAGTAGAAGTTCTCCGTGACCAACTCTCGCCCATTTCCTCCGGGAACAAAGTAGCTGAAGGTGTAGCCGTTGGGCTCGTACATCTCATTGAAGATATTGTTGATCAATACATTCACTTCCAGCCCTTTGAAGAAGCGAGGGGTAGCGACATAACTGATCCGTAGGTCATTCGTGAAGAAGGCATCCAAGGACCGAGCCTCATTGGCCGTATTGTCCAAAAACTGTCGGCCTACGTACTTGCTCATCCAGTTGAGGGACAGATTTTTGCTTGGTTTGTACTCGATGATTGCCGAACTCACCACATTTGGAGAAAAAGCAATGTCTGTATCGGTATAGGTGTTGGTTTCCTGGCGGAACTCGTCCACGCTGTAGTCGTCGATGTACTCGGTAAACTCTCGAATTTTATTCTGACTCAGCGCCAGGTTACCGCCCAAGGTCCAGGCCTTGGAAAGGATGTAGGCCCCATCCAATTCTATCCCTGCACGGTAGGACGATGCCACATTTTCCCGGATGTAAGCCCCTACATCGTTGATTTGGCCTGTTAAGATCAGTTGATCGGTGTAGCCCATGTAGTAGAAGTTGGCATTGTAGCTGAAGTTGCCAGATTTGGATCGTACACCCGCCTCCACATTGTTGAGGCGCTCGGGTCTGGGCACTTCGGTGATCGGGTTGTCCGTAAAGTCCGAGCGGGTCGGTTCCCGGTTGGCCACCGCATAGCTTGCATACCAGGTTTGCTTTCCTTTTTCGTAAGCGAAGCCAAACTTCGGGTTGAAGAAGATGTAATTAGCCTGACCATCCACGATGCGTAGGTCATCATTCACTCCAAAGAAGGAGTAGGATATGCCGCGCAACTGCAGGTCACCGAAGAGATTCAGGCCAGGCTTGATCTCGTAGGTGGCTTTGGTGTAGATGTTCCGGTCGTCCTTGATGGCGTTGTTGTCGTAATAGCGATCCCGAATGTTGGTTGCCCCGGCAATTCTGGCCCAGATGACCTCTCCAAAGTGTCCTCCATCGTAGCGATTGGCCCCTCCCCCGATGATCCAATCGAGTTTGCCGTCCGTAGAAATATAGTTTACCGACCCCACAAAACCGTAAAAATCATTGTCTAGCCAGCGGCGGCGAATGATGTCAGTACGAGAAATCACCTGGTTACCAATCAGCACATTGGGTAAATTGTAACGGGACAGTCGGTCATTTTCGCGAAACTGCTCGTAGTAGCCACGTCCGTAGGTATAATGCAGTGCCAGGTTGGTCTTCCAGTTGGATCCTACCTTACCCGTGTAGATCAACTGGTAATGGTCCTGCTGGTAGTTGTCCGTTTCGTTGTCGTAGGAGTAGGAATTAAAGGTTCGATCGGTCTTCAACTTGCTTTCTGGAAGTCCTGCCCAGCTTTGGTAAGTCTGTTCTTTTCCAGAGAAAGCGATCAGTTTGATGACGCTCTTTTCCCCATAGTATCCCCCGGACACAAACCAGCTGCCTAGGTCTGAAAAGGCCCGGTCCACAAAGCCATCCGAGGTAATCTTAGATAGGCGCGCATCCACGGCAAATCGGTTGTTGAGCAGGCCTGTTACCGCTTTGACGGTATGTCTCCAGGTGTTGAAGGAGCCGAGCCCATTGTCGAGTTCGGCATAGGCTTCGTCCCGACGGGTGTCCGTCTGGAAGTTGAGGCTGGCGCCAAAGGTGGCTGCTCCGTTGGTGGAAGTCCCCACTCCACGTTGGATTTGGATATTTTCTACCGAGGAGGCAAAATCCGGCATGTTGACCCAAAAGACTCCGTGCGACTCCGCATCGTTGAGCGGAATGCCGTTGATGGTGGCATTGATGCGCGTTTGGTCGGTGCCACGGATTCGAATACCGGTGTAGCCCACTCCAGCTCCTGCGTCAGAGTAGCTGACTACGGAGGGGAAAAAATTGAGAAGGATAGGAATGTCCTGCCCGAGATTCCGCTTGGCGATTTCCGACTTATCCACCGTGGTGAAGGTGGTTGGCGTACTCTCAGAAGCGCGCGTGGCCGAAACAATAAATTCCTCGCTCCAGAAATCTTTGGACGCCAAGCCTAGTTCCAGAGAGGCTGCCAAAGGAAGCTCAACCGACATACGCACGGTTTCGTAGCCCACATAGGAAACTCGGATTTCCTGCTTCCCATTGGGCACCCGTGCCAAGGTAAACTTACCGTCGGTATCCGTGACGGCACCCTTTCCCAGACTTTCAATCCAAACCGAAGCCCCAACCAAGGGAGTCAACGTATTGGCATCGTAAATTTTCCCACTTAGGCTATTTTGTGCCCATGCAGTGAAGCTGGCAAGAAAAATTATCCAGCTGAGTAATCCTTTTTTCATAGTACTCTCCCTTCCGGGATTTTTGAGTGAAACATGAGAAAAACCTAGGGGTGGCTTTCCGTGGATGTTTACCCTTTGCGCGGGAAAAACATAAATTTTGGAAGGATTGCGCTTCCAAGTCACTTATGATTTAATCTCCGCGTGTTCATTTCCCTTCGCCGGCATTACCCGGATCAGGTAGTATGGGTATGATCTCAGCCCGTTGTATTAAGGCACCCCTTATAAAATAATAACGAAGGTAGGAGGTAAAAGTTTCCTCTCAAAACCTTATCCTCTTTCACTTTTTTTTAACTTCAATCCATAACCCAAACCTTTATGCCTGATGCGACTTTATAAACTGTTGTCTGCTACACTTTTAGAAAAAGATTCTCGATTTTTCTTAGGACCAGAATTAGACTGGGACCAGCTGCTTGGAAGAGAGCATTTACCTAAACTTCTTTCCTCCGAAGCAGCCAATTGGGATGAAATTTCTCCCCAGCAAGCTTCTGAAAATATGGCAGAGGGACTACTGGCTCCCATGGGAACCCAAGAAGTATGGGCTGCAGGGGTCACCTATTTTCGGAGCAAGTCTGCTCGTATGGAAGAATCTAGCGACGCGGGAGGAGCGAGTTTTTACGACAAGGTTTATGTAGCGAATCGTCCAGAGCTTTTTTTTAAAGCTACCACAAGTCGAGTGGCCAACCCGGGAGGGCAAGTCAATATCCGTCAAGATTCCACCTGGAATGTTCCTGAACCTGAGCTTACCTTACTGATTTCTCCCTCAGGGAAAGTGCAGGGATATACTATAGGCAATGACATGAGTAGTAGAAGTATAGAAGGAGAAAACCCCCTCTACCTCCCTCAGGCAAAGGTATACCAGGGAAGTGCTTCCCTTGGGCCTTGCCTATTGATTCAAGAAGAGCCCTTGCCTTCCTCCACAAAGATTACGTTGAAGGTGCACCGTCAGGGAAGTTTGGCAGCTTCGGGGGAAACCACCTTGGCGCAATTGAAGCGAACTCCAGAGGAACTTGCCCATTGGCTCTACCTATCCAATTCATTTCCCACAGGATCTTTCTTGATGACCGGGACGGGGATAGTTCCAGACCAATTTACCCTAGTAGCGGGAGACCTTGTTTCCATTTCCATTGAGGGAATTGGAACCCTAGAAAATAGGGTCGGAATGATCTAGGTACATGCCTATTAAAGCCAATTCAAGACCATTGGTAAAATTCCTGTTAAGCCCCTAAAGAAATTCGGTATCTTTGTACCCTTGAGAATCCTTTCATGAATCGCATCGTTTACCTTTTTTCACTTGTCCTATTTTTATTTGCTCAGCCACTAAAGGCTCAGAATAGTAACTTACCTAATGCTTTTGCTTACAAACTTCAAAAGCCCATCACCCTAGACGGCATCCTTGACGAAGCTATCTGGCAAGACCCAGAAGGATGGAATGGGAATTTTATGCAGTACTTTCCCTCCGATACTTCGCTGAGCAATTATCCTACGAGAGTCAAGGTAGCCTTTGATGATACCAATCTTTACTTGGCTGCTATCATGGAAAATAAAGGCCCTAGGAAATACGTCTCCACTTCCTTGCGTAGAGATTACCGAGGCGAACAAAACGATGGGATCAGCTTTGTCTTTGATACCTTCAATGATAAAACCAATGCTTTTCAATTTGGGGTGAATCCCTACGGGGTGCAGCGTGAGGCTCTACTTTCCAATGGTGGCTCGCGCCAAGATGACCTTAATCTGGCTTGGGACAACAAATGGTATGCTGAGGCCAAAATATTGGAAAATCATTGGCAAGTAGAAGTAATCATTCCCCTTTCTACCCTCAGATTTAAAGAAGGCACACAAAATTGGAATGTGAATTTCTACCGCATCGATAGTCATACAGGTGAGCGCTCTACTTGGGCGCCCATTCCGAGAAATTTTTCCTTCATCACCACAGCCTTCCTACGCAAACTAGTTTTTGAAGAACCTCTTCAAAAAAAGGGGGCAAATGTATCGGTAATCCCTTACGTGGCAGGCAGAACTTCTAGCAACTTTCTAGAAAACACCAAAGAGTCCCTTTCTCCAGCCTTAGGAGGGGATGCAAAGATAGGTATTGGTCCGGCGATGAACTTGGACTTGACTTTCAATCCTGACTTTTCACAGGTAGAAGTAGATCAGCAGGTGACCAACTTAGACCGATTTGAAATCTTTTTCCCTGAAAGAAGGCAGTTTTTCCTCGAAAATGGAGATCTCTTTGACAGTTTTGGACAGCCACGATCACGTCCCTTCTTTTCCAGAAGAATAGGAGTAGATATCGACTCTGCTACAGGACAAAATGTGCAGAGCAAAATCATCTATGGGGCTAGGCTTAGTGGAAAACTCAATGAAAATTGGAGGGTGGGAGCCATGAACATGCAAACAGCCACCGATGAGGAGGCAGGAATTGTAGGTAAAAATTTCACGGTCCTAGCCGTGCAAAAGAAAATGTTTCAACGCTCCAATATCGGATTGATCTACGTCAACAAAGAATCCTTGGGACTAGACGAATACCAACAAGTATTTGACCCCACTGCCTACAATCGGCTCCTTGGCCTAGACTACAACCTCAATTCCTCTAATGGCAAGTGGACTGGGAAGGTATTTTATCACCGCACCTTTGAATCAGCGGAGGTGGACAAACCCTACTCCTTCAATGCGTACCTGCTGTTCTCAGATTTGCACTGGAACTGGACCCTCAGCTTCCAAGACATGGGCAAGTCCTTCAACCCAGAAGTAGGATTTGTGCCTAGGGTAGATTTCAAACGGGTTAATCCAGACATCACCTACCTGTTTTATCCCAAATCCAAACTCATCAACCGCCACGGTCCAAAAGTAGAATTTGAGGGACTATGGAACGAAACCTTGGGAACTACCGATCGAGATATCAATTTTGGATACCTGATTCGATTCAATTCCTTGGCAGAATTGGAAATCACCCAGAGAAACCGCTATGTGTATTTATTTTCCAATTTTGATCCCACCCGATCTGGGGGAGAACCCTTGGCAGCAGGAACAGATTATTCCTACCGGAATTTTTTGGTGGAATTTCGAACTAATCCAAGAAAACAGATCAATTTTGGAATGATAGGAGAATTTGGGCAATATTTTACAGGTAATATTCAGAGAATAACTTCTCAAACGGGGGTTCGCTTGGGCTATAGGGCAAACATCTCCATGAATTTCAACTATGCCCGAATTCGACTTCCTTATCCTCAAACAGATGCAGATTTGGTCCTCGTGGGGCCGAGGATTGATCTAACTTTTTCCAAATCTTTGTTTTGGACCACCTTTGTGCAATACAATAGTCAAATCGACAACCTGAATATCAATACCCGCTTGCAGTGGCGCTATGCCCCTGTTTCAGACTTTTTCTTAGTTTATACGGACAATTACTTCCCAGAAAGCTTCCTTCCGAAACAGCGTTCTCTGGTATTTAAACTCAATTATTGGCTAAACCTTTAGGTCTTTTCTAGCCTCGCTGAAAATCATTTGATTTCTAAAACTTCCCAAAAAAAGTTTTATCAAAATTTTTCAAACACTTTAATTCCACAGTCTGTTTGCCGATCATGAAGAGCTCTAGAATTGTGGTATGGCTACGCAATGACCTCCGTCTCGATGATAACGAGACCTTGGTCAGGGCCATCCAAAAAGGAGGAGATGTCGTGCCCGTTTACTGTTTGGATCCAAGGATGTTGGAAAAAACTTCTCTGGGATTTCAAAAAACGGGTAATTTTCGCATTTCCTTTTTATTAGAGTCCATAAAAGATCTCAAAGCTTCCTTACAAGAGCTTGACGCAGATCTAGTGGTGCTTCAAGGGAAACCTGAAGACGTGTTGCTTTCTTTTGCACAAGAAATTCGGGCTTCTGCCATTTTCTTTTCCAAGGAAGTCACTGCGGAAGAGAGGGCCGTGGATCGTGAAGTAGAAAAGAAAGCGTTCTCCATGGGGATTGCTTGTGAGAGTTTTTGGCAAAGCACCTTGTACCACAAGGAAGACCTGCCCTTTCCCATCAAGCAGCTCCCTGAAGTATTTACCCAATTTAGAAAAGAGGTAGAAAAGTTAAGCGCCCCTAGGGCCCCCTTTGCTAAGCCTACCCTGATAAATTTCCCTAAGGAAGTATTACGTACGTATACCACTACACTTCCCGGGATACAGACCTACGGACTGGATCACCCCAAGGCAGAGGTGCACTCGGGACTTGAGATACGTGGAGGAGAATCCGCAGCATGGAGGCGACTCCAGTCCTATTTTTGGGAAAAAGACCTTTTGAAGGGCTACAAGGAGACGCGCAATGGATTGATAGGCATGGACTACAGTTCAAAGTTCTCCCCTTGGCTTGCTTTGGGATGCATCTCCCCCCGTACGATTTTTACCGAGGTGAAGAAGTACGAAAAATCACGAACTAAAAATGAAAGTACCTATTGGTTAGTATTTGAGTTAATCTGGAGAGATTATTTTCGATTTATTGCCAAAAAACATGGAGTAAAAATCTTTCAAAAAGAAGGTATCCGAAATCAAATGGACTCCTGGAGAAGGGATAAAGCGCAATTTCAGCGCTGGGTAGAAGGGAAGACAGGAGTTCCATTTGTGGATGCCAACATGCGAGAGCTCCAAGCTACTGGATTTATGTCCAACAGAGGTCGACAGCTAGTCGCAAGTTTCTTGGTAAATGATTTGGGGATAGATTGGACTTGGGGGGCAAGCTACTTTGAAAGCCAATTGATCGATTATGATCCCTGCTCCAACTGGGGCAATTGGATGTATGTGGGCGGAGTAGGCAACGATCCCAGAGAAAACCGTTACTTCAATATCCTTCGCCAAGCGAAAACCTATGACCGAAATGGAGACTTTGTGCGTCTCTGGATCCCAGAATTACGGTCCATCGCGGGATTTGAGGTGCATCAACCCTGGGATGTTCGCACCTTTACCTTCCAAAATTACCCCAGGCCCATGGTGGCGCTTATAGGTGCTGAAACCGTATACTAAGGAGGATGGGTTTGTCCTACTTTGTATAAAAAATCACCAACCCATTTTGAATTTACTCAAATCCGGAAGGAGTTGCTTCTTTCTTTTTAATTCCCGTTGGTACAAGTACTCGCCCAATTCTGCAAAGAAGGGTAATCCTACCTCCTCCGTCTCGTATTGGTCGTCGTTGAGAATCTGGTCCTCATTGACATAGACGATGGCCGAAACAAAAAACTCCACCCCCGTCTCAAAATCCACAAAATAGCCGCCATCAATCAGGTGTCCGTAAGACCATCCGGTCTTGTTGAACAAGCGAAAGTGAGAAGGAATAGCAGCTTTGTCAGACCCAAACTTGAAAAACTTGGAATAACTGTCGTAGTATTCAGTAGTATCGTAGGAGGGAAACATACTTTCTCGGGGCAGCATACTCATGTACTTGAGCACAAAATTTCGGTGCTCCTCATTTAAATTAAACCTTTCCATGCCAACAAAGGCTTCTGGGAAGATGGTCCGCTGCACCACCCCATGAAAATCCGAAAGGGAAAACTTATTCTTGTAAGAAAAATCCATCCCTCCCTGCATTAAGGTGTCGTTTTTGTAGTAAGCTTGGCCCAACTTCGGTAAGCCTGGTACCACATAGGCACTATCGGCTTGTCGAGCAGGAATCTCTAAAAGGATTTTGCCCGCATTATCCAAAAATCGTATGGGATTAAAATGACGATTTTCCTCTGGAGAAATGGGAAAACTCAAGCGCTGGGTAATCACCGAATTCCCAAGTCCCTTTTCCTTCAATTTTTGGTTGATGTAATCCGTCCCTAGCAACTCATACAGTCGGTTGGAGGCATCGTTATCGGAGACAAGAAGAATTTTTTTGATGTAGTGCCCTAAGCTTGGCAGGCCATTCTGAGCAGTCGAATCAGACCAAGCAGGGAGTTGGGAAGGGCGTACCGAGTCGGTCACCATGGTAGTCTCCAAGGTCAAGCCTTCCACCTGTTGCTCCTCCAACCACTCCAAAGCCAGCAGTGCAATGGGTAACTTTACCGTGGAAGCCGGGTAGTAATAGCGGGAATCATCCACGTTGAAGGGGTAGGTGGTAAACAGTGGATTCCCATGCTCGTTGCGGTCGATCTGCGTGTATAGGATTTGAACCTGATACGTGGCGGTATCCGCAAGCACCATTTTCAAAGTTGGGTAGTCTTCTAATCCCTCCACAAAAGGTACTGGGGGCTCCGAATTACACGCTGAAAAAAGGATGGAGGCTAGCAGGGATATCAAGTACTTCTTCATAAGGAGGCTGCGAGATGGGTTAAAATTTGGAGTAAAGCACTTAGCTCATCCTGGGAATGACTCGCCGAAAGTACGATTCGATTGACTTTGGGGCTCTTGGAAGTAGGATAAGAAAAAGAAGAGGTGATGTACCCCTGCTCTTGCAATTTTTCTGTCCACGCATCCTCCGAGTACACGAATACGGGAAAGTTTGGGTTGCCATGGATTTGGGACAGTTGACTACTATGTTGGTAAAAAAAAGAAATCAGCTCCTTCAACTTTCCCTGCTGCTCCTGTAGAAGTTCCCCTGCATCCAACAAGCTTTGGAGCAAGGCCGGTGAAGGGGGAGATGCTCCTGCAAAAATAGATTGGGATTTGATCCCTTGTATCAGGTCTTCCGATCCCAGGACTATTCCTCCGGGCGTGGCCAAGCCCTTTCCCAAAGAACCAGAAACCAAGAGTTGAATGCGTTTGTGCTTCCATTGGGAATAGGTACCGAAAAGGCCATTTCCCAATACCCCGAAGGCATGGCTATCGTCAATCAGTAGCATTACCTCATGTTTTTCAGCAATAGAAAGGACCCAAGCGAAATCGTGAATTTCTGCCTTGAGCGGATCTACTGCATTACCTAGGATCAGAATCTTTTGGGAAGGCAATTGAGCACTCCGCTCCAGGCAGGCGTGCATCCATTGGGAAAAACTCAAAGAGGAATCTGTTTGAACCCCCCAAGGCAAGATGGCGGGATGGGTATCCGGCGCTGCCCAGCATTGATCTACTTTTGGAAAAAAGTAATGGCTGGCTGCTATGCCTGCAAGGTAGCCCGAACTGAAAAGTGCTGCACTTTCTGCATCGGCTTGATTTGAAAAAAAATCTTCAAACGCATCGTATATGGAAAGACGCACATTGTTGGTTCGGCTGAGTCCATGATGCATCCCCCACTTCTGTACATTGCTTTCCACCATCCGCCTATAGCTTTCCAATCCATCCAAGCCCAGGTAGGAGGTCCCGTTGAAGAAAAAAAATTCCTTGCCTTCTAGCAGGAGTTTTTTTTCCAGTCGAGCGGATAAGGATAGCGAATTCAAGGGGATTACTTGGCAAAAATCTGTGAGGGATCTTGGAAGGACTTAAATTCCAAAGCATTTCCACAAGGATCCAAAAAAAACATCGTGGCTTGTTCGCCCACCTCGCCCTTGAATCGAATGTAGGGCTCAATGACAAAATCCATACCGTGAGCTTTAAGCTTATCTGCCAAGGCATGCCATTCTTCCCAGCCTAAAATTGCACCAAAATGGCGGACAGGAACATTTTTTCCATCCACCTCATTGGTTTTGGTATTAGCAAGCTCCTCTGGCTTGATGTGTGCCGAAAGTTGGTGCCCAAAGAAATTGAAATCAATCCACTTGTCGGTGCTTCGACCAATATCACAACCCAGCAGATCTCCATAAAATTGACGGGTTTCTTCGATGTCACGGATAGGAAAAGCGAGATGAAAAGGTTTAAATTCAGCCATATTGTTTAGTTTCGTAGGGGGAATAGGTTCTGGAATACTAGTTTTTATACCCTAAATATATGTCAAAAAAGAAAACAGTTTCATTGGTATTGAGCAGCGGTGGAGCGAGGGGTTTGGCACATATTGGAGTGATTGAGGAATTGGAGCGCCGGGGATACCAAATCAGCGAGGTAGCTGGCTGCTCCGCTGGAGCCTTGGTGGGGGGTATGTTTGCGGCGGGAAAGCTTTCCGAATTTAAGGATTGGATTTGCAATCTGGACCGTTTGGATGTCTTTTCCTTGATGGATTTCACCTTTTCGAGTAGGGGCTTTATCAAAGGAGAAAAAGTATTCCACGCCTTGAAAAAAGTGATTCCGGATCATGCTATTGAAGACTTAATTGTACCCTTTTCTTGCAATGCAGTAGACGTCAACTCTGGAAAAGAACAGGTATTCAGACAGGGAAGCCTCTATACAGCTATCCGTGCTTCTGGGAGTATTCCTTCGGTATTTTTACCCGCAAAAGTCGAAAAAAGATACTTCATCGATGGAGGAGTGCTGAACCCTGTTCCCATCTCTTTGCTATCTGACCCACACCAACGTATGGTAGTCGTAGTAGATACCAATGGTCTAGATGCACATTTCCTTCCCTCGCCCGTCCAAGCCAAAAAACAAGGGCTTCCCCTTCCCAGCTGGCTTAGGGAGTTTCAAGGCAAAATGAAGCAGTATTTCCCAGAAGAGAAAAAAACAGAAACCCAGCAATCCTATTCAGCCCTAGAGCTAGTTACTCGTTCCTTCGATCTTCTCCAAGACCGGTATTGCCAGCTGCTTCTTGAAAATTATCCCGTGGACGTTCAAATTAAGGTCTCTCGTAAACAAGCCGGAACTCTTGAATTTCATCGTGCTGCTGAATTGATAGAAGTGGGGCGAATCAAAGCGGCACAGGCCCTAGACCTTTTAGAACATGGAAATCAATGAACTCAACCGTCTTCTGGGCAACGTAGACCTCTACCTACTCGACCAACTCCTTAAAGGTCGATTTACTCAGAACATGAAAATCTTGGATGTGGGCTGTGGAGAAGGGCGCAATGCGGTGTATTTCCTTCATAAAAATTATCCGATTTTTGGCATCGACCCAAACGAAGTCGCCATTCAGTATTGCCGGTTTCTGGCCAAAAGTATTCAACCAGAAACAGACATCCACCGATTTCAAGTAGGCGATGGAGCTGCGATTCCCTTCCATGAAGCTGCCTTTGATGCCGTGCTGAGTTCGGCTGTCCTCCACTTTGCTGAAGGACATGCACATTTTTGGAAGATGATCGCTGAAATCCACCGGGTACTCCAGCCAGGCGGAATTTTTTGGATGCGCATGTGCACCGGCTTTGGGAAAATCCTCGAAGAAAGTCTGGAATTAGGGGAGGGTAGGTACGCCTTGCCGGACGGTTCCGAACGCTATGTTCTACAGCCGCAAGGCTTGGGAGAACTAGAAGGTATGGGCTTCCGCTTTCTAGAATCTCCGAAAACAGTCCATGTGTTAGGGCAGCGAGAAATGGGGGTTTTTCTGATGGAAAAAATCAAATAACACCTTCCTTGGTTCTATCTCCCCTGAACCGTCTTCAGTATCAAGTCAAACACGGCGGTGGCGGCGATGTGCTCGTCTTGAGTTAAGGTTGGCTCACAAACCAAAAGGGGCTTATCCAAGTGAGATTCAGGGATCCGCCCATGTGCCCCCTTGACCAAGGTGGCGTCCAAAGGAATTACATCCATCACGTAGCGAAATCCCAGCTTCTTCTTGATCAGTTTGGTCCCTACCTTGAGCATAGGAATGGGGATACTGGGGTCCATAATAAGTTCCACCGGATCGTAGCCTGGCTTTCGATGGATGTCCACACAGCGCGCATAGTCAGGGGCTTTGGCATCGTCTAGCCAGAAGTAGTAGGTAAACCAGGAATCGGCATCCGCTACGACCACTAAATCCCCTGAACGGGCATGATCCAAATGAGCCTCTTTTTTTCCTCGGGCATCCAGTACCTTTTCCACCCCTGGCAGCGCTTCAAGAAGCGATTTCACCTCGGAAAGCAGGGTCTGATCTTGTACGTGTACATGGGCTACCTGATGATCCGCCACGGCAAAAACCTTCGAAGTTCCCGCATCAAGGGTTTCCAGCCCCAACTCATTTTTCACCTGAATCCAGCCCTTCTCCCGAAAAATTCGATTGAGGTGAATTGGCTTAGACACGGAAGTGATGCCATATTCCGAAAGCAAGAGCACCTGCGTTCCTTGGCTTTCAAAGTAGGTAATCAGGTCCTTGGCCAGGTCGTCTATCTCCCGCAGGTCTTTTCCAATCTTGGAAAAGTCAATGCCATACTTCTGCAAGGCATAATCCAAGTGAGGGAGGTAGATCAAATTCAGTGTGGGCTTATGCCATTGGTCTACCTTCTTGGCTGCCTCCGCTATCCAGCGACTGGAAGCAATGGTCGTCGCAGGTCCCCAAAAGCTAAAGAGAGGAAAGGGCCCCAGCTCCGCTTGCAGACGGTCCCGCAAATCCATAGGCTGGGAATGGCAGTCGGGTAGCTTGCGCCCATCTGAAGGATACAAAGGACGAGGCGTGACGGCATAGTCTGCCGTGGTGTACATGTTGTACCACCAAAACAGGTTGGCTACCGTAAACTTGGGATTTTCTTTGCGAAGCAAATCCCACACCTTCTCTCCCTGGACTAGCTTATTGGACTGCCGCCAAAATTTGATTTCACACTCCTCCTCAAAGTACCATCCGTTGCCTACGATGCCGTTTTCAGCCGGCCACTTCCCTGTGAGATAGGTAGACTGGGCAGAACAGGTCACTGCAGGAAGCACGGGCTCGACCACGGCCTGGTGTTTTGCTGCGATCCATTGTTTTAGAAATGGGGTATGCTCACCAATCACTCTTGGAGAGAGGGCAACAATATCGAGAACAACGGTTTTTTTCATGGGAAATTAGGTAGCGTACCAAGGGGAATCACTGCAGTTGCTCTCTGACCCAGGCCAACTCTCGAGAAATGGCCTCCCCCAAAGTAAGGTGCGTATCTTCGGGAAGGACCTCCCAGGTGTAGGTTTCCACTTCCAAATGCCGAGTAAGTCCTGGATTTTTTAGCGCATAAGTAAGGACTTTCCGAATGTCTTCCTGGGTGGACTGAAACGTTCCATAATTTTCCAAAAAGATGGGAACATGGAAGTGGACTCTCCATTCTAAGTCTTCAGTAGTTTCAAGTTTGGCTATGGCTTGAGGTAAGTCGGGAAATGAAGCAAAAAGGTTTCCTTTTTTTCTTCCCACTACCTGATGGAGGTAGGTGGTATCGGCAAATTCCTCCAAGCGTTTGGCCAAACTGAATCGTTCTTTAGCCAGCTGGGGGATGAGCAATTGGAGCGCCGCTGAAAGCTGTATTTTGCCTACACGAATGCCTGCCTCTGCTAACTTTTTAAACGTATGCTCGGGCTTTTCGTAAACTATGGCAAAATGACAGACATCGTAGCACACCTGCAGATGGGTGAGTATCCGTGTTTCTGCCTCAGTTGCCTCTATACCGCATTTTTTTGCAAGGCTAATTTTTCCCTTGCCCAGCAACCAAACCTTGAAAAAACGGATAAGCTCTTTGGAATTTTCTAAAAGCCCATCCGGCTCAGGCTCCAGGTCTAAGTGCAGTAGTTTTCCCGTTTCTTGATGCAATTGGACCAAGACTTCTACCACCTCCAGGAGATG
>JAJTDZ010000036.1 GCA_021298245.1 Algoriphagus sp. | reverse complement strand
CTTTTACATATCCTGCTCAAAATTTCCTTCAATGAGGCGATACAACGGGATATTTTGGCTCAGGGTGAACTTTTATCCACCAAACTTTTTCATACCCTCCTAGAAGAGTTAGGCATTCCTTCCGTGTTGCTTCCTGCCTTGGATTTTATGAGTATTGATGAAAATTCCGAGCCAGAACTAGGCAAAATTTCAGAAAAATTGAAAGCCCTGCTTGCCAAGCATCCCGATCAGCGTCTTTTTATCACTCAAGGATATATCTGCAAAAACCATCGCAATGAAGTAGACAACCTCAAGCGTGGAGGGAGCGATTACACGGCCTCCCTAGTGGCGGCAGCGTTGCAAGCCTCGGTATGTGAAATATGGACAGATATCGATGGGATGCACAACAACGATCCACGGATTGTAGACAAGACCCGACCCATAGCAGAGCTGTCTTTCGATGAGGCGGCTGAGTTGGCCTACTTTGGAGCGAAAATCCTCCACCCTGCATCGATTTGGCCTGCACAATTGCATAACGTACCCGTGAGGCTCCTCAATACCATGGATCCCACGGCTCCAGGCACTCTAATCAAGGCAGAAGTGGCTGACACTGGGGTAAAAGCCATTGCAGCCAAGGACGGTATCACGGCCATCAAAATTAAATCCAGCCGCATGCTCCTTGCCTATGGATTTTTGCGCCGGATTTTTGAGGTTTTCGAAGCCTACAAAACTCCAATAGACATGATTACCACTTCCGAGGTGGCCGTGTCGGTGACTATCGATGACCTGAGTCACTTGGATCAGATCGTAGAGGAGTTGCGTCACTTGGGTACGGTGGAGGTAGATCACGATCAAGCCATCGTCTGCGTGGTGGGAAATCGGGTGGCTGAGACCAAGGGGGCGATTCAATCGGTGATGAATTCCTTGATAGATATACCTGTTCGCATGGTATCCTTTGGGGGAAGCAAGCACAATGTCTCCATCCTTGTAGAAGGAAAGTACAAAGTGGAGGCTCTTCGGAGGCTGAATGAAGGCGTATTTTTCTGGTAAATTTTTATGAGCACCCCTACCAAACCTGGATTTTTAGATCGGCTCAAGGCCAAATGGAAATTGAAAAGTCTTTTTCAAGTCGTCCTCGTTTTGCTGGTTTTTGCCTGCACGGGCACGACCATCCTACTGATCAAAAATCCCATCTTGGATTTTTTTGGAATAGTACGGGGAGGCGCCCAAGGTGCCCTTCATACCTTTTTGTATTTGATCCTGGTATTGCCCCTTTACCAAATCGTCCTGCTGATCTATGGGGCGATCTTCGGACAGTTTCGTTTCTTCTGGGAAAAAGAAAAGCGCCTCGTGCTTCGTTTGGTAAATTTATTTTCAAAAAAATCCAAGAGCTAAAGGCTGAATCAACTGATCCTACTCCAATTGACTGCTGTAGCTTTTTGCTGGGAGATTTGTCTAAGGACGGGGGCATGCTGAGGTAACTCTAGGGTGGGGTCTTCCCGCAAGAGCTGCTGTGCAGCATCCCTGGCTAGGGTCAATAAGGGGGCATCTTTACTCAAATCGGCAATTAGTAAATCGGTAATTCCACTTTGTTGGGTCCCCATTAGGTCTCCTGGCCCCCTGAGCTTAAGGTCCACATCGGCAATCTCAAATCCATCGTTGGTCCGCACTAAGGTTTCTAGGCGAATGCGAGAGTCCCTACTCAACTCGTACTTGCTCATGAGTACGCAATAGCTTTGTTCAGCGCCTCGGCCTACCCTTCCGCGAAGTTGGTGGAGCTGAGAAAGACCAAATCGCTCGGCGTTTTCAATGACCATCACCGAGGCATTGGGCACATTCACTCCTACTTCTATCACCGTGGTGGCCACCATGATTTTGGTTTCCCCTTTTACAAATCGCTGCATTTCATAGTCCTTGTCCTCCGCTTTCATTCCTCCGTGGACGATACTTAGGGGGTAATTTGGAAAAGCCCTGGCGATGCTTTCGTAGCCATCCATCAGGTTTTTTAGATCCAAGCTTTTGGATTCCTCGATCAAGGGATACACGATATAGATCTGCCTGCCTTTGCCGATCTCTTGCTGGATAAATCCAAATACCTTCAGGCGATCCTTGTCGTAGCGGTGTACGGTTTGTATGGGCTTCCTTCCCGCCGGTAGCTCGTCAATCACCGATACGTCCAAATCCCCATACAGAGTCATGGCCAGGGTGCGTGGAATCGGGGTGGCTGTCATGACCAAGACGTGTGGCTGGTACAGGTCATTTTTAGCCCAAAGTTTGGCCCGCTGCGCTACCCCAAAGCGATGCTGTTCGTCGACGATAGCCAGCCCCAAGTTTTTGAATTGCACTACTTCTTCCAACAAAGCATGGGTTCCCAGGAGGATAGGCAAGGTGCCCTTGGCCAAGGCTTCGTGCAATTCCTTTCGTACGGATTTTTTGGTGGAGCCGGTAAGTAAAGCTATGGAAAGGCCAAGGCGTTCTGCATAGGGACGCAGGCCTTCAAAATGCTGATTGGCTAAAATTTCGGTAGGTGCCATCAGGCAGGTTTGTGCCCCTGATCCTATGGCAAGAAGCATGCTGATAAAGGCCACCATGGTTTTGCCACTGCCCACATCCCCCTGGACGAGCCTATTCATTTGCTTGCCCGACTTCATGTCTTCGTACATCTCCCGGATCACCCGTTTTTGGGCCTGGGTAAGCTCAAAAGGCAGGTGATGCTTGTAAAATTCTGTCAAGAGCTGGGTATTGGCTAGCACCTGACCCATGGATTTTTCCATGCGGGTTACCTTCATTCGTAGCAGACGAAGCTGGAGGTAGAAAAATTCTTCAAATTTTAGTCTTTTCCTTGCTCTTGAGAGCAATTCCAGGGAGCTAGGGAAGTGAATTTGCCGCATGGCTTCCTGCTTACCCAGGAGCTGGTACTGCTGCAAAATTTCCTGGGGTAAGGTTTCGGGAATATGGGAATAAACTAAGGGAAGGAGGGTCTCTAGGATACGAGAGATTCCTCTAGAGTCTAAAAACCTAGCCCGAAGCTTGTCGGTGGTGGAATAAACGGGTTGAAACTTGGGTCTAGACTCGCTGGCAGCAGAGGAGGGCTCCATCTCTGGATGTGCCATGCTCCATTTTTTTCCAAATAAGGCAGGTTTTCCCAAGAAAATATAGCTCGCGCCGAGGGGCAATTTTTTTTGGATCCAAGAGATGCCCTTAAACCAGGTCATCTCCATGTGGCCCGTTTCGTCTTCCACATGCGCTACCAACCGCTTTTTTGCCCCCATCCCTAACAGCTCTACCTTTTTGATTCGGGCAATCACCTGGACATGCTCTAGCTCTTCGTGCAAGGCACTAATTTTTAAAAAGGCGCTTCTATCCTCGTAGCGAAAAGGGTAATGCTGCAGAAGGTCCCCGTAGGTAAAAATCCCCAGCTCTTTGTTGAGCAATTCGGCCTTCTGTGGGCCTACGCCCCTCAGGTATTCGATGCGGGTGTCAAAAATGGTGGCCAAGTGCAGCGCAGTTGTGTACCCCAAGATACGCCTGCAGGGGAGTAAATGCCAAAACTTTGGTAAAAATCCTAGCGTACCCTTGGGGACAGTTTTTCTATCGTGTGTTGAAAATGTTCCCGCTGGGACTGTAGGCTATGAAGCAAAGCCATTTGGTTTTTGGCGCGATGCAAATTTTGATCCTCATAAGTCACGCGGTAATAGACATTACCTTCTAGGTAATCTGTCAAGAACCGTAGGCCCATGATCAAGGTCATCACTTCTCCAGCGTAGGGAAGGGAGGCTGTTTCCTGAGGAGTAATGGCTCCTGACAAGCCTTCCCAATATCCTAGAATCAGGGCTTTAACCACTTCGGGAAGTGCACGAACGAGCGGCCATTGGGTGGAAGTTTCTGGGAGGCTGCAAGCTACTGTACGAACCAAGTCACCCAAGTCATACAGGAGGTATCCCCCCATCAAGGTGTCCAAATCCACCACAGCCGCCACCTGCTTCAAGTCACTTGAAAAAATCAAATTGTTGATCTTGGTATCGTTGTGAGTGACCCTTTGAGGCAAGATTGGAAGTTGCTCGGTATACCAGGTGACCAAGGGGGCTTGCTTCAAATACAGATGGAGCAGGCGCTCTACTTCTTCGCTAAGCTTAGATGAAGTGCTAGCAACCTCCTGGAGCCGGGCAAACCGTAGGTCGAGGCGGTGAAAATTTGGGATGGTTTCTTGAAAGGCTTCCACTGGAAGTTCTTGGGCCCAGGAGGCAAAGGTGCCGTAGGCTTGAGCGGCCATTCTGGCCTGAGCAGGAGAGGATATGCCTTGGAGTGTTTTGCCCTCTACGAACTCGAATAGTCTGTATTTTTTTCCCTCGATGTGGGTCAAGCCCTTACCCAATCCATTGCTCAAGGGAAGCGGTAAGGTAAAGGGAAGGGGACGAAGGCGAACTCGCTCAGAAAGTAAAGCCAAGTTGTGTTCAATGCGCTGGGGATAGGTAAATACCGTCTCATTGAATCCTTGCAGGATCCATTGCTTCTCTCCTTGTCGAACCAGATACGTTTGGTGAATGAGCCCTTCACCAAATGGGACAAGGGTCAAAGGACGGTCCTTGAACTGGGGATAGGTTTGTGGAAGTAGTTCGGCAAGGGTATCTACCATGGGGCCAAATTAGGAAAGAATTGCATGAAAATGCAGGAAAGGAACCAAAGGATCTGAAATGTAAAATTCCTTTTCAATGCAATGAAGAGGAGGGAGCTGATCCTTTGACCATCTAAGGGTGGAGGGAAAAAGGGCAGGATTCATTAAAAAAAGTAAGGAGAGGTTCTCTGTTGAAGGAATATTTTTGTTTATTGTCAATTCAATTAACCCTAAACCCTATGAATGTAACCGCCTTAGACTGGGGCATCATTGCCGCGTTTTTTGTCATTTCCCTTTTGATAGGTCTGGCCTCTTCCAAATCCGCAGGAAGTTCCGCAAAGGATTTTTTTCTATCGGGGAGAAATATGCCCTGGTGGCTTTTGGGTGTATCCATGGTGGCAACCACATTTTCTGCCGATACCCCTAACCTGGTCACGGACATGGTAAGAAAAAAAGGAGTAGCGGGAAATTGGGACTGGTGGGCTTTTTTGTTGACTGGAATGCTAACGGTATTTGTATATGCAAAACTCTGGAGACGCTCGGAAGCCACCACCGATTTGGAGTTTTATGAAATGCGCTACTCTGGCAAAGGGGCTGCCTTTTTACGGGCGTTTCGGGCCATTTATTTGGGTGTATTTTTCAATGTGGTGATCATGGCTACTGTATCCCTTGCTGCCATAAAAATCGGGGGGGTGATGCTTGGATTGAGTCCCACGCAGACCTTGCTGATTGCCTCGGTAGTGACCGTGGTGTATTCTTCTTTTGGAGGGCTAAAAGGGGTCTTATTGACTGATTTTTTCCAGTTTTTTATTGCCATGGCAGGATCTTTTGGTGCGGCCTATTTTGTATTGGGTATGCCAGAAATTGGGTCCTTGCAACAGCTGCTTAGCCACGAGTTGGTCGCTCCCAAATTGGATTTTGTTCCTGATTTTACCAATCCCAATGTCTATGTTCCTCTCTTTGTCATGCCTATAGCCATACAATGGTGGGCCACCTGGTATCCAGGAGCAGAGCCTGGTGGAGGGGGATACATTGCCCAACGCATGCTTTCTGCCAAGGATGAAAAAAATGCGATTGGAGCTACGCTTCTGTTTAATATCGCCCATTATGCCTTGCGACCCTGGCCTTGGATCATCGTAGCCTTGGGGTCCATGATATTATTTCCCACTTTGGCAGATTTGCAGAAGGCATTTCCACACATTCCCGCTGACAAGATTGGAGACGATTTGGCCTATCCCGCCATGCTCTCTTTTTTGCCAACAGGATTGACCGGGATTGTCTTGGCTTCCTTGATCGCAGCGGTGATGTCCACCCTTTCTACGCACCTCAACTGGGGATCTAGCTATGTGGTCAATGACTTTTACCTACGTTTTATTAAGCCAGAGGCTACCGACAAGGAGCTGGTGGCGGTAGGCAGAATTTCTACGGTGTTGCTAATGATTTTATCCTCTATTTTGGCTTTGGCACTTTCTTCTGCCTTGGATGCCTTTAAAATCTTGCTACAGATTGGAGCAGGTACCGGCTTGATTTTTATCCTGAGGTGGTTTTGGTGGAGAATCAATGCCTACACCGAAATCTCTGCCATGGCTATTTCCTTTGTCGTTGCGATCTTCTTTGAAGTCATCAATCCCAAGATGGGTTGGATTGCTATTCCGGAAGCCCAGTCCTATCTAAAGCTAGTCTATTCCGTATCCATCACTACGGTAGGCTGGTTGCTTGTTACCTTCCTAACCCAGCCTGAGAAAGACGAAGTCTTGCTATCCTTTTACCGTAAGGTAAGGCCTGCTTCCTTAGGATGGAAAAAGGTATTGGATAAGTATTCAGCAGAAGTCCAAGAGAAGGGACAATTGGGCACGGAAATCGGCTTGATGATGGTGGGCACGGTCATGGTCTATGCCGCGTTGTTTTCCACAGGATTTTTCATCTACGGGGAGCTGGCACAGGGATTCATTGCTGGAGCCATTGCCGTAGCTGGAGGATTGATGATTTTATTTTCTTGGAAGAAAATTACCTAGAAAGAAAAATTTTTTAGGAAGGATTCATCTTTTGGGATCAAACTCCACCGAGTTGATCAAATGAGCCATGTCTAGTTTGATGTATTCAATGACTGGAGCCAAGGAGTCGTTTTTGAGCGCGGTGTTGAAGTACAAGGCTCCTCGAAGGAAATGAGTGGTGGAATCGGTGACAAAAAATTGAAATTGTGTGGGGACCTCGCCTGTGAGTTCTGCCACTACTGCGGAATATCCCTTTGGAGTAATCAATACGGCTTCTTCTATCCCATAGGCTTTGATTTGATGCTTGGCGGTAAGCTTAAACGCATCGGAGGATAGGGTTTTGAAGTCCGTGTTGTCGTCAATCTTTTTGTAGGTCAAGTGTACTTTCGCTCCAAAATCTTGGTAGTTCAGATTGATCCATGCCTTTTCCTTGAGGTTAAACGAATCGGGTTCTACCATACTGTAAGCCGACAATTGCATGCGGTAGGGGTAATTGCCCTCCAAGGTCTGGTAAACAGGAGAAGGTAAGTCTATGCGGTTGTATCCAGCAGGCTTGGGTAGCCATACCGGTTCGCAAGCCACACATAGCCATCCTACTACTACTAAAACTAACCCGTTCTTCATGTCTTAAAAGTAGAAGTTATCAAGGATTTATAGGTAAGGTCCAGACAAATTTCTGGCGGAAAAGCCTAAGAAATGGATCAATCTTTTTTGCTTTAGGCATACCTACCCACCTCAAAACCTTGGATATCCAGGGAGGTATTTTTTTGGTGATAGAGCTCGGCAAGAAGCCTGCCCGTGGCAGGAGCCATGGTCAGGCCTAGCATCGCATGGCCAGCACCCACCCAGACGTTTTGATGTCCCGGAGCCGCGCCTATGTAAGGTAGCCCGTCAGGCGAGCAAGGACGTAATCCTTTCCAAATCTGATCTTCCTCAGGAAAGGTGGCTTGGAAGTCCGGATAATATTGTCCAATGGACTCGAAAATGCCTCTCACTCGGTTGAGGTTGACCTGCTCGTTGGTCCCAGCGACTTCCAGCGTACCTCCAAACCTTACAAAATCTCCGTAGGGACTTACAGCCACTTTTCTTTCCGTGAGGATGGTAGGGATTTGAATGGCGGGACGGTTGGGTTGAACAAAGCTATACCCCTTGCCTCCCATCAGGGGCAAAGAGAAGTTTAATTTTTTTGCCAACTCAGCCGTCCAAGCTCCTCCACAAAGGACAAAATGAGATCCTTCTATGGTCCCTTGGTCGGTAAGCACAGCAGATATTTTGCCTCCAGAAGAGGCGAATCCATTTACTTGGGTATCGGCGTAGAATGTCACCCCTTTGGCCTGCAAGTAGTTTTTTAGGTAAGCATACAGGACGCCTGGATCCAAGTGGGCATCTCCAGGGAAATAAACGGCTCCTCTGGCTTTCACTTTTAGGTTGGGCTCCAGGGCTTGCATTTCTTGGGCCGACAAGACTTCTGCTTCAAGCTGGTATTTTTTTGCCAAATGGGCCAATTCAATTTCTTCTTTTTCTACCGCCTCGGTTTGGTAAACCATCATCAGGCCTTTTCTAATCATTCCTGGGGCAGCCAGTGGAATGATATGGCTAGGCGTGATCATACCGGCGTTGCCCGTAGAACAATTGTCCTTGAGATCAGTCCTATCCAGAATTGCCACTTCTACTCCTGTTTTTTGAAGGTAATAGGCGGTAAATAATCCTACGATTCCGCCACCGATTACAAGAGTTGGTTTCATAAAAGATGCTTTTAACCTTTGAGGTCTTCTAGACCTCGAAGGTTTTGGTTTATACTTCGAGGTTTTAAAAACCTCCAAGGATTAGAATTTGAATTAAACCTTCGAGGTTTCAAAAACCTCCAAGGATTAGAATTTGAATTAAACCTTCGAGGTTTCAAAAACCTCAAAGGTTGGTTCTTAAATCACTTGAAATCCATGCACGTAGGGGTCGTCCTCGTCCAGGATGATGGTGTTGTAGCCATAGACTTTAGCCCAGCCTTCTATGCTGGGAACGATGGCAGGCTTCCCTCCCAGGGTACTTACTTCCTCGATTCGTCCGATAAACTTGGAGCCGATGAAGCTTTCATGAACAAACTCCTCTCCTGGTTTGAGCCATCCTTTGGCATACCATTGTGCCATTCGTGCAGAGGTACCTGTTCCACAAGGGGATCGGTCAATGGCCTTGTCTCCATAGAAAACTGCGTTGCGGGCCGTACTGTTTGGATCCAAGGGTTTGCCCGTCCATAATACATGAGATAAGCCTTTGATTTGAGGGTGTTCGGGATGTACAAATTCGTAACGCTCGTTCATTTTTTGTCGGAGGTTACGTGCCATAGAAATGAGTTGTTCTGCTTTGAAGTGCTCAATGCCTTTAAAATTTTCCTGAGGATCAACAATGCAATAGAAATTCCCACCATAGGCCACATCTACCTTGAGTGCACCCAACTCCTCGATTTCTATGTCTAGATTTTCTGCCGCGAGGTAGCTTTTTACGTTGGTCAGTTTGACCGATTTCACTTTTTTCCCCTCTTGGCGGTACTCCACTAGGACCAAACCTGCAGGCGCTTCCATTCTCAAAAATCCTGGGGTTTTGGGATGAATTAATCCTTCCTCGATCGCAATGGTAATCGTACCAATGGTCCCGTGCCCACACATGGGAAGGCAACCGGAAGTTTCTATGAAAAGTACCGCAAAATCATTTTCAGGATCATGTGGAGGAAAAAGCATAGAGCCAGACATCATGTCGTGGCCTCGTGGTTCAAACATCAGCCCTGTTCTGATCCAATCCAGGTGATCTAGAAAATACTGGCGTTTTTCGAGCATATTTTTTCCTTTTAAAAAAGGAACGCCTCCCGAGACTACCCGGACGGGGTTGCCGCAGGTATGGGCATCGATGCAAGAAAAGGTATGGCGTGAAGGCATAAATGGGGCGAGTGAATTTTTACTAAAGTTAACTGGTTTTCCAGGGTTTATTTTTCGAACACTCCATTCACTTGCCTCCAGATGCCGAGTGGATTGTGGTCCTGTAGGGCATCGGGAAGTAGGGAATGGGGCATGTCTTGAAAGGCAAGGGGACGTGCGAAGCGTTTGATGGCGTAAGCACCCACGGAGGTGCTATGGGGTGCTGTAGTGGCCGGGAAAGGCCCTCCGTGCTGCATGGCATGGCCTACTTCTACCCCGGTAGGAACGCCCTTAAAGAGGATTCTTCCGCATTTTTCTTCGAGCAAGTTAATCAGGTAGAGTTGGGATTGGAGCTCTTCCGCTTCTGCCCACAGGGTGATGGTCAATTGTCCTTGGAGTTGCTTCGCTACTTCTACCAAATCGGCTACATCTTGGTACACCACCATCAGGGCAAAGGCTCCAAACACTTCCTTTTGAAACTGCTTATCCTTCAGCCAATCGGCAACCTGGATTTCTGCCAAGGCCGTACTACCATTCAAGAGGTGTTTGGGCTCGGCAACTTTTATCCAGCGCAGTTCTTCCTGGGATTCCATGACTTGGATCGCATCGTAATACGCTTGAGCGATACCGGGATGGAGCATGGGAGCTGTGGCGATTCCTTGTAGTTCGGCGACCAAGGAGGCTTCGAAAGCCTTGGCTTGACTGGCCGGAACGAAAATCAATCCGGGGTTGGTGCAAAATTGTCCTACACCCAAGGTGAGGGAAGCAATAAATGCCTTGGCCAAAGCGTCCCTTTCTTTGCCAAGCTTATTTGGAAAACAGAAGATAGGGTTGACCGAACCCATTTCGGCAAACACGGGGATGGGCTCTTTCCGTTGGTTGGCCAATTGGAATAGGGCCATGCCTCCTGGATGTGAACCCGTAAAGGCTACTGCCTTGGCCAAGGGATGCTGTACCAAAGCTTGTCCTTCTGGTATTCCTCCTTCCACATGGGTAAATAATCCTGAAGGAAGGCTGCAGGCAATAAGGGCTTGTTGAATGCAGTTGGCAACACATCTGGATGTTTCTGGATGTGCGGGATGGGCTTTATAGATCACAGGGCACCCTGCGGCCAAGGCGGAGATGGTATCTCCCCCAGCGGTAGAAAATGCCAAAGGAAAGTTACTGGCCCCAAAGACCACTACCGGGCCGAGTGGAGTCAAAAATCTACGAATATCTGCTCTAGGAAGCGGGCTTCGATCCGGTAGGGCCGGGTCGATACTCGCTTCTACCCAAGACCCTTCTTTTACCAGGTTGGCAAAAAGTCGAATTTGCCCTGTTGTCCTTCCCAATTCCCCTTGGATTCTAGCCTCGGGAAGATTTGACTCCTTTACGGCTAGCGGTACGATTTCAGCCCGATGGGATTCCAAGATTTCTGCAAGTTTATCCAAAAAATCTCCTTTTTCTTTTCCTGGGAGGTTTTTGTAGAAAAGGAATGCTTCCTGAGCAGCACTGAAAAGATGGTCTGGATTCATGATTTTCAAAATTTAGAAAATGAAGATTTACCGTGGAAATACAATGGAAATATACTTCGCTTCTCTCAGTGAAATAAAATTTCGGAAGTAACCCGCTTGCGGGGTCTATTTCAAGGCATTTCTACTTTATTTCAACCCTATTTCAATTAAAGTATCGGCCTATTTTTAATTCCTTCCGTAATAATACCTTCAATTCGCTTCCTTTCTTCGCCAATTAGCGTCAATCGAGGGGCACGAACATGCTCTGAACCTATGCCGCAATGCTGCTCCGCCAGTTTGATGTACTGTACCAGCTTGGGATGAATGTCGAGTTCGAGCAGGGGCAAAAACCAGCGGTAAATCTTGCGGGCCTCTTCGATTTTTCCCTCCTGAACCAAGTTGTAAATCACGACGGTCTCCTTCGGGAAGGCACACACCAAACCTGCTACCCATCCTACAGCTCCCATAAGCAACTCTTCAAGGGCTAGGGTATCTACTCCGCAAAGCAGCTGGAAGCGGTCTCCAAACCGATTGATCATCCGAGTCACGTTGGAAATGTCTCGGGTGGATTCTTTGATGGCTTGGATATTGGGGCAATCCGCAAGTTCTGCAAACATGTCCAGCGTGACCAAAGTCTTGTAGTCTACCGGATTGTTGTAGATCATCATAGGAAGTTTGGTGGAATTGGCCACCGCTTTGAAGTAGGTGACTACCTCGCGAGCATCTGCAGCGTAGCGCATGGGGGGAAGTATCATCAATCCAGAAGCTCCCAGTTCCTCCGCTTTTTTGGCCCAGAATAGTGCGTCTTGTGTGGCGCCTTCTGCGATGTTTAGGATTACGGGCACCCTGCCGTTTACTTGTTTGACCGTTTCTCTAGTGAGCGTGATTTTTTCATCTAGGGTCAGCACGGAGCTTTCTCCGAGGGTTCCTCCCAAAATAATTCCATGTACTCCGGAGGCCAGTTGGAAGTCCAGGTTTTTGAAAAAAAGGCTCATGTCTAGACTGCCGTCTGCATGAAATTTGGTGGTTACTGCGGGGAATACGCCTTTCCAGTTCATAAGCTCAAAGGGGAATTGGAGTGATGAGGTTAGTTATTTTCAAAAGTAAATAAAGTTTGTAGGGAAGTATTCTTTTCTCCAAAAAGATCAATAAAAATTCCTCATCATGAGGGATTTTTCATTTGCGGAGTAAATTTTGGGACTAGTTGTTGGTAGTTTGAGGTATCATTCTTCAGGCTGCGAAAGTCACTCTTTTTTTAGTACCAGTACCTTACTGTCCATGACATTGCCTACAAACAGGTACTTGTCAAACGGTACTGCTACCGAGGCGCCAGAGAGTAGAGCCCCCGTATTTGTCCACACGGATCTAACTTCTGGTTTTTCCCCTTTTTGGTAGTCTATGGTGATTACTTCAGATGGGGAAAGTGCGGCATTTCCACCAGCGTAGGAGGCAAAAGTCAGTAGATTGGGGTGACAACCTATCCACAGTTTTCCTTGAGGATCCAGCTCTATATTGTCAACACCCGTCCCCGTAGGAATATCTTCTACAAAGGCCAAGTCCCCTTCGGGGAGTACATCAAAAACGCGAACCATAAATCCTCTGGAACTGGCTACGTAGAGTAATTTTTTGGAGTGATCTACTTGGAGCCCATTGGGGAAAGACAGGTTATCGGCGACCGTACGAAAGCTTTTACCGTCGTAATAGCCCACGTTTGCCACGCTAAGTCCCAGGTAATTCTCCGCCAGCAGTCCTAGGGAAGAAGTGTAGCCGTGGTCATTGGAAAAATAGAAGGCTTCTGGGCTTACCATCACCAGATCGTTGGGGCTGATCAATGCTGCCCCAGTAAGGGTGCCTACATGCTCTAGACTTTTGCCCTGAAGTACGAAGGATTCTATGGAATGCTTGCCTTCCACATGGTTGATGGCCATAAGTCCATACCTAGCACTATCTAGGTAGAAAACGCTGATGCCATGAGGATTAAAGGGGAAGTTTAGATGGGAAGAAATCGAGATGGCCTGTAGAGAGTCTTCCCGAAGATCTACCAAGTAAATCCCATGCACGCCTTCCTTCCCTTCTCTTCTAGCTGCCCTATCGTCTACGGAAAGGAGCAGAAGACTATCTTCTTTGGCAAGAGCGATATCTTCTACCCCAGGTAGAGCAAAGGTAGTATAGACCTCACCTACCTCACTGCCATCTACAATTTCTCTAAAATATCCAGTGGAGTAAAATGTGTACAGAAAGAAGCCTGCAATCAAGGCAAGTAATAAGCAACTTAGGAGAAGAATTTTTTTCATGGAACCTTGGCGTTGAATTTGGGGCTAACCACACCCTTAAGACGAGAAGGGAGCATGGGAAGAATTAATGAATTTCGTAAATTTTCTACCATCGGTTATTCAATTTAGCCAATTTTTTGTGTTATTCAGCTAGGGTTTGATCTTGTTTTAGAGTCTGGCATTTCTCTGACCTAGGGATTTGACCCGTCGATACCTGTGTTTGTGTACTTACGCCACCTTGATATGAAAAAAATCTGTTTTATTCTCTTGTTTGCCTCTTGCTCCTTTGCTGCCTCGGCTACCGAACTTGTGCACCTGATCCAAAGCTACCAAGCTGACCGAGGTGCTCTTTCTCGATTGTATACCCATAGGCTTTCCGATGAATATTTCACACGCATGGAATCCTTTACGCAGGGCTATTTGCAAACTTTGCAGGCACAGTCCTATGCTTCTTTGTCAGAAGATGGGAAGATAGATTACCTGCTTTTCAGAAATTACTTGGAAAGGGAGCTGTCTGACTTGGATTTGGCAAAAAGGGAATTTTTGCAGGTACAGTCGGTACTTTCTTTTGGCAAGCCCCTGGAGGAGTTTGTAGTAAGTCGACGCAGGGCAGCACAACCGGAGGCTCAAGCTTTGGCTATTCAATGGAACGAGGTAGCGAAGGTTCTGGAGTCCCAAATGAAAGCACTTCCCAGTACCCCCAAATACAGCTCCTGGCAACGGGCAGACTTGGCGGCCCAAGCCATTGAAAGTTTACACAAGGCGGTTAAAGAATCTTACGATTTCTATTACGATTTCGACCCTGCTTTTACTTGGTGGATGCCTGAACCTTGGAAGAGAATAGATGAGGGAATGAAAAGCTATGCCAAAGCGCTGCGTGCCCACTACACCAACTCCGTGAAAGACGATGGATCTGGTATCATCGGCAAACCGATTGGAAGGGAGGCCTTGGAAAAGCAGTTGGCTTATGAAATGATTGCCTATAGCCCAGAGGAACTGATAGCTGAGGCCGAAAGGCAGTTTGCCTGGTGTGAAAAGGAGATGCTGAAGGCTTCCCAAGAAATGGGATACGGCAACGATTGGAAGGCCGCATTGGAAGAGGTCAAAAATACCTATCTCCCTGCAGGGGCATGGCCCGAGGAGGTGGTTAGATTGGGGGAGGAAGCCATTGATTTGATGGTAAAAAATGACTGGTTGACCGTGCCTCCTTTGGCCATTGAGACCTGGAGGACCAGCATGATTTCTGCAGAGCGACAGCGCGTGAGTCCATTCTTCTTAGGGGGTGAAGTCATTCAGATAGCCTATCCTACCTCAGAGATGAGCCATGAAGAAAAAATGATGTCCATGCGAGGAAACAATCCGCATTTTTCTAGGGCTACAGTACAGCATGAGCTTATACCTGGACACCATTTGCAGCAATTCATGAACCAACGATACATGACGCACCGACGTCCTTTTGGAACCCCCTTTTGGACGGAAGGTTGGGCCTTGTACTGGGAGTTTGTGCTGTGGGACCGAAAGTTTCCTCGGGATGCCAAAGATAGGGTAGGCATGCTTTTTTGGAGGATGCATCGAGCTGCCCGCATTATCTTTTCACTCAATTATCATTTGGGCAACATGACCCCTCAGCAATGCATCAACTTTTTGGTCGATAAGGTGGGGCATGAATACGCAAATGCCGAAGCTGAGGTGCGGAGATCCTTTGAGGGGAGTTATGGACCCTTGTATCAAATCGCCTACATGATCGGGGCTTTGGAGATCTATGCGCTTCGCAAGGAGATGGTGGACTCGGGAAAGATGCCAGAAAAAACATTTCACGACTTGATTCTCAGTCAGAACGCCATGCCAATTGAAATATTGAGGGCCAAAGTGACAGGTAAGTCCCTTTCCAAAGATCATAGGGCCAGCTGGAAATTTTTGGATTAGCTCCCTTCAATAAAAAAAGCGTACTCTAAGTAAACTCTCGCTTGATTTTAGCATTTCAGGAGATGTTTTACACCTACCTTTAGCTTAATTATTTGCTTTCCATGTGGTCTCAACTGATTAAACAATTTCGTCATTACCTTTCATTGGAGCGCTCTTTGAGTCCCAATTCCATTGAGGCGTACACGCGAGATGTGGAAAAGTTGGCAGCCTTTGCCGAAAAGGAATTTCCCTCCTTGAGTCCCTTGCAGTTGGAGCTGGAGCACTTGAGAAGATTTGTGACGGCCTTGGCAACGTTAGAAATATCCTCTTACTCCCAAGCGAGGATCATCTCTGGGATCAAGGCGTTTTATAGATTTTTGGTCTATGAGGATCGCCTCTCAGAGGATCCTTCCCAACTCTTGGAAGCTCCAAAGTTGGGGAGAAAATTACCTGATACCTTGAGTTTTGAAGAAATTGAAAAGTTATTGGAAGCCATTCCGTTGGGAGAACCTGAAGGCCATAGAAATCGGGCCATGTTAGAAATTTTGTACAGTTCGGGCCTGCGGGTCAGCGAATTGGTAGAACTCAAGAAGAGCCAAATTTTTACAGATGTTGGGTTTTTGCGAGTGGTAGGTAAAGGAAATAAAGAGCGCCTGGTACCCATTGGTAAAGATGCCTTGCATCATTTGGCGCTATACCAGGAGCATGTTAGAGTCCATCAGACCCCCTCCAGGGGCCATGAAGAATATGTTTTTCTCAATCGTAGAGGACAGAAATTGACCCGAGTTATGCTTTTTTTAATCATCAAAAAAACCGCCCAGTTGGCAGGCATCAAAAAAAATATCAGTCCACATACTTTTAGGCACTCCTTTGCCACCCATCTGATAGAAGGAGGAGCGGACCTCAGGGCCGTTCAGGAAATGCTGGGGCATGAAAGCATTACCACTACGGAGATCTATACCCATTTGGATCGAGAATACCTTCGGCAGGTGCTGAATAGTTTTCATCCTAGAAGTTAAAGTGTCTTTTTGATAACCTAGGGAGACTTTACTGCCTATTATTTTATAATTGGTAAAAATTTAAATCCTCAAGGTTTATTAATAGGAAGCATTAATTTTTTGTTTTTTCTACTCCTTAAGCTTTTTGATTCTTCCCCAATTTTTTACAAGGTATCGGGCTTTCCCCTTCGGATAATTTTTCTAATTTTACGCCAATTTGGACCTAAGAAAAATCAACCCGCACCTTCCTCATGCCTAAAGATCAAAGCATCAAACACGTACTCCTTATTGGATCAGGTCCAATAGTCATTGGCCAAGCTTGCGAATTCGATTATTCCGGTTCTCAAGCTTCCAGATCTTTGAGGGAAGAAGGCATCAGGGTTACTTTGATCAACTCCAATCCTGCCACCATCATGACCGATCCGGTGACAGCAGATCACGTGTATTTGTTGCCCCTAGAAAAGAAATCCATTCGAAAAATTCTGACTGAACATCCCGATATCGATGCTGTTTTACCAACGGTGGGAGGTCAGACCGCTTTGAACTTGGCCATAGATTGCGAGAAGGCAGGAATCTGGAAAAATTTTGGAGTACGCATGGTGGGCGTAGATATCGACGCCATCGATACCGCTGAAAACCGAGAGAAATTCAAAGCTTTGATGGAGAAAATTGGGGTAGGGGTGTGTAAAGGAGCCACAGCCACCTCCATGCTTCAAGGTAAAGAAATTGCACAAGAAATTGGATTTCCACTCATCATCCGTGCCTCATACACCCTTGGAGGTGCAGGAGGTGCATTTGTAGAAAAGGCCGAAGATTTTGAACACTTGCTTGCTGCAGGACTGCAAGCTTCTCCAGTTCATGAAGTGCTTATCGAACAAAGTATTTTGGGATGGAAAGAGTACGAACTTGAGGTGATGCGGGACAATATTGGAAACATGATTGTGATCTGTTCCATTGAAAATTTTGACCCCATGGGGGTGCATACAGGAGATTCGATCACGGTAGCGCCTGCTATGACCCTTCCCGATACGGTGTACCAGCGCATGCGCAACTATGCCATCACCATGATGAATAGCATCGGTAATTTTGCAGGAGGATGTAACGTGCAATTTGCCGTAAGTCCGGACAATCAAACCATCATCGGCATTGAGATTAACCCCAGAGTTTCTCGATCTTCTGCCTTGGCTTCCAAAGCAACAGGATATCCCATCGCCAAGGTAGCCGCAAAGCTCGCCATAGGATACAATTTGGATGAATTGTCCAATTCCATCACCGGGACCACTTCGGCTTATTTTGAACCTGCCATTGACTACGTAATTGTAAAGATTCCTCGCTGGAACTTTGACAAATTTAAGGGGGCGGATCGTCGATTGGGCCTTTCCATGAAAGCTGTAGGGGAAGTGATGGGTATCGGTCGTAATTTTCAAGAAGCCCTTCAAAAAGCCTGTCAATCCTTAGAGATCAAAAGAAATGGCTTAGGTGCGGATGGAAAAGAACTGAAAGACCAGGCACAAATCCTACATTCCTTAGCCAATCCTAGTTGGAACAGATTGTTTCATGTCTACGATGCGTTCAAATTGGGCATTTCTTTCCGGACCATTCAAGACCTCACCAAGATCGACAAGTGGTTTTTAAAACAAATCGAAGAGCTGGTTCATCTGGAATCGGAAATAAGCAGGTATACGCTCGATAACATCCCAAAAGAAGTGATGGACTTGGCCAAGAAAAAAGGCTATGCCGACCGTCAAATCGCTCATCTCCTAGATTGTTTAGAAAGCGATGTGTTTTCGAAGCGCTACCATGAGATGGGAATCAAGAGGGTTTACAAATTAGTAGACACCTGTGCGGCGGAATTTGCTGCGAAGACGCCTTACTATTATTCCACCTTTGGTGAAGAAAACGAATCCATTCGAAGCGAGAAGAAGAAAGTGGTGGTCTTAGGATCTGGACCCAACCGAGTGGGCCAAGGCATTGAATTTGACTATTCATGCGTACATGGGGTCTTGGCGGCCAAAGAATGTGGCTACGAAACGCTGATGATCAATTGCAATCCCGAGACGGTATCTACCGATCCCGATGTAGCCGACAAATTGTACTTTGAGCCGGTATTCTGGGAGCATATCTACGAAATCATTCTTCATGAAAATCCAGTGGGGGTTATCGTGCAGCTGGGAGGTCAGACGGCCTTGAAGTTGGCAGAAAAATTATCAAAGTATGGAGTTCGCATCATAGGAACTAGTTACGAAGCTTTGGACTTGGCTGAGGATAGAGGCCTATTCTCCACCCTTTTGAAAGAAAACAACGTGCCTTATCCTGAGTTTGGCACCATTCACAATACAGACGAGGCCTTGGAATTGTGCAAGACCTTAGGCTTCCCTCTTTTGGTTCGGCCCAGCTATGTGCTAGGAGGACAGGGAATGAAAATCGTGATCAATGAGAAAGAGTTGGAGGAGCATGTGGTCAATGTGCTGCGTGATATTCCAAACAACGAGATCCTATTGGATCACTTCTTGGAAGGAGCGATTGAGGCTGAAGCGGATGCCATTTGCGATGGAGAAAATATCTACATCATCGGGATTATGCAGCACATTGAACCTGCAGGGATTCACTCTGGCGACTCCTATGCAGTATTACCTCCCTACAATTTGGGGGATTTGGTAGTGAGACAAATCGAAACCTACACCAAAAAAATCGCTTTGGCGCTGAGAACTGTAGGCTTGATCAATATCCAGTTTGCGATTAAGAACGACAAGGTCTATGTAATCGAAGCCAATCCAAGGGCTTCACGAACAGTCCCCTTCATCTGCAAGGCTTACCAAGAACCTTACGTGAACTACGCCGTTAAAGTAATGTTGGGAGAAAATAAGGTGAGTGATTTTAACTTTAAGCCTGTAAAGAAAGGTTATGCCATCAAGGAACCTGTTTTTTCCTTTCATAAATTTCCAAATGTCAACAAAGAACTTGGTCCAGAGATGAAATCTACGGGGGAAGCCATTTACTTTATTGATGATTTGATGGATGATTATTTCTTAAAAATTTACGCCGAACGAAACATTTACCTAAGCAGGTAATTCCATCTACCGACCTCTGTTTTGATCAAACTACTGTTTATACTCTTAGGTGTGGGCTGGCTTTTGGGCCAGCTAATCCGCTATTTTTTGCGCTCCAAATTGGCCCAGTTGGCAAGGCAATTCAATGAAGCGGCCATGGAGCAACAACGTGCCCAGCAGCATGCCTCAAAACCCAAAGATGCTGTGGTGGTAGACTTTGTGCCCAAAGATTTTGAGCAAAAAAGAAACAAAAAAGTGGAAGGTGGAGAATACGTAGACTACGAAGAAGTGAAAGAATAAATGGAGACTCCTTATTGTCTCCGTTTGCAAACGAAGAGCTTGGGTCCAGAACTTGTTTTAGTTCCGATTAAATAGCCCTCACCTCCGTCTTTTAAGTCAAATCTTTTTTTGAGTTCTTCTGCGCCCATCACGTAGTTGCGGCAGATTACATTGACTTTTCCTGAAGGGAAGAAGGTTTTGATTTCCTGCTTTTTTGGGCTGATTTCTTGAAGCACTTCGAAGACACGGCCTGGAATGCCTGCTGTAAAGTTTTCGCTAGTATAGAGGTGACTGTTTCTTTCTAGCTTTTTGAGGCCAAACCGTACTCCAAAAAGGTTAAATGCACCTGCTTTAAGGATTCCTGCTAGGGGCTCAATCAGGTACTTTCCTGCTTCAGCAAATTGGGATTGTGTCTGGTTTTGAGCTCCAGGCTCAAATTCAAAGGCGGGAAATCCACTTTCCAGATCAATTACTGAAACCATTCTTGGGTCGCCTTCTTTGGCTTTATCCCAATGCAAAAGGAGTTCCTTGACTTCGTTTCGAACTGAGACGACCGTAATTTTTTGAATGTCTGGAAGCTCCACCCAGGCTTGAGTTAAATCCAGCATGGGCGAAACTTTGAGAAGAATGGAGTCGGATTTACTTTGCAATAGGGGCCAAGCGTCCACTACATTCGGTTCGCAGTCTTGAAGTTTGTATAATTTCTGGTTGCCTGTACCCCGACGGGCAGGATCTGCGTAAATCAGATCAAAGCGCTGGGTGTTTTTTCGCAAAAACTCCAATCCATCGCCTTCTATAAAGTCGAACTTGCCTGGCTTTAAGCCGCTTAAATTGTGCCTTGAGATCTGGAAAAGTTCGGCCTGTTGCTCACAATACAGTCCTTTTTCAAATCCTTGACTTAAGTGAAAGAAATCCACACCAAAGCCTCCGGTAAGGTCAATCATCTTATTGCCACTGTGGCCTTCAGCCTTGAAAGCAGCTGTTTGCTCGGAAGAACTTTGTTCTACCGAAATGCTAGAGGGGAAAAGGAGGTCTAAATTTTTAGTCCAGGACGGCAATTTTTTACTTGCTTTCTGTCGGGCAGCGATTTGCTGTACGGCTGTCTTTAGGTCAAACCCAACTTTTCCTTGGTACTTAAAAAGTAAAAGTGCAGGATCTTCATCGAGATGATCCTGCACAAAATGTTTGAATTCATCGCTATTGAATTCCTTGAAATCCATCAGATCAGTTTATTTTCCAATAGGTATTCTGCGATTTGCACTGCATTGGTGGCTGCGCCTTTTCGGAGGTTATCGGCTACTATCCACATATTGAGCGTATTGGCTTGGGATTCGTCTCTGCGTAAGCGGCCCACAAACACCTCGTCCTTCTTGTGTGAGGTGATGGGCATGGGATAGATAAAATTGGCCGGGTCATCTTGAACCTTGATGCCTGGAGCATTTTCAAGCAAACTTCTCACTTCAGCCAAGTCAAAATCTTGTTTGAACTCCACATTTACTGCCTCTGAGTGTCCGCCCATGGTAGGGATACGAACTGTCGTGGAGGTTACCTGAATGGAGTCGTCGCTGAAGATTTTCTTGGTTTCGTTGATCATCTTCATTTCTTCCTTGGTGTATCCATTGGGTTGGAATACGTCAATGTGCGGAAGGACGTTGAGGTCAATTTTATGGGGATATACTCTTGGAGGGTTTACTTCTCCAGCCCGCTCGGCCATCATCTGATCCACAGCCGCTTTTCCTGTACCCGTGACTGACTGGTAGGTAGAAACTACGATGCGTTTGATGCCGTAGCGCTGGCGCAAAGGTTCCAAAGCCAAGACCATCTGTATGGTAGAGCAATTGGGATTGGCAATGATTTTATCGCTTGCGGTTAGTTCCTTGGCATTAATTTCGGGAACGACCAGTTTTTTGTTGGGATCCATTCTCCATGCAGAGGAATTGTCTATGACCACGGTGCCCACGGCTGCAAATGCTGGGGCCCATTCCAAAGAAGTACTTCCTCCTGCAGAAAATATAGCAATATGGGGCTTGGCCGCTACGGCTTCCGCTAGACCGATGACTTGGTAGCTGCGGCCATTGAAAGAGATCTGTTTGCCTTTGGATCGTTCTGAGGCTACCAGAAGCAATTCATCGTAGGGGAATTGGTGTTCTTGGAGTACTTCAAGAATTTCGGAGCCTACTAATCCTGTAGCTCCTACAACGGCAAGTTTCATGGGTAATAATTGAAATGAATAAATAAAAGCACAAAAATACGTATTCCTTACTAATCTTTGGTAACAAAGAAACAGATTAGCTGGGGCATAGGTTTTCAAAATTTATGAGTATCTTCAAAGTACTTTTTTACGATAAGCTATGTCTCCATTTTTTTATCGAGCAGGGATGCTGCTCTTTTTGGGAATTTTCCCTTGGTTTAAGCCTACGCTAGTTTGGGCGCAAAAGCAAAGTTTCGAAACTCCTTTTTCCGTCGTTTCCTATCCACAAGCTTTTTTGCCCGGATGGTATGCCAATGAGCTGAGAAGTACAGCAGCGCGGGTGTTTCGATTGGCCACATCCGGCTTGAATGGATCTGGAGCCTTGGCCGTACAGCCCTTGACTACATTTTCTGGGAAAATATGGGTCCAACTTTCCACCAAAGGAATGGATCATCCTTGGGTAGTGTTTTGGGCCAAATCCTTGCGAAATGGAACGGGGACACGGCCTGCACTCGTTCATGCTTCTTGGTCAAATAGCCTAGAGGGTCCCTTTGTAGAGAGAAATGCCTTAGGTCCTGTCTCCCAATTTCCCAATGCAAATCAGGACTTTAGAAAGGTAGAGTTGAAAATTCCCGAAGCATTTGAAGATCAGGAAGAAGTTTTTCTGCTTTTAGAAATTGGGGCGGGGCCAGGTACTGGCTCTGCCGCCCGTTGGGTGATGGACGAGTTTAGTGTAGAAAATCGAATGGTCGACCTCATTACACCAAGAGTGTATTCGGTGAAAGGCTATGGACCCAAAGAAATAATGATCACGTTTTCTGAGCCCTTGGATCCGATTTTTGCAAAGCTTTCTTTGGCTTACGGGCTGGAAGGTCGCATTCCTTCCGAAATTAAGGTGCCCAGTGATTCGGTGGTTGTCATCAAAGTAGACCAGGATTTGGAAGAAGATAAGGAGTATTCTCTTTTTTTGCAGTCTTTGCCAGACCTTAGTGGCAATTTTCTTCAAGATACCTTACTCAAGTTTACCTATAGGGATCCCACGCGCTTTGGTCCCAAATCCTTAGTCATCAATGAAATCATGCCTTCTCCTAGGCAAGATCAAGACTTGCCTTTTGTAGAATATGTAGAAGTAATGAACCCATTGAAAAAGGAACTCAGGATAGTAGGGATTTCCTTTTCCACTTCAACAAAAAGTACGCTGCTTCAGGAATTTTGGATTCAGCCGGGGGATTATGTGCTTCTCTGTCCAGCTAATCAGGCCAAGCTATTGGAGGAATTTGGGGCGGTAGTTCCTCTGGTGAATTGGCCTGGATTATCAAATTCGGGAGAGTTTTTGCGCTTACATACGGCATCAGGGAAGGACATAGATTACCTTAGCTATAGGAGTGCCTCTTGGGGTGGAGGTACCTTTGCCAATGGGGGCTACAGCCTGGAAGTACCTAATCCCTTTTTCCGCTGCGAGGCCTCTGACTACCTGCTCCCTTCCAAGGATCCAAAAAGGGGGACTCCAGGACTTCAAAATTCCCATTTTTATCCTGAACAAGACTTTGGAAAACTTCAACTCGATTCCGCCTTTTTCAGGAATTCTACTCAGGTGGAGCTAGTCTTTAATCAGCCCGTGGCTTCTCCAGGAGCCTTGTCTTTGTATGCCTTTTCTCCGGAACTAAAAATTGACTCCTTGTGGATATTTTCTTCAGGAAAAAAGGTAGGCATTTCCTTGGCTTCCCCTGCCAAACCAAGCACTGTATATACCCTATCTTTCCCCGCTGTAGAAACGTGCTTGGGTAAGTCTTCGGGAGAGGGATTTAGGGTGCAGGTCATCCTGCCTGAGTTGGCAGAGGTGGGAGAATTGGTCATCAATGAAATTTTGATGGATCCCAAGCCTGGAGATCCCAAGTTTGTAGAAATCCACAATACCACCGACAGCAGCTACCTGAGCCTTGAAGGCTGGGCCTTGGCCCGTCAAGAGGAGGTGGCTATGCCTGTTCAGCAAGTTAGGATTTTTGAAACCAAGGGATTGATGATTCCCCCAAAGGGATTTTTAGCCATTAGCGAAAATCCTGCTCGACTTCGTTTGTCCTACTCCAAATCTGCCGATGGCGCATTTCTTTCCCTTTCGAGTCTGCCAAGTTATCCTATCTCTGGGGCTACCTTGCTCTTGCTTTCCCCTGAGGGCAAGGTCATGGAGTCCATTCCCTATTCTCCTTCCTGGCATCATCCCCTCTTACAACAAACCAAGGGGGTATCCTTGGAAAGGATTTCTGGTAAAAGCCCTGGCAACTATTCCAGCAATTGGCAATCGGCTTCGAGCACCGAAGAATATGCGACCCCGGGAAGAAAAAATTCTGTTGCGTTTGAAGGGGAGAGAGAAGATAATCGCCTGGTCATAGAGCCGTTGGTCTTTGATCCTGAGGGAAGTCAAGGGCCTAGATTCACCACAATTCGGTACAGCCTAGATCAAAATGGTTGGGTCGGTAGTTTTCGCATTTATTCTGCTACGGGGCACTTGGTGAATATCCTGGGAGAAAACCTGTTATTAGGCACGGAAGGACTCTTTTCTTGGTCGGGTACCGATGCCTTAGGCCAAAGGCTCAGTCCTGGGTATTATGTGGTGGTTGCCGAAATATTTGAATTGAAGGGGAGGAGCATCGTCATCAAAAAAACTGTAGTAATAGGTACACCCTTGCAATAGCAGTTGAGGATAAATTAGAATTAGGAATAAATTGGATCGAATCAAGCAAGGTTGGGGCTCATGATCGCCATTAATTTTTTTTGGGTTTTCTAAAAGACAAACGTATTTTAGGGGATTGATTTTTTTAACCCCAGTATCCCGTACACTAAAGAAATTGGAATTGTATGAGCAAGGAAGAAAAAACGGCGTATTCCAAGGATGAGCTTAAAGAATTTGAGGAGATTATTCTTCAAAAATTAGCCTTGGCAAAAGAGGAACTTCATTCACTAAAGGAGACCTTGAGTAAAAAAAATGATAGTGGTACAGACCACACCTCTTCCACTTCCAAGCTTTTGGAAGATGGGGCAGATACTTTGGAGCGAGAGAGCTTGAACCAATTGGCGGCAAGGCAGCAAAAATTTGTCATCAATTTGGAAAATGCCTTGATTCGAATCAAAAATGGCACCTATGGAATCTGTGTGGATTCTGGCAAACTCATTTCAAAAGAGCGATTGAAGGCGGTGCCCCATACCATGCACTCTATTGAGGCAAAGCTGGCCAAAAAATAGGTTTGGATTTTCTTCATCGTCATATCGAGGCATTGATTTTTTGTGCACCAGAGCCTTTAACGGCTGCTGAGATGCAGGCCTGTTTGTCAGAGATGTTTGGTGCCGATATTCCCAAGAAGGACATCGATTTAGCGCTACAAGAACTTTCCCAAAAGTATGCGGCGGAGGAGTACTCCTTTGGCTTGGAGCATATAGGAGGGGGGTATCAATTTCTCACCAAACCAGCCTACCAAAGCAGTATTCAACTGTTATTGCGTCAGCATGCGCAAAAGAGACTTTCCTCAGCGCAATTAGAGACTTTATCCATTATTGCTTACAAGCAACCAATTACCAAAGCTGAAGTGGAGCAGATTCGTGGGGTTGCCTGTGATTATTCACTCCAAAAGTTATTGGAAAAAGAATTGGTTGAGATCAAAGGAAAATCCGATGGAGTAGGGAGACCCTTAATTTATGGAACTTCCCAAAAGTTTATGGATTATTTTGGAATCAATTCTCTCCTAGATCTGCCTCAGCCCAAGGATTTTTCGCAGCCTGAAAATCAAATCGGAGAAGAGAAGGCGTAAGGAAGAGGAATTACTTTTGCTAAGCTGGAAACCAAAAATTTTTTACCTGTGCTTAGTTCCTCGCATAAGATTCGAGTTCGCCGGGTTTCTCCTTTTTTAAATTTTCTACCTGCCAATTCAAAATGGGTTTTAGGGGCTAAATCAGCTAAGAAAAAGCTAGGTTGGGTTGAGGGATTTCCACTGTCATACTTACTCATTTCTTTCATGAGAAAAAGGTCTCTTGCAGAGCTAGCGGAAGGGTTTCTCATGTGTAAATTTAAGGGGACGAGGATATCCCTAGGAAAGACAGATTCTATAAGCAGGGGTTCTAAGAGCAGCTTAAACCATGCTTTCCATTCCGGTCCATGGGGTGCATGTCTAGTTCCGTAGCGACTGAATGCTCTGAGGTGTGCTACCTCATGAATGTAGGTAAGAAGGAATTGGTAGGGGTTCAGGTCCGAATTTAGCGTGATCGTTTGAATGGATCGATTTTTTTGGTATCGGAAGTCTCCTAATTTGGTGTTTCTTGGTGGTTTGACAAAAAAATGAAAAGGACATTCTTCCCAAAGTTGAACGCAGTAGGGAACTGCGTTTTTGGGCAGATGTTTTTGGAATAACCGAAGAAGTTCAGTAGGGGAATTTGACATTTTAGGGCATAAAAAAAGAGTTCCGATCCATCGGAACTCTTAATTTTTTACGCTGGGTAAAGATTACTTCTTAGCTTTAGCAGCCTCAGCAGCAGCGATTGAATCTTCCTTCACTTTAGCAGCAGCAGCAGCGATTGAATCTTCCTTCACTTTAGCAGCAGCAGTTTCAGCAGCAGCAGCAGAATCCAACTTTGCCTGAGCAACTGAATCGTCATACTTCTTTTGCTCTTCAGGAGACTTACCACCGCAAGAAGCAGCAGCCATCAAACCAGCGATTGCGAAAATTGCAAATACCTTTTTCATTTGTTATGGTTTTCTTAATTACAATACAAATGTACTAGTATTAATTTTAATTGTGCAAGTGTTATTCAAATTTTTTTATTTGTTTTTGTAAACAATTTTTAACGGAACGCCCTCAAAATCGAAATTATCGCGCAATCTATTTTCTAGAAATCGCGTATAAGGCTCTTTTATGTATTGTGGGAGGTTGCAAAAGAAAGCAAATACTGGATTTTTGGTAGGAAGCTGGGTAAGGTATTTTATTTTAATATACTTTCCTTTCCATGCTGGAGGGGGGTATTTTTCGATTTCTTGAAGAAGTATCTCATTTAATTTTGAGGTAGGTACTCGCCTGGTTTTGTTTTCATATACCTTGACGGCCAATTCTATGGCTTGAAAAATGCGTTGTTTTTCCGTAACGGAGGTGAAGATGATAGGAATCCATTTGTGTTCTCCGAGGCGCTCCAACATTTGCTCCTTGATTTTATTCATGGTTTTGTGGTCCTTTTCGATAAGGTCCCATTTGTTGACCATGATGAGGATGCCTTTGTTGTTTTTTATTGCCAATGAAATCAAGTTGATGTCTTGAGCCTCCAAACCTCGGGTAGCGTCTACCATGACTATGATGACATCGGATTCCTCCAAGGTGCGTAGGGAGCGCATCACCGCATAAAATTCTACATCTTCCTTCACCTTTGCTTTTTTTCGAATACCTGCGGTATCGGTGATGATGAAGTCTTTGCCAAAAAATTTGTAGCGGGTATGGATCGCATCTCGGGTAGTGCCCGCTTGGTCCGTTACGATGGTTCTTTCTTGTCCCAAAAGGGCATTGATAAAGGAGGATTTGCCCGCATTGGGCCTGCCTAGAATGGAAATTTTTGGTACTCCGGCATCAGGATCTTCTTCTCCTTCTTCTTTGAAATGGCGGATTATGGCATCCAGCAGATCGCCAGTGCCACTTCCACTTACCGCAGCGATGGGAAAAATTTCAAAATCAGTTACGCCCAAGGCATAAAATTCGTTGGCCATAAAGGCCTTTTCTTGATTGTCGGCTTTGTTGGCTACTACGTATAGAGGCTTTTTATTGGAGCGCAGCTCGTTGGCAAATTCTGCATCCAGGTCGGTCAGGCCGTCATGACAATCTACCATGAAGAGGATCACGTCAGCTTCTTCGATGGCGAGTTTTACCTGCTTTCTGATTTCAGCTTCATACAAGTCATCTGAGCCGGTCACGTATCCTCCCGTATCAATGACGGAAAAGAATTTACCAGACCACTGCGCATGCCCGTAGTGTCGGTCTCTAGTGACTCCACTCATGTTGTCCTCTATGGCCTTTCGTTCTTCCACCAGACGATTAAAAAGGGTAGACTTACCGACGTTGGGTCTGCCTACTATTGCTACAATATTTGCCATGATTAAGAGGGGTCGTACCCGAATTTTTTGAGTAATGTTTTATTTTTTCTCCAGTCTTGCTCCACCTTCACGAAGGTTTCAAGAAAGACCTTTTTTCCAAAAAATTTTTCTAAGTCTGCACGCGCTTCTATGCCTACTTTTTTAAGCATTTTTCCTTTTTCTCCGATAAGTATGCCTTTTTGGCTGTTGCGTTCTACGAAAAGTGTGGCCCGTATTTTGATAAGTTGGGCGTCTTCGTGAAAATCCTCAATGCCCACTTCCGTGCTGTAAGGAATTTCTTTTTTGTAATTGGTAAAGATTTTTTCTCGGATAATTTCAGAAGCAAAAAATCGTTCTGGCCGGTCGGTGAGCTCTTCTTTATCGTAATATGGGGGATGGGTGGGTAGGCGCTCCAAGATTTCTTGGAGAATTTTTTCCGTATTGAAGTGTTCTAAGGCAGATACAGGAATCACCGTTTCGGTCTGTATTCTTGAGGTCCAGTACTTAGTCACTTCCTCTAGCTGCCCTTCTTTTGCCAAATCAATTTTATTGATCACCAGGATAACAGGGGTGTCCGAAGCATTAATTTTATGAATAATTTCTTCTATCTCATCGTCTGTTTCGAAGAGATCGGTGACAAACACAATCAAATCGGCGTCTTCCAAAGATATCCTGACAAAACCCATCATGCTTTTGTGCAGTTCATACTTGGGCTGTAGCATGCCTGGGGTATCAGAAAATACGATTTGGTAGTCCTCAGAATGGATGAGTCCCAAAATGCGGTGCCGGGTAGTCTGGGCTTTTGAGGAAACAATAGAGAGCCGCTCTCCCACCAAAATATTCATCAAGGTCGATTTACCTACATTGGGTTTTCCAATAATATTGACAAATCCAGCCTTATGAGAAGGAGCGTGCATAGGGTTATTTTTCGCAAAGGTACTTGATTTTTGAGAGATTGTGCTTACCTTTGTCCCACTATATCGCGGGATGGAGCAGTTGGTAGCTCGTCGGGCTCATAACCCGAATCCGCCGCGGCGGACACAGGTTCGAGTCCTGTTCCCGCTACTCCGAACCCCTTCTACGTAACGTATTAGGGGTTTTTTCATATCGGGGGACACTTTTGGGGACACTTTTTCAAAAAAAGTTACTCAATGTTTTTAGTTCCTACACTGGTTTAACTTACAATAATCAGATTGTCTCTAGCAGAGCCTGAGTTCTTTTGATGCTAACCCTTGACCAGAGCAGAGTCGACACGAGCAGTGAATGGTACTTGGCTTCGGAGTCAATCCAGTAGAAAAAAGCCAAAAAATCCGACTAACTTAAGGCAATCACCCCTCCCCCTATCATCAAAAAAGTGCTTTCCTATCTGTGACTGGTCTCCTATTTTGGTGGTATAACACCAACAATCCCGGTCTCTAAAAAAAGACACCCCCTAAAATCTGTAGAAATTTTTGCCTTTGTGCCTTTTCAACTTCATGAATTTGTTCATGACTGTAGAAGCCAAAATTTTTCAATAATCAGTTTTACAAAGAACTACAACTCTATTCTAGGTTTTTCTAAAGAATAGACTTTGTAAAATGTCTCTGTTCTCGCTACTAAAACAATAAAACGGTTATACTATTTTACAGTTAACAGTTTTTTTTAACTAAAATTTAATTTTATTTTTTTTTATGAAAAAAATATTATTAAATTAACTGTAATAATCTAAAAAAAATTAATATGGACAACAAAAAAATTTCATTAGCAATTGCAGGAGCGATGCTAATTTCCTTATTTCTTCCTATTGTTAAGATAGGCCCTTTAGGAGTGTCAATATTTGATGCCATTACTGCTAAAGGTGGAGATGTTAGCACTGAAGCAATTGGTATTTCTGTTTTGGTAGTTGCATTTGCAGTTCTGACTTTTATGGAAAAACATTTGTTTGCTAGAATATGTTCTGGTGGTATTTTATTGGCATGTTTATATGGAATGATGAAGATGGCAGACGCACAATCTGGACTTGAAAAATCAGGTTTTGGTGGAGATGTTAATTTTTTCAGTTTTTTGGGAATTGGAGCTTATTTATTGCTTTTATCCTCAGTTGCTGGAGTTATTTTTTCAAAACCCTCAAGTAAATAATTTATTATTTTTGAAAAATGAGGGTGATAAAATAAATTTAAATTGTGACCTAGGTTATTCTTTCATGTAAAGGGGTATTTTGTGATGAATATCAATTATATCTCTTGGAGTAAAACTCATGTAAGATATTTCCAATGAGTTATCTACATGAAAAGAGGATGCTTCGGCATCCTTTTTATTTTTAAAATGGATTTGAAGACTTCAGGGTAAAGCTTTGCTAGTCTTAATTAAATACAATAGTCCTCCAAAGGATAGTGCTATTTTCTCCTAAATAATTTTTTTAGGAGGGCTTTCCCAATAACGATTTACCCCATCAGATCCAGGAGAATTTAGGAAAATACAGGATTCATCTGCTCCTTCATTTAACGTACTACTCTAGAATAAGTAGGGAAGATGGATTTTTTTTTGCTCTTTTAATTCTGTCGGTCTCCAATAAAAAGAAATGCAATTACCTAGGGGGGTAGAAATATTTTTTACGGTTGGTTAGGCTTGAATTTCAACTTGATGCTATCTTAGTTGCAGTTATATCTGATTTTACTTTCCTAAACATTGCTTTCCCTAGGAGAAATTTTATATTACTATGTGGCCTCTTCCCTAATGGGATTATTTGGCCTGCATTTACTTTTCAGAAAGGGAATTTTAGCTTCCAAGTTATTAGGTCTCTATCTGTGTCTTATTTGCTTTAGAATTGTTACCTCCTACTTTACTACCAACGGAAGACTGTTGGAGTTTCCAGAATTGGCACTAATCCAATCTCCTTGTCATTTTTTAATTGCTCCCGTCCATTTTCTGTTTGTGTTTTACATTCTGAATCCGCAAAAGAAATTTTCAAAGTTTTTCTGGCTTTTATTTATCCCTTTTATACTCCATTTGGCAGAAATGATTCCATTTTATTTCGGGCCCCTGGAAAATAAAATCCAGGAGATTCAATTGATCATGAAGCATAAATCTTTGGTGAATTACCCTAGTCAGGTCAATCATTTGCCAACCTTAGTTCTTTCCCTTTTAAAAGTGGGATTATCCTTTATTTATGCTTTTCTTTCCCTAGGATGGGTACTTTATTCTATTAAAAGGTCTTCCAAAGCCATGTATTTAAAAAATAAATGGTTGTTGAACTGGATATTGATAGAAAGTAGTTTGGGGCTTGCCTCTGTCGTTCTTAGTATTCTCTATGCGTTGGGTGTCATTGGATTCAACAACCTTAGATTTTCTTATGCAGATACCTTAATGCTAATGGGTTCGTTTGTGAATCTGGGAGTCATCGTGATTCGACCAGCTTTGCTAAATGGTACCACATTTCAATCTTTGGTAAATAGGATTTATGAAAATAAAAAACCCAATACTGCCAACGATCAAAAACTATCGGCCAAATATGAATCCATTGCTAAGCAACTAGAAGAGTTGTTTTTAGTGAATAAGCCATTTTTAGATTCTAGTTTAAGAATTGAATCCGTAGCTCAATCCTTGGGTATTTCTACCAGGGATTTGTCTAATGCTGTTCAGTTTATGTACAAATTCAGTTATCCAGATTTTGT
>JAJTDZ010000035.1 GCA_021298245.1 Algoriphagus sp. | reverse complement strand
CAGCAATTCAAAGCGGGCAGCCCCCACAATGCGGTAGGAGGTGGGCGCATCCACAAATTCTTTCAAGTTGAAGGTGATCTTATACCCCAAGTAGAGGTTTTCTATTTCCAAGGGCTGCTCGGCACTCGCCAGAAAGGATCCCTTTTCACTGCTCTCGGGGAAGTCTATCACCCATGGATTCAGAATGCGGGTTTGAGCAGCCGCTTCATCGGTGCCTATAAACAGGTTTTGAAATTTGCGCAAGTCCCTTTCCCAATCCTTATCCCTAGAGGATTTGATTTCTTGTTCGGAAAGTTCTTGTACCAAGGGAGTCATGCTCAGGCTGAGGGTAAGGGTCCCTCCTGGCTTTAGGGTAATTTTCCGTAGCTCGGCACTATATCCCAAAAAAGAAAACCCTATCTCTTGAGGCCCAGGCTCCAAACCTGCCAAGGTAAAGTTGCCCTGCAGGTCGGTGACGGTAGATAAGGTGGTATTGTTGACAAATACGGAACAAAAAGGAAGGGCTTCGCCTGTCTCCGCATCCTTCACCTGACCTGTGACCGTAGCGGTCTGTGCCCAAGCCAAAAGGGGGAGCAAGAGCAAAAGAAGTAAGGTGGCCAGGTGCTTTTTCATGAGGGTCAGGGAGATCAAGCCGCGGTGGAAAGGGTAACCTGGTGACTCAGGTCAATCCTCTCTTTCCTTGAGCTTTTTGTCCTCCACATTTTTGTTGAGGAAGTCGTTGATGGTGTCTATGGAAAAGCTGGAAGAAATCTCTCCAAACGAATTAATTTCCATGGAAAATCCCTCCAAGTCCTTGTGTACGCGAGGCTGCGCTTGCTTTTTTTTCTTCTTTGAGCTCATGTTATCCTACAAGTGGTAAGGTATGTAACGCAAATCGGATTCTTTTGGCTACTTCTTGAGGGCCCAATATTGCAAAAACTTCCATCAAGTCTGGCCCTGCTCCCCAGCCGGTGACAGCAAGCCTTACCGCTTGCATGACTTTTCCCAACTTAATTTCCAATGCTTCCGCGGTAGCTTCAAGCAAGGCTTTTGCCGAGCTGGCATCAAAAGGCAAGCTACTTCCTGCCTCTAGGGCAGCCGCATAGGCCTCCAACACCCGGGTGGCCTCCTGATTCCATTTTTTGGCAACCAGCTCCTCGTCAAATTGACTAGGGGATTGTCGCAGCATTTGGCTGTCTTTCCAGAAATCCCCTGGAAAGGTCACGCGTTCTCTGAGCAGGTGTACGATGGCCGTAGCTTTGCCTGCCTCAAGCTCCACTCCTGCGGCTTTAGCATCTTGAAGAAGGTACTCCCGCTGCTGTTCCACGGAAAGTTGGCGGAGGTAATGTTCGTTAAACCACTTGGCTTTGGCGATGTCAAACTTAGTTCCTGCCTTGCCGATTCGATCGATAGAAAAGGCATCTATGAGTTCGGTAAGAGAAAATATCTCTCGTTCATCTCCTGGATTCCAGCCTAAGAAGGCAAGGAAGTTGAGCAGAGCATTCGGCAAGTAGCCTGTCTCCCTAAAGCCACTCGATTTTTCTCCTGTAAAGGGATCGGTCCAGTTGAGAGGGAATACGGGAAACCCCAATTTGTCCCCATCTCTTTTGGAGAGTTTGCCATTGCCGTCCGGCTTGAGGAGCAGGGGCAGGTGGGCAAACTGAGGCATGGACGCTTCCCAACCAAAAAATCGGTACAAGAGTACATGCAAGGGAGCCGAGGGCAACCATTCCTCTCCGCGAATCACGTGGGTAATCCCCATGAGGTGGTCATCCACGATATTGGCCAGGTGGTACGTGGGCATGCCATCTGACTTCATGAGCACCTTATCGTCTAAGGTACTGGTATGTACCACCACCCAGCCTCGGATCAAATCGTGAAAGCGTACTTCTTCCTTCAAGGGGAGTTTGGCACGAATCACGTAGGGCTGTCCCGAGGCCAATCGTTCCTGCACCTCTGCTTTGGAGAGGGTAAGGGAATTTTTCATTTGGGTACGAGTGATGCTGTTGTACTGGGGCTGCACCACCCGAGCAGCGGTAAGACGATCCCGCATGGCTTCAAGCTCCTCCGCGGTGTCAAATGCATAGTAGGCGTGCCCTTTCTCGATCAGGTCTAGTGCATACTGCAAGTAGCTTTCCTTGCGCTCGGATTGGCGGTAGGGGCCTACGTCACCTGGCTTCCAGGGGCTTTCGTCGGGGGGAATACCTAGCCAGGCTAGGGATTCTTGGATGTATTCCTCTGCACCAGGCACGAATCGAGTTTGGTCCGTATCTTCTATGCGGAGAAGGAACTTTCCCCCCATTTTCTTGGCAAATAAGTAATTGTATAGGGCCGTACGCAAGCCACCGATGTGAAGGGCTCCTGTAGGGGAGGGAGCAAAGCGTACGCGAACTTCTTGAGTCATGGATGTAATGAACTGCTCAGGGGACAAAGATAAGAATTTGTATCTGACCTTTGAGGTCTTCCAGACCTCGAAGGTCTACTAGATGGATGTAAGCTTAAACCTTCGCTGTTTAAAAAAACAGCAAAGGTTAAAAAAAAGGGGAACTCCAAAAGGAAGTTCCCCAATTTGCTAGGAGTGCAGTCTTACTGCTTGCCTCCGATTTTCTCTTTGATACGAGCCGCCTTACCTTGACGACCTCTCAAGTAGAACAATCTTGCTCTTCTCACCTTTCCTTCTCTCACCAAATCGATTTGTTCGATAGAAGGAGAGATAATAGGGAAGATACGCTCTACTCCAATGCCATTAGACACCTTACGTACGGTAAAGGTCTCGCCATTGGTGTTGGGATTTTTGCGTTGAATGACTGTACCCTGAAATTGCTGGATACGCTCTTTGTTACCTTCGCTGATTCGTACGTGTACGTTGATGGTATCACCAGATTTGAAAGAAGGGAATTTGGCTCTCGCCTCGCTGTATTCCGCTTCTACAATTTTCAATAGATTGCTCATAGCTGTATGGTTTATGCTTTCGCAGTTCTCCGCCGCAGCGGCATTAATGAATTACTTTTTTTATAGCTCATCTTTTCCTATTCCCAGCCGGAGCCTTTAAGCAGGTCAGGCCTTTTTTCTTGGGTTAGTCGAAGAGATGTTTCAAATCTCCATTGGCTTATCTTGGCTTCGTGTCCTGAGAGCAGTACCTCGGGGACTTCTCTTCCTTCAAATACTGCTGGCCGGGTGTACACCGGAGGAGCGAGAAGTTTGTCCTGGAAGGAATCCGTCAAGGCAGAGGTCTCGTCGTTGAGCACTCCGGGGATCAGGCGTATGAGGGCGTCAGCGACGACCGCAGCTGCGAGTTCTCCTCCTGAAAGCACATAGTCTCCTATGCTGATCTCCTTGGTGATGAAGGCATCCCTCACCCGCTGGTCCACCCCTTTGTAATGACCACAGAGGATCAGGAGGTTTTTCGCTTGGGAAAGGGTATTGGCCATGGCTTGATCGAAGGTCTTTCCATCAGGAGTCATGTAGATGATTTCATCGTACCTTCTCTCCTGTTGAAGGGCCTCGATGCAGCGAGCGATAGGCTCGATCATCAACACCATTCCGGCGCCTCCTCCGAAAGCATAATCGTCCACCTGCTTTTGATTGCCGGTGGCGTAATCTCGGAGGTTGTGAATCCTCACGCGGGCGATGCCTTTATCTTCAGCTCTTTTGAGTATGGAGTGAGAAAAAGGCCCTTCCAACAGTGCGGGCACTACCGTAATGAGGTCAATGTGCATGGCTCAATCTTCCAGATAAATGTCAAGTAAGCCTTGGGGCAATCGGCAGAAAACTTTTTTTGCTGCCTTGTCTACTTGGGTAATGATGCCGTCCTGTAAGGGAATCAGCACTTCTTTGCCCTTGTGGGTTACTCCAAGGAGGTCCTGCGTTTCCAAATCGTAGACGATTTGCACAGGTCCTACGGGTCCGGTAGTCTCATCAACTACCTCAAACCCAATCAAATCGTGGTAGTAGTACTGCCCTTCATCCAATTCGGGAAGTTCGGTAAGAGGAAGGTAGGCTTCCGATCCCACGAGAACTTCTACCGCATCGATGCTGTGCAGTTCCTCAAACTTGGCCAAGGCTCTACCTCCAGGTTGGATCACAAAGTGTTCCAAAAAGAAGGGAGTCAATCGTCCTTTTTGTTCGAGAAAGAGGTGCTCCAATCCTTCGTATGCCTCAGGATCGTCTACATCGAGCACCACATTGACTTCACCACGTAATCCATGAACTTTGGCTATCCGGCCTATCAAAAAGCACTGGTCCTTATTCATGGTAAGGGTATATTATTCTCCAGCAGCGCCAGCATCGGCTGAGCCAGCATCAGCTGTGTCAGCGGCAGGTGCATCAGCGGAGTCAGTATCTTCAGCAACAGCTTCCACTGCAGGAGCAGTTTCTTCAGCAACTGGAGCTTCTACTTCCTCAGCAGCTTCTACTACCGGCTCTTCAGCGGAGGCAGCTTCAACTTCAGGAGCAGCAGCAGATTCTTCTTCTACCACTGGAGCTTCCACTGCAGGAGTTCCTTCTTCTACTGCAGGTGTAGCAGCTACAACAGCAGCAGCGCTGGCTTCGGCTTCTTTGGCTTTCAATGCGTCGATACGGGCCTGATTTTTAGCGGCCTCAGCGGCAAGGGCTTCCTTACGTTGCTTTTCCTTAGCAGCAGCAAGTTTATCCTTTTTGCCTTCGATTTTGCTGTCTTTCTCGGCAAGCCATGCGTTAAATTTAGCATCGGCTTGTTCTTGAGAGATAGCACCTTTCAACACTCCGATTTGCAGGTGTTTTTTCAGCATCACCCCACGGTAAGAAAGCATGGCTTTCACGGTGTCGGTGGGTTGCGCTCCATTCAACAACCAGGTAAGAGCACGCTCATTGTTGAGGTTGATGGAAGCAGGGTTGGTGTTGGGGTTGTAAGTCCCGAGTTTTTCGATGAAGCGTCCATCACGTGGAGCTCTTGCATCAGCTACAACCACGTCGTAAATGGCTTGTTTTTTGCGTCCACGACGTGCTAATCTGATTTTTACGGACATAAAATTAACTATTAAAGTGAGCGGATGGAACCCGTCCATCCTAAATTTGGACTGCAAAGATACGATAAAGGATTGGAAAGCTACAAGTTGCGTAGTAAATATTTGCGGGAAACTTGAGTTTTGGATTAACTTGCGGGCGCAAACGGGCCCTGAAACAGGGATCTAGCACCTCGGTGCTAGGTGCTGAGGTAGGGAAGATAAGCTTTGCGCCCAGAGGAGGGCATCCCTTTGGCCTCGTAGTTCAATGGATAGAATAGAAGTTTCCTAAACTTTAGATATGGGTTCGATTCCCGTCGAGGCTACTTTTCAAATACAACACCTTTTAAATTTTTTATATTTCTTTTTAGCCTTTCCTAATATTAAAACTTCACATTGAAGAACGATTGGTAGGATTTTACCTTTCATTCCTCTTAAAACTTGAGGGCGGAAAATGAAATTTTAAAAAGGAATTTTTCTTTTTTAAAAAATAAACTCACTTTCTTTCTACAGCCACTGTTCCCCAGATCACCACTAACCCTAATAAATTGGGGGAGGAGAGCTACTGATTGGGTAGCTAGTGACAAGGGAAGGCCTGGGGTATTTAGCAGGTGAACTAGTAAAAAAACCCTTATATTTAAGTTTACCTGAACAGAAAACTTAATTGATTTAACCCAAAATGAAAACCTACCCCAGCATATTCAATGATGTCATCGGCCCGGTCATGCGCGGCCCCTCGAGTTCGCATTGTGCTGCATCCATCCGGATTGGACGGATGTGCCGTGACTTGATGGATGGGAATATCCAGGAGGTCTATGTGGAGTTTGACCCCAACGGCTCTTTAGCCACCACGCACAAAGGGCAAGGTTCTGACATGGGCTTGTTTGGGGGATTTTTGGGTTGGGAAGCCTACGAGGAGCGACTCCCAGATTACCTGAGGGCAATTGAAGAAGCGGGTATCCAGATAAAAATCGATATCCATCCCATAGGCGCCACCCATCCAAATACCTACAAACTCACGCTCTCCAATAAAAAGGAGTCCCGTGAAGTAACCTCCATTTCTACCGGTGGGGGCATGATTGAAATCATTGAAATCGATGGAGCAAAAGTATCTATGGCGGGGGATTTTTATCAAACCCTCGTCTACGTAAAGGAAGCAGGTGCCCTCCCAGAATTTATTGAAAAGTCAATGCCCTGCGATGAAGTCGCAGTACGTCAGGGCAAATTCACCTTTATCGAAATCAAGGCAAACGCCTTTTTGAAGGAGGAAGTCTGCCAGGAACTGCTACAAATGGAAGAGGTACTTTTTATAAAAAAGATCAAGCCGGTCCTCCCAGTTATGTCTCGAAAAGGCCTAGAAGTGCCCTTCATTACCTGCGAGGAAATGCTGCTGTTCAACCAGGACAAAAACCACTCCCTCTGGGAACTTGCCGTGGACTACGAAAGCATGCGCGGAAATATATCCAGAGAGGAGGTTTTTGAAAAGATGAGGAGCATAGTACAAATCATGCAAAACTCCATCGACCTTGGATTGAAGGGAACCAAATACGCTGACCGAATTCTTGGTCCCCAATCCCTCGAGTTTCAGAAGCAGCTAGAAGATAAGAAGTTGGTAGAAGGCGATATTCTCAACCAAGTGATCCTCTATACCTCTGCCATGATGGAGGTCAAAAGTTCGATGGGAGTCGTAGTGGCGGCCCCCACCGCCGGCTCCTGTGGAGCGCTCCCAGGAGCCATCATTGGCATTGGCAGGGGACTTTCCTTGTCGGAAGACGACATGGTCAAAGCGATGCTCGCAGCTGGGATTATCGGCGTATTTATTGCCGCCCATGCCACCTTTGCGGCAGAAGTGGGAGGATGTATGGCCGAATGCGGTTCGGGTTCAGGCATGGCCGCTGCAGGTATTGTGGAATTAAAAAAAGGTACCTTAGATCAATCCCTAGGTGCAGCCTCTATGGCTTTGCAATCATCCCTAGGCATGATTTGTGACATGATTGCCGATCGTGTGGAAGCTCCCTGCCTGAATCGAAATGTAATGGCCGCCACCAATGCCATCTCCTGTGCCAACATGGCCTTGTCAGATTACAACCACCTGATCCCCTTGGATGAAGTGGTGGAAACGATGAAAAAAGTAGGAGATGCCATCCCAAATACCTTACGCTGCACGGGCCTAGGGGGATTGGCAATTACCAAAACTGCAAAGAAGATTGAGGCGATGTTGAATCAACAGGAGCAGGAAGCCGCCAAAACCTTTTTTAAGGTGTGTTAATCTCATGGTTACACTGAATCATCCGCCACTAATTCCCTTTCTTCTATGCTTTTTTTTATTTGGGTTTCATTAGTTGCCTTGGCCGTCTGGTTTGGCTTTGTATTCATCAAAGACCTCCTAGCAAATCGGGCCAAATTTGAAAATTCAAGTTGGCTCAAAACTTCGGTGATAGGCTTTGTGGTCAATTTCTTTGACGTGCTGGGGATCGGGGCCTTTGCGCCGCAAACAGCCTTATTGAAATTTACGCGGCAAACGGAAGACAAGCTGATTCCTGGCACCATGAATGTAGCGAACACCATCCCTGTCCTCCTTCAGGCATTTATTTTTATCACCATTATCGAAGTAGACCCGCTCACCTTGATAGCTATGCTGGTATCCGCTGCTACAGGGGCAGTAATTGGCGCGGGCATAGTGTCCAAACTTTCAGAACGAAAAATCAGGCTGACCATGGGAATTGCCTTGGTGATCACCGCTGGATTTATGCTGGCCCGAATGATGGACTGGATTCAAGGCGGTGGGGACGCAATCGGCTTGACGGGATTCAAATTAGTCTTCGCCGTGGTGGTCAATTTCTTTTTGGGCGCGATCATGACAGCAGGTGTAGGCTTGTACGCCCCTTGTATGGCCTTGATTTTTGCCTTGGGCATGTCTCCCACCGTTGCTTTTCCCATCATGATGGGCTCTTGTGCATTTCTGATGCCTCCGGCCTCCGTGAAATTTATCAAGACAGGTTCCTACAACAGGAAGGCTTCCCTCGCCATGGCGATCCCTGGTTCCATTGCTGTGTTAATCGCGGCTTTTATAGTCAAGTCCCTGCCCTTGCAAACCCTGCAGTGGGTCGTGCTGGCAGTGATTTTGTATACCTCAGCCACCATGCTGGTAGCTGGACTCAGAAAGAGGCAAGCCTAGTTCTCAATGTAGGAGATACTGACTAACTGAAGCAGCCAAAGTGAACTAATGAATAAGAAGGTCAGCGAGCTGAAATCGGGACTTTACTGAATCTTCCCCAAACCACAAATAGGGTCAGCAGAAGAAAAGCCACTTGGGTCATAATAGGCTCTCCTTTAGAGGCATGTAGGGCCGTGGCCAAGCCCATGATGATGGCTAAGCCTAGAGCTGCCAATGGAGTGAGTACAGGAAGGATACGGAGTGCGGCAGGCAGAATCAGTCCAAGAGCCCCTAGGACTTCTGCAATCCCGATAAATCGAATCAAGCCCACTCCATATTTTTCAATAAGCTCACCCGATTGTTGAATAAGATCTGCCTCAGAGGTAGTCAATTTGTTGACCCCAATCATGCCAAAGGCGAGGGCGAGGGCAACTTGCACCACCCACAGGGCGATGTGAAGGGCTTTATAAGGGCTAGGATTAGACATTTTTTTGGTTTGGAGTAGTATTAATTGTTCAAGTTACGATCAAAAAACCATTTTTATCGGGTCCCTATATTAGCCCAGTTTGAACTTCATAGGCAATCTCATACGGGTCCTAACAGGTCTACCTCTATGCTTACCAGGCTCCCAATTCGGGCTATTTTTCACCAAATTAATTACAACCTCGTCACAACCTCCTCCGATACCTCTCAACACTTCAACGTCTTGAATAGATCCATCTGTGTTGATAACGAACACTACGATTACCGTGCCTTCCACACCCATTCTTCTGGCTTGTGTTGGGTATATTAGGTTATCAGAAAGGTATTTATTCCAGCCTTCCATCCCTCCAGGGAAAATAGGCTGTTCATCTACCAGTTCAAAAATTTCATCAGCTTTTTCTTTTTCAACATTATATCTTAAATCAATTTCTTCAATTCTTTCTTCAATTCTTTCTTCAATTTTTAATTCTTGAGGTTGGCTTATCAAAAAATTTACTTGATTTTTCAATTCCTCATTAAAAATCAAAATTTCCGGATTGGTTAATTCAGTACTTGCATACTCCACAAGCTGAATGATTTGATTTCCATATTGATGTTCCTTTATAATCTTGTTTTGTTCTACGTGAAATTTCTTATTCAAATTTCCAAACTCGTTGAGTGAAATGGTTTGAAAGCAAGAAGGAGACAGCTCCATATGAATGATGTTACCATAACTTCTAGAAAAATAAATTACTACCCTTTCCCCATAATTCTTCGGGAATGAGGACTTTGTAAAACTTAAATCAGAATTACTTTCTATAATCGAATTTAGTTCTGCCAAATCCCATCCTTCCATCTTTAAAAAATTATGGATATCCATAAAAGAGGAGTTTTGCATCTTAAACAATTGATGCCTATAAAAACAAGTTGCTTCTGTTGTGCCTATTAAGAAGAAAAATAGCACGAAGCAAAGTGTACTTTTGATTGGCGAAAATATTATCCTATTCATGATACAAAAGTGTTTTACAAAAAATGCCTTACCTAAGACAATTTATTTTTCAATAACTCCTAGTTAGCCTCCAATCTTTTAATTAAAGTATAAAAAAAATTTCCCACACGTTCTCTGATAAATAAAAGTTCAAGGATAAGTTCACTTGATTAAATTACTCTATCTAAACGAGAACTCCTGAGTCCTGTTGGCACCCACATTCTACCACTTGCCTATTTTCTACCCTAGTTTCTAATGCATCTTACAGAATATCCCCAGGCTCTTTCATAGTCAAAAAAGCCAGCACCCCCTGAATTAAAGTCTAAAGCAATTGATCTATTACCACTTACATTACTAGTCCAATAACTCCCCCAACTTCCTATTCCTCCTCCTAATCCATCATCATACCAGCGATAACCTGCAGCTGGTAAATTTAATGGAGAAGCAGATGCCCCTGAACTGTTTTTACCATCCCAACTTTGTATCTCTGCATTCCACTCACTTTCGGTAGGCAACCGGTACCCTGATGGGCATGGATTATTTGTCCCCGAGACTCCTTGCCATAGATTTGAATTTTGAGGATTTCTCCAATCATAGGGTGTATTTGGAGATATAATAAAATTACCAGTAGATGGTGTATTTGACGCACTTAGTGTAGAGCTAATTGATGAATTTCTGCATTGATGTCCATCCGCTCTTCTTCCCCACTGGTACAAATCTCCAAATGAACCTGTATCGCTAGGATTTGTTGCTTTCTTGGATGCACCTAAGTTTCTATCCATCCAAGTCCGGCCTGTAATGGGATTAGTGACTGGTATAATCGCTGTTTGTATTCCTCCACAAAAAACCGTGTTTTGCGGATAAGCTGAAGTTCCAGATGACTCAACAGTCATTGTAAGTGCACACGTACGTCCTCCTATATTCAGGGCAAAACTAGCCGTGCCACTTCCTGAAGGGGTTCCTGTAATGGTATAGGTCAATAAGCCGCTTCCATTCGCAAAACTCCCTGGCGCAAGAGTCGCTGTCAATCCACCTATCCCCGTCGAGGTGACAACTTGCCCCGAGTGTCCACCCCCATTGCCTCCAGAATAAGGAATGACAGAGCTCACACCGGAAGCAGCTGCGCCATTGATAAGCAAACCGTTGTTTGTAGCCTCAGGACAATTTAATCCCGAGATTGTTCCAAGAGGACTGACTACACGAGTAAAGGTACAGGATTGCCCCCCAATAGAAATAGCAAAACTTGCTGTTCCCGGACCAGAGGGGTTTCCGGTTATGTTAAAAGTTAAATTTCCAGAGGTCGATGAAAAATTTCCTTGAGCTAAGGTAGCAGTCAATCCAGTTACCCCAGTAGAATTTATAGATTGGCCCACATAGCTACCCCCTGAAAGTGTGGTATAAGGGATTACAGTACTTACCCCTGTTGCAGGCAGGGTTGCCACCAAATTACCACTATTCAAAGCAGAGGCACAGGCCAAGTTTGATATTTGCTGTTGAATAAACTTTGCCCTAACATTTTTGGGATTATCTACAGTAATATTCTGAGGAACATTTTTCCCGGTCAAATCCCCAGACCAACTGTCAAAAATCCAACCTTGCTTAGGAACAGGCGTCAATTCTACAATTGTGCCGAATGGATATTCTCTACCTGAAGGTGTAAATACAATTCTCTCCGAAACGGTGCCCTCTCCTTCAACAGTTAGATTAAGTGGGTAATTACGCCTAATAAAAATAGCCACAACAGACTTATTCGACGACATGGTCAACCTCAGCGGATTAGTGGTCCCACTCGCATCTCCTTCCCAATTTTTAAAGACCCAGTGCTGGTTAGGCTCTGGAGTAAGCGTTACCACCTCTCCAGTTGGATAACTACTTAAGGCTGGAGACACATTAATCCTTCCCGCACCAGATGGTAGCACCGAGGTAGTAAGTGTTTTTGGAACTTGAGGATCAAATGGATTGTTAAATTCCCGCTCTTGACAGGAAGGAATGAAACCCATCAAAAAAAGAAGAATTAACCCATTTAGCTTATTAGAATAAAAAGCATGTTTAAAAAATTTAAGAAGATATTTATCTTTATTTAATGCCATATAAATCTATTTTTTAAAAGAAAAAGTATCAGAAAAAGAGTTTGATACTAATTAATAATCCTCCTACTCCCAATAAAATAGGAGCCATCCTATCTGCATTTTCTACCTGACTTCTCAAGGAGGCGGCTTCAGTCGGATTGGTTGATTTATTGTATGCCTCATAATTTTGATTAGCAGACTGCATCATCAACAAACCCGCTCCTACGCCTCCTAGCCCCAAGGCAAGAGAAAGATTTTTTACCGCTTTTTTTGAGTTTTCCTTAACTTTTCCTTCGTCTTTTTCAAGATTGAAAAAATCTGCAGTAAGAATTTCATTTTCTTTGGTTACAGAAAATTCTTTTGTAAACAAATGATAGTTCTTTTTAAGTACTTTAATCGTATGATTACCATAAGATACATTTTCAATTACCCCATTTTTAGCAGGAATCCTTATATCATCAAAATATATGTTAGCCCCACTCGCCACAGATATGGGTAAAGTGACTTTACCCAACTTCAATTGCATGGAATAATTGTGAACAAGTGAGGGCCCTCCTTTTTTCAAATTCAAGGTTGTATTAAAATCTTGATAAAGATCACTCCTCAAGGTAATATAATAAGAGCCTAATGGCAGATATCCCCTAAAAGGGTTATTTTCTTCTTTATTGTTTAAAAAAAGCTTAGCGTCGGGCGGACTAGTATTAATTTCCACATATTTAATCGCAGAATCTAGTTTAAATTGAAAAAGATAATCAATTCCATTCTTCAAAGTAAGTGCAGTATCTAATTTTAAAAAATTCTCCTTTTCAATAGAAATTTTAACAGAATCAGAAGAAACAACAAAACTTTCAAGAGAAGTCATTCCTTGCTTTAGAATTTTTTGGGTGGTTGCAGATTCAACTTTAAATGAAGCGTTGCCAGGATTTGATTGGATAATTAATAAAGGGGGTGAATTTTTATCTCTTTCATAAACATTATAAAAAAGTTTAGATTGAGGAAATGAGGAATTTGGAATAATTATTTTGCCTTCATAATACCCAGGGAATTTCAATCTGATTTCATTATTTTTGTTGATAGGAAGAAATAGAATCCAATTCTCCCTGATTTCATCATACCGTGGACTTTTATTTCTAATCCATCCTTGAGAAGATTCAAACTTTAAACCTTCTCTGAAATTTGGAGCGTATAAAATAACTACGATTTCTGAATTTTCTTGATGATCCTCTATGAAAAACCCTCCTTGATTTGTAAGTTCTGTATCAAGTGTTATTTCAAAAGATTTTTGAGAAAAAACAATTGAAGGCAATAAGAACATCAGAAATAGAATACTGAACTTCATGTCATTAAAAAGTTAATAGATTTTAAAGATAGCACTAGTTACAATAAATGCTGGAATTTCTAAAATAATTTTATTCACAAATGAAGTTTAGATACTTAAAAGCACTTATCAATCTCAGATTGAATATAATTTAAATATTAATATTTTTTTTGAAAACTATCTTTTATTGGAAAAAAATAAGTGCTTAAGATCGGAATAAGGATTTGATTATAAGCCAAACACTAAACTTTGGGTTGTATTAATTAAAAAGTAAAAGATTTTAAAACCCAATTCTTATTCACTTTGCCCTTATCTTTAATCTACATCAACATGCTACGATTAAATTAAAAATAGATTATAAAAAGGCAATTTCATTTACCGGATTTATTATTTCCCAATAGTGTAGAACTCATTGATTTTTAGGGGTGTGTAGAAAGGATTGTCCATGGCAGCGGACCTAATGATCCTATTTATTGATAAAATTCAAAACCTCTGCCTCCCTTAGAAAAGAAAAAATCCCAACCTTTTGGGCTGGGATTTTTAAAATTCAATCTGGCAAGTTTAGCCTACCTTAATTTGCTTTACCGGTTTGCTTACAGTCAACTCTTTTTTGGGAAGAGTAAGTTTCAAAATGCCATGTGCGTAGGCCGCATCAATCTTATCGACGAGCAAATTATCGGGTAAGGTAAAGGAGCGGGAAAATGAGTGGTAGGAAAATTCCTGGCGACGGTAATTCTTGTCTTCCTCGGATTTTTCCTCCTCCTTTTCCCCACTAATGCTCAACACTCCGTCATGAACCTCCACCTTAAAATCTTTCTTTTCAAGGCCTGGGACTGCAAGCTCGATGGTGTAGGCCTTCTCGTTTTCGCTGATATTTGCCCCTGGCATCATCCCCCAGGTGTCAGGCGTAAAAAGATTGCCATCAAAATCGAGAAGAGAAGACCCAAACCATCGGTCTGGATTGAAGAATTCGCTTGCCAAACTGGGAAACGCCCTTCCGCCGTTTTTTCTTGTTGTGACTAGTGACATGTGGTTGTAGTTAAATGGATTGATCATGTCAAATCTAAAAACTGATAAAATCCTCAAAGCTAACGGAGATCAGTAATCGAGCTGATTTATGTCAGGAGCGACCTAATAATTGTCGAATGTCGACCAGAGACAATATAGAAGCAAGGGCAAAAAGAGAGAAAATAAGAGCTCAGAGAATACCGTGGATCATGGACCAAAAATTATGTTTATAAATAAAAAAGTAGGGTATTTCAACTTTTTAACTCTAAATTTACATTTAATTTAGAGTTAGTTTTGAAGCAAATAAATATTTGAATACTCCTTACCAGCAACCTTGGCTAAGAAAGTAATTAATTTCCATTAAAATTTAGAAATCATGAGAAATTTAACAGGTCTACTTGGTTTAGTACTTCTTCCCCTCCTTCTGGTATCCTGTGGTATTGGTTCTTCCAGAGAAATCTCCCTCATTCCTGTAAAAAATGGAGATGATTACCAGTACGTAGATAAGGAAGGAAAAATAATTATCAACCCACAGTTTTCTCAAGCTACAGCATTTAGAGAAGGTCTAGCTCTGGTGAGAGGTTCAGGAAAAAACCCAAAATGGGGGTTTATTAATGAGGAGGGAAGTTATGTAATCCCTGCTAGCTTCAAAGACGCCACAGTTTTTAGTGAAAATCTGGCTTGGGTAGTAACGGAAAATCAAGCTCCCACCGCGATAGATGAAAATGGTGAGGTGAAATTTACCTTACAAGATGCTGAGACGGTGAGAGTCTTCAAAGAAGGTCTTGCTGCATTTAGCAATCAATCTAAAGAATCTTCCGATGATTTAAATTCTGCAGCTGATTCTATAGCCTTTTCAGATGGTATAGAGCCCCTGAATATACTTTGGGGATTTGTTAATACTGAAGGCAATGTGGTTATTAGACCTCAGTTTACTGCGACAAGTAATTTTTCAGGAGGCCTTTGTGCTGTACTAGATGAAGAGGGCAAATGGGGCTACATCGACAAGGAAGGAAAAATAGTTATCCCCCATCAATTTGATGATGCCGGAAATTTTGTAGATGGAATGGCTGTGGTAGAATTTGACGGGAAGTCTGGATCTATCGATGAAGAAGGCAAGTATATCATCAATCCTCAGTTTGAAAATATGATTGTGGACGGAGATATTTTCTTGATCGAGCAAAATGATAAGTGGGGATGGGCAGATAGAGATGGAAAAATTATCATTAATCCTCAATTTGATAATACTGGACTATTCTTAGGAAATGAATTGGCTCCCGTAAAAATGGGAGATGATGTAGGTTATGTGGACAAAGAAGGAAAAATTAAAATTAACCCTCAGTTTAGCGGAGGATTTCCTTTTGTAGATAATTGGGCGATAGTAAAGAGTGGAAAAAAATATGGAATCATTGATTCGGACGGTAAATATATTGTAAATCCTCTTTTTGATGATATCAGCAATGATTTAATCAATTATATAGTAGACGGAAGCTCATCCTATGAATATGTGGATACCGACTATTTCAATATTGATCCGATCTTATCTCGAATTGATCTGGAATCACCCGAAGGGCTTACCCTAAACAGCACTATTAGTGATGCAGTGGCAAAATTGAACCTCTCACAACAAGCCTTTAACCAGTATTCAGAGACGCATACCCTTTTAAATAACGTTTCTATTACTAGCGATGCCAGTATGAGTTTTTCAGTTCAAGCAATTAGTCACCAAGAAATAGTGGTTGGTTGGTACTGGGAACGCGTATTTAATCCTTCTGCACCTATCACAGGGTTGAATTACACGATTAGCCTTTATAATAAAGGGTACTACAAAGCAGACCAAGTAATGTCCGCCATTGAAAAAGAGATTAAAGGATTAAAAAAGGATGAAGTCGAGTCGGCTAATGGAGAATGGACTGTATATGCCAATAGCACTAAGAAAATCTACTTAAATACAAGAGAGAATCAAGTGAACATTTGGATAATGAAGGCAAACTAATTTTACCAGGTCTTCTCCTAGGAAAAAGAAAAAATAATTACATAAAAAATGCTTCCCATTCATGGGAAGCATTTTTTATTGCAATGGGGAAATTCAAAATCTGAAAAAAAGAATCAGCACTTGCCTTCGGAAATTTTGAAATGAAGAATAGCCTTACCAAACTTTTGGAAGGTAGGGATTGGGCTCCAAGATTCCCTTAAGAGAGGTGTAGGGTAAAAGCAGTTCCATAGGGCCTTCAGCATAGGATCGAATTTCATAAGTATTGTAGAAAAACAATAACCCCTCTTCAGTGATTAAAAAATTAGTATACAATATTAAGAGCTTGCTAACTAATTGATTTCAAGTTCAAAAAGAGCTTCCTAAGCTCTGAAATCAATATAAAAATCCCCCTCCCACCGCAATAAAACAGAAATAATAGTGCTGTTCAATTTTTTGATAAGAAAGGTAAAATCTTTGTATTTTCGGATCGAGGAGTAGTTCATTGTGGGGCTCAGAATGTTTCCACTCCAAAAAACTAAATTTTGCAATATCGTAATCTGTTGAAGTTCCCGAAGAGATCTTGTTGAAAATCTCTTGGATTTCTTTGCTGCTTGAAAACCAATTTTTCGAATCATTTTTTTCTGGAATATAAATTTTCGCAATATTTTCTCCTCCGTATGTAAAACCAGAAATGTACGAATGTATGTTTTCGGTAAAACCATTGTGACTAAAATCGGTCACTAAATATTTACTCCGTAAATCAGTAAATTCTTTCATGGAGTGGTCAATTTTGACTGGATTTAACCCATTTGAAACCCTGTATTCGTTTAGAATCTGTTCGAAATGAACAATGAGGAGAACATCGTTATTACCTGGGCTTTTGAAACTAGTCAATAATAATAAACAGAGAACAAAAGTTATTTTTTTCATGGGATACCGCTGAATTTTCTAAGTAATTTTGAAAGTAACTCGAATCCTTGCCGAATTACGAATATTCCAAGGCCTTAATTTTCAATAGGTAGGCTCGTTCTAAATTCATTTGCGACCTGCAAAGAATTGATAACAGACGGCCTTATACCATTATTCCAAACGAAAAATCTACTGCAGTTATTGCACCCTCGAAATCTTAATTATCCTCCTTTTTTTGAAAGAATGTCCCATCTTCATTTATCTCAAGTATACTTTCTGGGATGTCTTGGGCAGTCAACTGCTGAATCTCCTTTAGCACCCGTTGAGATTCATCCAAAGCAGGGATCCCTTTTCCAACTTGCATGGTTGAATGGATTTTACCTCGAATAAATTCCCCGTTCTTGGTCATTTCCACCTCAATAATTGGACTGATCCCATTGGGCCCACTGAGATTAAATCTCCCATAAGTGGCAAAATTCCCCATACTGTAGACAATAAGTCTGTTTTTGTAGGTATCTAACGCTCTAGTTACATGTGGCCCATGACCCAATACCACGTCAGCCCCTGCATCAATTACCATCCGAGCAAATTCGTAAGGGTTTCCCCTATTCTCCCCCAAAAAAGTCTCTGTTTTTCTAGTGATATGCCTCATAGCAGCTCCTTCTGCCCCACCATGAAAAGACACGATCACAAGGTCACTGATGGAGTCCAAATGAGCGATGATTTTCTTAGCATTCGCATAATCATTTAAGGGTATCGTCCCAGAATTGGGTGCAAAAGCAGCAAAACCAAATTTCACACCTTCCTTTTCAAAGGTAGTATAAGGAACACTTTTTAGTCCCGCGTGGGGAATCCCTGCTTCTTGCAAAACCCTTAAGGTATTTCTAACTCCTACCTCTCCAAAATCATTGACATGGTTATTTGCTACACTGAGTAAATTAAACCCCGCTTCTAAAAAATAATTTATATAATGATCAGGGGTCTTAAATGCATAACAAACACTTGGGTCTGAACACTTTTTTACGGGACCATCATCCGTCAACAAGACTCCCTCTAAATTTCCAAAAGTAATGTCCCCGGTTTGAAGAATACCCTTAACCGCAGCCAACATATCCTTACCATCATTTGGTGGCAAATATCCCGCATTGGGGAAATTTGTTCCCAACATGATGTCTCCAACCCCAATCAATTTGATTACTTGAACTGAATCATCACGTACAGGAACTTTTTCAGTTATTACTGGAACAGTATCCTGAATTAAGTCAAGAAAGCTAGCCTCCTCAGAATTATGAATCTCAATTATTTCACTTTTTCCAAACGCCACTAAAATGCTTAGCAATGAAATGCAGAAACAAAGTATTGAAAATTTTATTTTCATGATCACAGATTTCAAACGTGTTCTTGGTTATTCATTTAGTTAAATAAGAAAGTTAGTCTTTTTTATTCTTTAGCTCAAAGTTGAATTTACCAGTAGTCCTAATCATTTGCTGCTTACAGGCTCTATATCAATCCTTGATTGCCGCTATTAACTTTATCTTTACCAACCCCAATAGGGAGGAGGAATTTCTGATTTAGACTTGATTTTTTAAAAAATTAACTATTTCAATAAAAAAAATAGAAAAAAAACAGGGCCGCATTGGTGATCCGTACCCCCTCGTAATAGCCTATGGTCCTGCGAGAACCATCCATCACGCGGCCATCTTCAATATACCCAATGGTCCTGCGGGACTGATCCATCACCCGACCATTTTCAAGGTAGCCTAGGGTAGACCTGGAAGCATTCATCACTCGGCCATCTTCCATATAGCCTATGGTCCTCCGAGAACCATCCATGACCCTATTCCCGTCCAAGTAGCCAATGGTGGAGCGAGAAGCATTGGTGACACGATCCCCCTCAATATACCCCACCGTACGGCGACTGCTATCCGTCAATCGCTGGGCAAGACTCGATCCCACAACCACCAAATACGTAAGTAAGAAAACTACAATTGCTTTTTTCATAAGCTCATTCTTCACATTAACCTACTGATTTATAGCACAACATCAAAATAATCCCTAGGTCCCGCACTATAAAACTCAATACATCCAAAAAGCCGACTCGCAGCCGGCTTTTATAAGAAGGGGATAGATATTACTTCAAGCCACCAATCATGTCCTCTGGCCTCACCCACTGGTCAAACTGAGCTGAAGTAAGCAAGCCTAAAGCAATGGCTGCCTCTCGCAAACTTGTTCCTTCCTTGTGTGCCTTTTTGGCAATCGCCGCAGCATTTTCATAGCCGATGTGCGGATTAAGTGCTGTCACCAGCATCAGGGAGTTTTCCAAATGCCGCTGTATCATTTGCTGATTGGGCTCTATTCCCACCGCACAGTTGAAATCAAAAGATACACAGGCATCCCCGAGTAATCGGGCAGACTGTAGGAAGTTGGCCGCTATCAAGGGCTTAAACACATTCAATTCAAAATGCCCATTTGCCCCTCCAATGGAGATTGCCACGTCATTGCCCATGACCTGTGCCGCCACCATGGTCATGGCCTCCACCTGAGTGGGATTGACCTTGCCAGGCATGATGGAAGACCCCGGTTCGTTTTCCGGGATAAAAATCTCTCCAATCCCCGATCTAGGTCCCGAGGAGAGCATGCGGATGTCGTTGGCAATCTTCATCAAGGATACGGCCAACTGCTTCAAGGCACCGTGGGTCTCTACCATACCGTCATGCGCAGCCAAGGCCTCAAATTTGTTGGGAGCAGTCACAAAGGGATGCCCAGTTAAGGAAGCAATTTTCTCAGCCACCTTCTCGGAATATCCTTTGGGAGTATTCAAGCCCGTGCCTACGGCTGTACCTCCCAAAGCCAATTCTGACAAATGCGAGAGAGTGTGCTGCACCGCCTTGATCCCATGATCCAGCTGGGCCACGTAGCCACTAAACTCCTGTCCTAGGGTGAGCGGAGTCGCATCCATAAAATGCGTACGGCCGATTTTTACCACCTGCTTGAAGGCTTCCGCTTTGGCTGCCAAGGTATCGCGCAGCTGCTTCACTCCAGGAAGGGTGGTTTCTACCACCATTTTGTAGGCCGCTATGTGCATGGCCGTAGGGTAGGTGTCGTTGGAGGATTGGGACTTGTTGACGTCGTCGTTGGGGTGGATTTTCTTTTTGGCATCCTCCAAGTTCCCTCCCAAAAGCACGTGAGCACGGTATGCAATGACCTCATTCGCATTCATATTGGATTGGGTACCTGAACCCGTCTGCCACACAACCAAGGGAAACTGGCTATCGTGCTGCCCAGCGAGAATTTCATCACAGACCTGGGCAATGATTTCTGCCTTGCTTTGCTCCAAAACCCCTAATTCTGCATTGGTAAGGGCAGCAGCTTTCTTCAAAATGGCAAAGGCATGAATAATCTCTAGGGGCATACGGTTTTTTTCTCCCCCGATTTTGAAATTATTGATGGAGCGTTGGGTCTGTGCGCCCCAGTAGGCCGAAGAGGGAACCTCTACTGGCCCCATGGTATCTTTTTCAATGCGAATGGACATGGCTGATGAAAATAAAAGGGTGGTCAACTGAGCACAAAGGTACATGCAAAGTGCCTTTCTGCCTACATCTACAGCGAGTAATCCAAGTCCTTTTCTTGAAAATGGATCACTTCGAGAAAAAGTTCACGGCTGCGCCTCACCTGACGGTGAAAAAAGAAAAGGGCTAGGCCATAATTGATCCCGGACAAAGCAAAACAAACTAGGCCTTTTCCTAGCTGCTGCAGCCCCATGCTGTAGGCCACTGCCAAGGCAAGCAGAATAAGGGTCCAAAAGAGTAAAAACAAACGAGCACTTGGAAACATGCTGTAGCGAAGAAAAATAAGGCTTCCTCTAGGGGTAGGCTCTACCCTGCCCGAAATGAGAGGCAGAAAAGTATCTCCTTTTCGAAGTACCCTAGAGATGCTAAAAGTACCTTCGCTCACTTGGCCGTTAAACAAGCTCTGCGTCCCTAGTCGAAAATCTATGCCTCCCTTGTGGCCTTTTTCCAAGGTAGGTCGGGTGACCCGAGCCAACTTGGATTGGACCACCTCTTTGGAGAGGGGGCTGACGAGGGTTTCGCTACGAAAGGGCAAAAGATACATGAGGGTTTATCGGACGGCAATACAAGAAATTTCTACCTGCACATTTTTGGGGAGCTTACTTACCTCCACCGTTTCGCGGGCTGGGGGATCGGTTTTGAAATATTGCCCATAGGCCTCGTTGATGGCTCCAAACTGGTTCATGTCCCGAATAAAAATGGTGCATTTGACCACCTGGGCAAAACCAAAACCGGCTGCTCGGAGGATGGCTTCCATATTTTTCATTACGGCATGGGTTTCTTCGGTGATGTTTTCATTGATCAAGGCACCCGTATCAGGATCTAGGGCTATTTGCCCTGACACATAGAGCGTATCTCCTACTAATACCGCTTGAGAATAGGGTCCTATCGGCGCCGGCGCTTCTGGAGTGAAAATGATTTTTTTGGACATAGTATTTAGTTTGTTAGTATCAAGTAGCTAGTATCCTGCCTGCGGCAGGCAGGCAAGTATCAAGACGCTTGAAATTGTACAAAGTACCAAGTAAAATGTACAAAGATCCTTACCTAGCAGAATCCTGATATAAATTCAAACCCCTACTTCGTACTTGGTACTTAGTACCTTGTACAACTCGAATTCCAACTTTGACATTCTTCAATCGACGATCGGATTTCGACATTAGTTTTTAGTCCGTATTTCGTATTTCGTACTTAGTACTTAGTACTTAGTACTTTGTACTTTTCTTCGCTTCCTCCCAGTACACGTCCATCTCCGCCAAACTCATCTCACTCAAATTTTTTCCTGCCGCTTTGGCGGCTCGCTCTAGGTACTGAAACCGGGAAATAAACTTCAGATTGGTTCTCTCCAAGGCCTCCTCTGGATTGATATCAATAAAACGGGCATAGTTGATCAAAGAAAATAGCAAGTCCCCAAATTCCCCCATGGCCTTCTGCCGATCCATTTCTTTTTCTGAAGCCGCATTGAATTCTGCATGAAATTCCTGCATTTCTTCCTCTACTTTTTCCCAAACTTGTTCGGGCTTTTCCCAATCAAATCCCACCCCTCTCGCCTTCTCCTGGATGCGCATCGCCTTGATCAAGGCGGGTAGGCTTTTGGGTACCCCTCCAAGTACAGATAGGTTTCCCTTTTCCTGGAGTTTGATTTTTTCCCAATTCTGCTTAACTGCCTCCTCATCTGCTGCCACCGTATCTCCATAAATATGCGGATGGCGGCGGATCAATTTTTCGCAGAGCGCGTGTATCACAGAAGTGATGTCGTAGGTTCCTTGCTCCGATCCAATTTTTGCATAAAACACAAGGTGCAAGAGTAAATCTCCCAACTCCTTTTTGATTTCCTCAGAATTTCCCTCTAGGATGGCATCGGAGAGTTCAAAAGTCTCCTCTATGGTCAAGTGCCTCAAGCTTTCCGTGGTTTGCTTTTTATCCCATGGACACTGCGCCCGGAGCTCGTCCATGATGGTCAATAGCCGATCGAAGGCTGCCAATTGATCGGCTCGAGTAGGTAAGGTAGACATAGGAAAGGAAACTAGCGTAGGAGTGTAAACGGTTTCAAAGTAAAGCATTAAATTTGCGCAAATAATTCCGGTATGACAACTCTGTTGATTACACTGGGCATCGTGGCCCTGTTCTTCGTTTTGATGTCCGTAAGGCTGATTTTTCTAAAAAATGGAGAATTCAAAGGTACCTGTGCTTCCCAAAGCCCCTTCCTCAACAAGGAGGGCATTACCTGCAATCTTTGTGGAAAGACGGTAGATGCCAACAGCAGTTGCGGCAATCCGGACAATGAAGTGGACAAGGTGATGGCAAAATTCAAGTAATTTCTTTTCAAGCGTAGCCAACTATTTTTAACATACAAAACCAAAATTCGTGTCATTAATTAAATCTATTTCTGGAATTCGAGGCACCATCGGAGGCAAGCCAGGAGAAGGTCTTACCCCTATCGATGTAGTAAAATTTACCTCTGCCTATGGCACCTGGGTACTTGAGCAAACCCAAATTCCCAAAGTAGTCATCGGAAGAGATGCCCGCCTATCAGGAGACATGATCTCTCAGCTGGTGTCGGCTACCCTTCAGGGCTTAGGCATCGAAGTCATCGACTTGGGCCTAAGTACCACCCCCACGGTAGAGTTTGCCGTGCCTAGAGAAAAGGCAGGAGGAGGCATCATCTTGACAGCAAGTCACAATCCTGCCCAGTGGAATGCCCTCAAGCTGCTCAACGCCCAAGGGGAGTTTATTTCAGATCAGGAAGGGCAATCTATCCTGTCCATGGCCGAAGCAGAGAATTTCTCTTTTGCAGAGGTACGCAAACTTGGAAAATATACCCCGATTTCGGACTACATGGACCGACACATTCAGCACGTGCTGGACTTGGATTTGGTCGATGTGGCTGCCATCAAAGCCAGGAATTTTAAAATTGTAGTGGATGCGGTCAACTCTACTGGGGGGATCGTGGTGCCAAGGCTACTGAGGGCACTGGGAGTAAGTGAAATCGAAGAAATGTACTGTACTCCAGACGGGAATTTCCCTCACAATCCAGAACCACTGCCCGAAAACTTAAGAGACATCTCCAAAAAATTGGAGAAAGGGAATTTTGATTTGGGGATTGTGGTGGATCCAGACGTAGACCGCTTGGCCTTGGTCAATGAAGACGGATCAATGTTTGGGGAGGAATACACCCTGGTGGCTGTTGCCGATTATGTGCTTTCCCAGACTCCAGGCAATACGGTATCCAATCTGTCCTCCACCCGAGCCCTACGGGACGTCACCGAAAAAAGGGGAGGAAATTACACCGCAGCAGCGGTTGGCGAGGTCAACGTAGTCAACCAAATGAAGGCGGCAGGAGCAGTGATTGGAGGAGAAGGCAATGGAGGGATTATCTATCCTACCTCTCACTATGGCCGTGATGCCTTGGTGGGCATAGGGTTATTTCTCACCCACCTGGCCAAATTTGGAAAGTCTATCTCCATGTTGAGAGCCACCTACCCCAATTACTTTATTTCTAAAAATAAATTGGAGCTCACGCCAAATCTTGACGTGGACAATATCCTATTGAAAATCAAGGAAAAGTACAAAAAGCACCCCATCAACGATATTGATGGAATAAAAATTGAATTTGAAAAAGAATGGGTGCATCTTCGGAAGTCAAATACAGAACCCATCATTCGAATTTATTCGGAGTCAGATTCTGAAGCCAAAGCAGAGCACCTAGCAAAGAAAATAATTCAAGACATCAAAGAGGTAGTTACCACCCCACTGCCCTAACTCGCTGCTGTCTTGAACGCCCTATTTTATGAAGAACGTGTACTTGGACAACGCGGCCACAACCCCCATGGACGATCGGGTGATCGAAGCCATGCTTCCTTACATGCGCGCGCATTTTGGCAACCCCTCCTCCGTACATAGTCATGGAAGAGAGGTCCGCACGGCCATAGAGAAGGCGAGAAAAAAGGTGGCGGAGTTGATTCAAGCAAGCCCATCGGAAATATTTTTTACCTCTGGAGGTACGGAGGCGGACAATACTGCTTTGGTCTCTGGAATGGAAAGTCACGAGATTTCCCATGCCATCACCTCCCCTCTGGAGCACCATGCCGTCTTGCATACCTTAGAGGTCCTTGCTGAAAAAAGAGGGATTACCCTGAGTCTTCTGCAAATCAATGAGAAAGGGGAAATCGATCTGGATCATCTCGAAACTCTGCTCAAGAGCCATCCAAAAAGTTTGGTATCTCTGATGCATGGCAATAATGAAATCGGGAATCTGAATGACCTCAGCCGCATTGGAGAATTGTCCCGAGCCTATGGAGCATTTTTTCACTCCGATACGGTACAGACCATGGGGCATTATGTACACGATGTAAGTACACAGCCCATAGATGCCCTAGTGGCGGGAGCCCATAAGTTTCACGGCCCCAAGGGAGTTGGCTTTCTGTATGTGAAAAAAGATAAAAAAATTCATCCCCTGATACATGGGGGAGCCCAAGAACGCAACATGCGCGGGGGCACTGAAAATGTAATTGGTATCATCGGTCTGGCCAAGGCACTGGAGATCTCTCTTGAAGACCTAGACCATCACCGGGCACATATTGAAAAAATTAAAGCCTATTTCATTGACCGGCTACGGGAGGAAATCCCTGGAGTAGCTTTTAATGGTAATTCTGCAGACCTGGGGCGTAGCTTGTACACGGTACTCAACGTGAGCTTGCCCCCCTCCGAAGCCAACCGTGGCATGCTGTTGTTTCACCTAGACTTGGAAGGAATTTCCGCCTCGGGAGGGTCTGCCTGTAGCTCGGGGGCTACTGTAGGCTCCCATGTATTGAGGGCACTCAACCATTCTGCCGAGCGGGATGCAGTGCGTTTTTCTTTCAGCAGGTTTACCAGCCTAGAAGATATTGCCTACACGGTAGACAAATTAAAAGCCCTCTACACGAATTGAATGAGAAAAATAAAATTTTTTAAAATGGCAGGTGCGTCCAAAAGTTATGGAACGCTAGAATTGATGAAAACTTAATTTCGCTCCTATGGAGCTCAGTGTACTCTTTTTTGGAATTCTACGCTATTAACATAATGCTCCTCCGGAGCATGTGCTCCATCCTTTTATTTTGGATTTTTCTATTCATATAATGCTCCTTTGGGGCAGATGTCCCCTCTTGTTTTGGATTTTTTTCTATTCATTTAATACTCCTCTGGAGCATGTCTCCACTACCTTTTCGAAATTTGTTACTCTTGTATTTTCATGGTACCTAAGGTCAAAAAAAATGCCCCAGAGGGGCGAAATAAAAAATTGGAGGGGTAAATCAATGGGCAGGAATATATCCCTTTGCGTAGGGTGTCCAGATCTCATAGATAGGCTGCCCTTGAGAACTCAAGCCACTGTGGTGCCATTCCCCATCGATAATCCGATAGTCAAAGCCAAGACTTGCGCCTACACGAGAATTATCTCTGGAAAAAAAGGAAATGGTCTCCACATATTTTCCTCCCTGAGCGGTGTAAGTTCCTCCGCCTGTTCCCGAAAACTCCCGCGTCTCAGAATTAAAAGCCACCCATTGAAATCTACCTCCACTCAAAATTTTAATAGTTCTTCTTGCCCCGGGTGTAGAGCGCTGCACCTGATCGTCTCGCTTTCTGCCCGTAATTACCCAGTTGCCAGTCAAGTCATCACTGGCAGCAGAAATTTGCTCCCATACCTCCACCAAAGGCCCTTTGGGGGTGGTGGCCGAGAGGGTCAGACGATTCCCTGCCCTACTTACCTCAAATGAGGTGACCGTACCTACCAATTCTGGGTTCATGGTGAAAAAATCCAGGGTCTCCTGCAGTTTGCCTGACTCTAGTGAAAAAGGCCCTCCTCCTGCTCCTACAAAAGAATTATCTGCCAGGTTTTTGACGCCAAAAGCAAAGTAATTGTCTTGGTAGATTTTGATAAACTCCTGACCCGTGACGGAAACTTGATTTTGGCTAAGTAATTTCCAAGCCCCTTCCACCTGCTGGGCCGCAAGGGAGCAAGCAAAAAACAACAGGGGAATCGCAAGGAATTTTTTCATGATCCGTTAGGGAATTGGTGTAAGAAGATGGAAATTGAAAAAGTTTCCACGAAAATCCAAGCGCTCTTTATTTAGATAAAACCCAATTCCTTACTCCCCATGCACCCCTTCCATTTTGGCAGCAGCAAAGAAGATGTCCTACAGGCCATCCCCGAAAGAAAAATCAAAAAACTAGTGGCTGGGAAGAAACTACTGGCCGTGTTACGCATCGGCGAACTCATCCATGTATTTGATGCCCAATGTCCTCATCGTGGGGCTGACCTGACTCAAGCCAACATCAACCGAGCTGGAGAAATCATCTGCCCCCTGCACCACTATCGCTTTGATATGACTACTGGGGATGTCCGATCGGGCTATTGTCCTCCCTTGGCAGTGTACCGCAGTGAACTCAAGGACAATGGACTACACATCTACTTGCCTTAATGCAACAAGGCTCCATTGGGTACTGCCCTTTCGCAGCTCGCCAATACAATCCCGCCTGTAGTAGAAGAAAAACCAGTAATTAGCACTTCCGACATAAAATCAGCTACTTGCCGAGGACGAAGATTACAAACGCAGAGGACTTGCCTACCTACCAAGTCTTCCGGGTGATAGAAAGCGGTAAGTTGGGCCGAGGATTTTTTGACTCCCAACTCCTGTCCTAAGTCTACCCATACCTTGTAGGCAGGTTTTTTTGCCTTTTCAAACTCCTCTACTTTGAGCACGGTACCTACCCTCAACTCAATTTTTTTGAAATCTTCTAGGTCAATCGTTTGCATTGTCAATTAATTTTCCCTTTTTTTAATCACTTTTTTTCGAAATCATAAATGAAGTTGAAAAAAATAAGGATCATGGAGACTCAAATCTTTGGTAAGCATCTAGTACTGGGCCTGATGGCTGCTGTATTATTTTTGATGGCTGCTCCGGCCCTAGCCCAAGAAGAGCATTCCCCAAAAGTACTAGAAAAACAGGTAGTGGAAGATCCCTCCACCCATGTTGATCCTGCTTCTCTAGGCACTCCTAAATCTACTACGGTAAAGCCCGGCTTCCCCTTGGCTCCAATAAAAAAAGAGGCTACTGCCCCTCATCATCTGCAAGAAAAAGAATCGAAAAAGAACGAATCACCTTCTACCTTATCGTTCAATATTTTTCTCTACATCGTAGACAAGTTTAAGCAAGATTTTCACTAAGGAGCTTAGCCCTTGCTTACAAATCCTTCTAGATCAGCCAAACTGATTTTTCCCTCGTAATACGCTCTTCCAAATACGGCAGCTCTTAGGCCCAAATCACGAAGTTTTTTGAAATCGTCTATACCCCGTACTCCTCCAGATGCGGCTAGATTTAGATGAGGAAAACGCTGTAAAATTTCTTGGTACAAGGCAAAATTAGGTCCTTCCATGACCCCGTCACGAGTGACGTCAGAACATTTGACATACTTCAGCCCCCGTTCATGAAAAAACTCAATGTGATCAAAAAGGTCTATTTCTGTATTTTTTAACCACCCTCTGATTTTTATTTTGTGGTCGTTGGGATCGGTATCTGCCGCCATGTGGATTTTTTCTCTTCCGTAGGAAAGAATAAACTGTCCAAAACGCTCTGGAAATTTGGCTGCTGCAGAAGCAATGGTTACAGATTTGGCCCCAAACTCAAAACATTTGATCACGTCTCCATCCGTGGTGACTCCTCCAGTAAAGTCTACCTGAAGGTCCGTATACCCGGCTATAGCTTCTAAAATTGGGTAATTTTTCGGCTCCCCCCTTCGTGCTCCATCCAAGTCTACCAAATGAACCCGCTTGATGCCAATTCCTTCAAAGGCATGGGCAATCTCCAAGGGATTATTTGAAATGACTTCCTCCGTGGCAAAGTCCCCACGCTTTAGCCGCACGCACTTGCCGTTGATGAGCCAAATGGAAGGAATAATTTCAAACATAGCAGATAAACTGTAGGATGGAGATAGAAAAAAAGAATTACTTCATTAAATATACAATCCTTCCTGTTTTTGAAAGCAGGATTAGGTAAAATATTGCAATTTTTTTTGAAAAAAGGTTTAAAAAATACCACAGTATTAATAAAACCTATGTTTACTAATCAATATACTAATTTTGCGAGCCTTCCCTGACTTCCTGATGCCCAGAGCACCTTTCCACCAGGACTGGCTTTGACGGCGTGGTAGCCCGTTGTAGAAAAAGGCTGCCAGCTGTGTGCCCCATCCCTAGAGTAGTCCGATCCCGTAGGACCTACGGCAACTACCCAATTTTTTTCTTGAAGGAAGGCAACTCCAGAACGGTAGCCTCCAGGACCCTCACTGGTATAAATGGTCACCTCTCCCAAAACGAGCAAGGCAGTGGCGATTCGGTATTCGGGCTGAAGGTAATCTCCACCCACCAACACCAATCCTCCATTTTCAAGTAGTGAAGTAGCAGCAAAAACTCCCTGAGAAGGCTCCCCTTGGAGCAGGTCTGTCAATTCACGTACTTCCCAAGATTGGGTAGCAAAGGAGTACCGATGCAGCCGAGCCACCGATCCCCCAGTGGCAAAGACTAGCCCTTCCTGATCGGCAATCAAGGAGGAAGAACTCGCAGCAAAGGCAGCTTCTCCTGACGCAGCATCCGGTAGATTGGCTAGAAAATGCCAACTTCGACCTCCATCAAGGGTCTCTAGGATCATCCACTTCCCGCCAATGGGATCGCCCAACACAAAGCCCCTCTGGGCATCTACAAATTGGATTGCATCAAAAAATGCCGCTTCCCCCTCTTGATGCACTTTTTGCCAATTCTTTCCTCCATCTTCCGTACGGTAGATCACTGCAGGCTGCCCAGCCGAAGCCACTACTGCTGTCTGGGCATCAAAGGCATGGATGGATCGAAAGTCTACGGTATCCAAACCCGCAACTGTCCCCATCTGCCAGCTCAATCCTCCATCCTCAGTCTTCAGCCAAGTGCCTCCACTACCACTGGCCCAGCACACCAAATCGGATACTGGAGCTAAACCCCTCAAGGAAGATTTCACTGGGGCTTGGTACTCTTGCCATTGGGGAGCCTGAGCCCAGGTCAACAAACTTGCCCAAAGCCAAGCAGCACATAAGAGCACAGTTCGCATCATTTGATATCCACTTTTCTGTAGGCCTCAATTAGGGCCAGCTCCCCTTCTTTGCCAGGCAAGGCATTGCCATGCTCCATGCCCAATACTCCCGTAAAGCCTTTTTTGTGGATGTACTGAAATACGTTGCTGTAATTGATCTCTCCTGTTCCTGGTTCTTTTCTACCTGGATTATCCCCAATCTGGATGTAGGCAATTTCTTCCCATGTTTTTTCCATGGTGGCGATCAGGTTGCCCTCGTTGCGTTGCATGTGATAGATATCGTACAAGATCTTGCAAGAAGGACTTCCTACAGCCCTGCAGATCATGTAGGTCTGATCGGCATGTCTAAGGAATAGGTCGGGATTATCACTCAAAGGCTCCAAGACCATGGTCAAGCCATGGGGCTCAAAAATCTCTGCTCCACGCTTCAGCGCATCAATGACGTGTCCCGTCTGCACACCAATCGGTAGGTTGCGCTCAAAGTAGCCCGGCACTACGGTCATCCACTTCGCATTCACGCGCTTGGCAGCCTCCACAGAAGCCCTGCAAGTGGCTAGGAAATTATCAAGAAATTCTTGTTTGCCTGTGCTAAGGGAGACCTTCCAATTGTCTCCTCCATCCACCACAAATACGCCCATCCGCATCCCAAGCTTGGAAAGGGTATTTCCGATTTGTTCTTGATCAGCCACACTTCGCTTGAGCAGGCCATTGTCTTCTAAGGAGCGGAATCCTTGGTCTGCCATAAACTGTAGTTCGTCTACCAAGCCACCTGGGGCGTGGTTTTTAAACATGCCAAAATGCGGAGCAAAATCTAAGGTAAAAGGCGCCGCCCCAATTTTAGTAGATGCCAAGGCAGGTAGTCCCATCAGGCCAGAAGCTCCTACAAGGGCCGTTCCTAGACCCATTCGTTTGATAAATCCTCTTCTTTCCATGGCTTAGATCACTTTTGTTTTTCCTGGAATCGCATAGGGGTAGTACCCATCGGCTTGGGGAAGCACCTTGGGCATCGCATCCCAGGCAAGGGTTTCGGGAAAAAGGTCCACCTGTCCGTTGAGGGATTCCTCCCAGGTCATCACTTTTCCTGAATAGGTAGCATACCTTCCCATGATGGCTGTCATCGTAGACTTGGCTGCATTTTCTGCATCTGCAAATTTGTACTCTCCCTTGACCAATGCTGCCCATAGCTCGTCGTGCTCCTGCTGGTAAGGATTGGGTTGGTTTTTTCTATCGTGATCGTAAATCACATTCCCTTTCCAGTCGGTAAGCAAGCCATGGTTTCCCGCGCTGAGGTAGGCTTTTCCTTGGGTCCCTTGGAAGGTCTCGTCGACCCGATTGGCTGCCCCTGGGAAATGTCGGCACTCGGAGTGGATGACACTGCCATCGGCATAGGTGAAGGTGAGTATGTGGTGATCAAAAATCTCTCCATGCTCCTTCCCAGTACGCACGGCTCTTCCTCCAGTCCCTTCTGCTTTGACTGGATAGCCATTTTTAGCCCAGTTGGCCACGTCTATGTTATGCACGTGCTGCTCCACGATATGGTCTCCACAAAGCCAATTGAAATAGTACCAATTGCGCATTTGGTATTCCATTTCCGTTTGTTCTGGGATACGAGGCTTGACCCAGACTCCTCCATCGTTCCAGTATACCTGTCCCCCCACAATATCCCCGAGGGCACCGTCTTGGATGCGCTTCATCGCCTCTCGGTAGTTGTTTTGGTAGTGACGCTGCAGTCCCACCACTACGTTGAGCTTTTTGGCTTTGGCTACCTCGGCAGCAGCTAGTACTTTTCGAATACCCGCTGCATCTGTGGCCACGGGCTTTTCCATAAAAATCTGTTTGCCCTGCCTCACGGCTTCTTCAAAATGCGATGGTCTAAAGCCAGGAGGGGAAGCCAAGATGACGACATCAGCTTCGGCAATGGCCTTTTTGTAGGCATCAAACCCTACAAAGCGTCGCTCCTGCGGGACATTCACCTTGTCCTTTCCATACTTGTCAAAAATCGGTTTGTAGCTGCCCTCCAGTCTATCGGCAAAGGCATCTGCCATAGCTACCAATTGGATGGGATGTCCGGTATCAAAAGCCTGAAAAACAGCTCCTGTGCCCCTTCCTCCACAGCCTATCAGGGCAAGTTTGAGGTGATTTTGAGGGGCGGCATAGGCGCCAGGAATCAGGTAGGAGGGAGCGAGCAATCCTCCGGTGATCAGTGCTGAGGCTTTCATAAAGTCTCTTCTGCTGTGGGGGTGTTTCATAGTGAGGGGAGTTTGGATTAATAATCTACAAGTGGAACTTGGGTATAGTAGGCTTCAATTTCTTCTGGAGAGGGAGGGATCAGGGGCCTGACCAGTCGCATGCCTACAAAGGGTGCTTCCGGAAACCACCATTGACTTTTTGGAATTTGTGGGTCTATGCGCTTCCAGGCTGGATCCGATTTTTCCCTTACGGGAGATCCAAGCTCAGAGGCTAGGCTGGCAAAGCTTCCTCCACGAAGGACATGGGGATACAATGCCCTGGCCAGATTTACTGGATTTTCAGCCTTGGAACGGGCATAAAAATCAGCTTCGTAATAATCAATCACCCATTCTGACACATTGCCGTAGAGGTCATAAACCCCCCAAGGATTGGGCTTTTTGGTTCCTACCGCTTGTGTGCTTTGCCTGCTATTGACAGCATACCAGGCATAATCTCCCAGTGCATCTTCATTGCTGCCAAAGAAAAATCGATCTGCTGATCCCGCTCTTGCGGCATATTCCCATTCTGCCTCGGTAGGTAGCCTGTAGAAAATCCCGGTCTTGAGGTACAACCAGCGACAGTACTGAATGGCTCCGTACTGGGTCATTCCTACGGCAGGTTTGCCTTCCTTGCCCATGCCGAAAGTCATGTCCAAATAAGGCAAGCTGGGTCTTGCCAAGGCATCGACCCTGGATTCCAGCACTCCTTCGGTCACGGATTTTTCGTATTGCTTGTCCAAAAACAATTCAAATGCATCCCAAGTGACTTCGTGGGTACCCATCCAAAAGGCATCAACCCTTACCGAATGCCGAGGCTTTTGATCTGGAGCAGGACCTTCATCTGATCCCATCCAAAATGTCCCCGCAGGAATAGGCGTCATGTCAAAGGAGACGGAAGTGCCAGGGATTTTTTGGGAGTAGGGTATAAAAATGGCGGAAGAATTGAGTTGAAAACTCATCGCTATCAAGCCAAGTAGAAAAAGGTATTTTTTCATGGTTTGTCGACCGACATGAACCATTGAAAATAAGGAATTTCTCCTTCTTTGCATACCCCTGCCAGGGATAATTTGGAAGTAAGGCTAGGGCAGGTAGGACACAACAGCCTACAGAAGAAAAATTACATCCTTTTGACTACCTCCCTTTTGGGTAGGCGTAAGGACCACATTCCTCTGAGCTCACCTAGGGTATAGCCTATTGCCTGGTCGTTGGGATAAAGTTGCTTGAGGGCCTTTGCGGTGGCCTCTGCTACATCTTTTCCTGGAGCGCCATGGCATTGAAGACATAGGTTGCTGGAAATCAAAATTGGCTGGGTGTAAAGAAACACTTCCCCTCCTTGCACTTTTTGAATGCTGGGGTCGCTGGGAAGATTATTTTCCGCATTGTAGGCATAGGCATCCAGTAGGGGGAGCTCCTCCGCATCTGGGCTATCTTGGGGATTTCTAGGCCGTGAGGAGACGCGGCGTAGGGTAATGCCATGCTGTTTTTCTAACCCCTGAATCAGGGGGAGCGCATTGATCTTGCAAAAATCCAAGGCCCCCACTACTCCTTGGGAAGCTATCGCCTCTTGCAACTGGGCGCTCAACTGGGCCTGGGCCTCCAGGGTAATCGAATCTCCCCAGACCATGGCCTCTTGGAGGATCTCTACCTCGGTGAGGCGTTTTACTTCCATGTTGCGATTGACTTCGTCAAAAGTTTCCTTGGATACCCGCTCTTGGGGACCGCAGGAGATCAAGAGGATTAGTGGGAGGAGGAGGAGGATTTTCATAAAAATGTGAAATACGGATTTAAGTTGTACAAAGTACTAAGTACAAAGTAAATGGTAAAGGGTAAAGTGTGAGCTACGAAATACCTGCCTGCGGCAGGCAGGCAGAATACGGAATGAAAGTTAATACCGAACGCTGATTTAAGAATGTTGAAGAAATCCTGCCTATAGTATTTCGTACTTCGGAGCTCGTATTTCCTACTTTGTACATTCCTGCCTGCGGTAGTCAGGGTACTTCGTACTAGATACTTGCTACTAGATACTTTCCTCTCCCCTCACCCGGACATACTGAAAGATATCGCCCACGGTACCCCTTTTGATAAACCCCTTTTTCAGGATAGCTTCTGGGATATAGCCGGCTTTTTCCAGTACGTTCATGGATTCCCCATTGAAGTCGTAGACCTGTGCATAAATGCGTTCAATATCAAATTTTTCAAAAATATAGGCGGTATACAGTTTGACCGCCTCTGTGGCAATGCCCTTTCCCCAGAAGGGCTCTCCCACCCAAAATCCTAGCTCCATGTTTGTACGCAACTCGTCTTTCCCACGTTCAGCGCCTATGGCTCCTGCCAACCTTCCTTCGAATTCAATGGCAAAATTTTGAGCTGGATTAAATTTTTGGTTGTGCTCGATCCAGTGCCGCGCATCGTGGATGGTGTAGGGATGCGGGTAGCTATCCCTTAGGTTCATGGCAATCTTTGGATTGTTGGCAATGGGGTACAATTGATGAAAATGAGATTCATTCCAAGTAACCAATTGAATCTCTCTTTCTCCTTCAATAAGCATAGGTAATCTGTAGTTAACTTCGTGAAATGGGTATGGGTTTCAATATACGTGCTTAATTTATTCTTACCAACCCAAAAGGGCTAATCGATACCTCACGCCTGCATTTTTTCTAGATTTTCTGCCATGCGTAGGGCAGAAATAAACTCTTCTATGTGTCCATCCATGACCTCTGGCAAATTGTACACGGTCTTATTGATCCGGTGATCGGTGACCCTTGACTGGGGATAGTTGTAGGTACGAATTTTATCGGAGCGGTCCCCGCTTCCCACCATAGATTTGCGTTGGGCTCCTACCGCCTCGTTGTGCTTGGCCAACTCAATCTCGTAGAGTCTGGAGCGAAGTACTTTCAGTGCCTTTTCAAAGTTTTTGATTTGGGACTTTTCGTCTTGGCAGGTGACCACCAGCCCACTGGGATTGTGGGTCAAGCGTACGGCCGAGTAGGTGGTGTTGACCGACTGACCTCCGGGACCAGAAGAGCAGTAGGTGTCTTTACGAATATCGTTCATGTCCAGGTGCACTTCCACTTCGTCCATTTCGGGAAGCACCGCCACGGAAGCGGCAGAAGT
>JAJTDZ010000034.1 GCA_021298245.1 Algoriphagus sp. | reverse complement strand
GATACCTAATTCCCATGTTAGGAATCTTAGCTTGCCTCTGGCTTATGACACAAGTGAGCCTTAGGTCCGTAGGGATGACGGCACTTTTTATAGGCTTAGGCTCGGGTCTCTACGGGATAAGTAGAAAAAGAAAGTAAGTAGAGGTAGCAAAAAAGATTACAATCGGTTACAACCGCTTACTATCAGTGTTAAGTCAATTTTTCCCTTCATTTTTATATAAGAGATTTAAAATCGCTTTTCAATTCTTTTTCAACTCAACTTTTTTAATCATGAATGCACTAAAAAACAAAGTTCAACTTATTGGACACTTGGGAAACAAATTAGATTTAAAAACCTTGGATTCTGGCAAATCGGTGGGCCATGTGAGTCTAGCCACCTCAGAGGTTTATAAAAACCAGAAAGGAGAAAGGGTGGAAGAAACCACTTGGCATAACTTGGTCTTATGGGACAAGACGGCAGAAAACTTAGCCAAATTTACCGACAAGGGATCGGAAATTGCCGTGGAAGGCAAGCTTACCAACCGGAGCTATACCGATAAAAATGGGGATAAAAAATACATTACCGAAATTGTGGTCAATGATTTTTTATTGCTAGACAAAAAGCCAAAAGAAAATTAATCTCAGGCTCAAACCTATCTTTTTGTATTAAATACCAACTATTATTTCCTACTCAAATAAACCCAGAGTAAAAAAGGGACTCACTAAGTCCTAAAGACTTAGTTGAGTACCTTTACTTTTAAAGGGCTTCAGCTACCTGAATTGACTAATGAGTGGAAATACTTTTCAACCGTGGCGCAGCCTTAGGATCAGGGTAATCCAATCCGAGAAGATGGAATATACTTCTCGCCAACATGGCAGTATACCATTGACCCTCTTGCTTAATTTCTCCTAAGGCTGGAGTATCTGGTCCCATGACCATCAGCCATACCTGTCCCGATCCCTCCACAGAGGCTCCATGATTTTTCCAATTTTCCTTACCTGTGCCTCTGCCGTGATCTACGGTCACTAACAGCGTAGTTTTATTCCTATAGAAAGGATCTGACTGCAAATACTCCCAAATTTCCTGGATGTAGGCATCACTTTGCCTTGCTGACCAAAGGTATTGGTCGTAGGCTCCTTGGTGTGCCCAGTCGTCTGTTTCCCCATAGGCAAAATAGGCTACTTTGGGATGGTACTTTTTTAATGTCTCCAAGGCATAGGCATGGGTAAACGGATCCAGTCGTACATTTTCCCATGGACCCCTTAGCTCTTGTTGCAGACGATTAACGGTCTTTTCTACTTCAGTAAGTGCCTCCCCTTCCGCAACATCAAATCCTGCATTGACCGAAATCCCGCTTCGATTTTCATGGAGGATATACGGGAAAACGTCCCAGCCTCCAACTGCCTTCACCTGGCCTTCGTACTGGGGATTTCGCTGAAGGTATTCTAAAAACGTCACATTGGGATTGTTGACCTTATCGTTGGAAGTGATTCGCAGATCGTCTGCATATCCAGACAACAGTTCGTTGTAGCCAGGATAAGAAAACCATAAGGAATTGGACGTGGAACCTTTATTTCCATACTTCCTATTGCCATAAAGTTGGCCTTCCTTTGCCATGGTGCCCCAGACAAAGGGCATAAGCTTTTCCCTACGCTTAGAAAAATCCGGATCCCAAAAATCTGCCAGCAAAGAACCGGATTTTTTGACCCATCCACTGTCATCCACCAGAAGAGAATCTGCTCCAGTAAATACCTCTTGCCACCTCAATCCGTCCAAGGTAATGAGCACTATCCTTTCTGTCTTGAAGCTTACATCTTGAGCAAAGAGGTCAGAGACAAAGCCTAAAAGTGTAATGAAGATAAAATAGAAGGGTTTCATACGTTTTGAAGTTAAGAAACAAAAACTTATCAGAAGTTTCCCCGCTGACCTTCCTTTTTTAAAATTGAAAATTATGGTTGGCAAGATCAAGGAGCCGCCTTTTCTAGTGAATATACCCGTAGCCTATTTCTAACTTCAAAACCCAAACTCTCGTAGAGCCTCAAGGCGGGGGTATTTTCAGGATACAAATGAAGATAGGGTATTTTTCCCAACTTTTGAATATACTTCAAAACATGGGGCAAAACCCGTTTGGAGAAGCCTAATCCTTGAAATTCGGGATGGGTACAAACTGCGCTTACCTCGGTAAAATCCCCTGCAACCAACCTAGATCCTGCCATGGATACGAGCTTGCCGTCAATAAAGCAACCAAAATACCCTCCAAAATGAAAGGTGTTTTCAAAAAATGGCCCCGGCTTGGTCAACTTGGTTAGGGCAAGCATGGCTGCTACTTCCTTTTGACCTAATTCTTGAATTTGACTACTTTCGGTATGATCCAGGTAGCTTCGTGTACCAAGCATTTGAAACATTTCATGATCGTTGTGAACAAGCCATCGGGAATCTAATTCTAGGACATGGGGTGTAAACAAGATGACACGCTGGCCTAACTCCAACGTGTCATGAAGCTGCTCTAGTTCCTTTTTCTCGTACGCAGGCATGCCAGCAAAAAATCCCATTTTTCTATCTATAAATCGAATCTTTGTATCCCCAAATGAGAAATGAAAGCTCCCAGAATTGAGGGCGGTCCAGATGGGGTTGTCTAAAGGATGGCTCATGGATTACTCAGGCATCTTTGCAAAGAAAAAAAACAGGGACTCTATTTTCCTCGCTTTAGATATTTATTCTAAAGTAAGTTATATGCCCCTTTGACTAAAACTAGCGTAGAAGCATCTAATGACCGCTCTGGGGTAATAGAAAGGTAATTTTTACTTTTTACCCCGGGAATAACTTTCACTTTTTCGAGCACATAGCCTTGATCATTGATGGATTTTTGGATCAATATGTAATATTCTTGTCCTACTTCTATCACGGCTTCTTCAGGGACAGCCAAGCCCTGAGAGGGATCAAGTTGAATCCTTGCTTGCAAAAACATGCCTGGCAACAGCAAGGCTTCCTGCTTCCCATCCAAGAGGTCAGCATGGACATACACCTGGCGCTGCTCGTTTATGGTTTTCCCTACCACATAGATACTGGCATTGAAGATCTGATCCGGACGATCTGGAGAAGTTAACTCCAGCTTTTGCCCTGGCTGGACTTTATGAGCATCTTTTTCAAAAAGCACTAATTCCACATGCAAATGTTCTCTGCTCAACAAGGTCATGGCCTTGGTCCCTGCCGCCAAATATTGTCCTGGAACAGCATTGACTTCATCGACAAAACCATGGATAGGAGAAAGTACAGCTATTTTACTTTTCATGGTTCCTGGAGTCAAGGCCTTTCCATCGATTTGCAGCAAAGCCAATTGCTTTTCCAAACTTTGAGTTTTTGCTAAGGCACCTTCATAGTCAGATTCAGCTTTGAGGTAATTCTTTTGGGAAGAAATTTGCTCAGAAGCCAAGGTTTTTTGGCGCTCGTATTCCGCTTTCAAAAAAGATAACTGGCTTCTTACTTCCAGGTAATCTTGTTGCAGCCTCAAAAATTCTGGGTTTTCCAAGGTAAATAAGACTTGTCCTTTACGAACTTCCTGCCCTTCTATCCATTTGAGATCGTTGACATGGCCTCCGAAATACCCCGCAATTTCACGCTTGCCCTCCACAGGAATTTGCACGGCCCCTTGAACTGAAATTTCCTCAGAAAATTCTCCCATTTTCAAGGTATCCCATTCCATTTTCATGGTCTGAAATTGCTCCTTGGTAAGTTGAATTTCCATGGATTCTTGCTCTACCTCACTGACTTCTATTCCTTCCTCAGAAGAAGTATTACCTCCACAAGCACTGATCCAACAGAGAGAGATTGGAATTATTAGGAATTGTATAAACTGTACTTTCATGGCATGCTTAAATAAATGAGTTCAAGTTGGTTGAGCTGAAAATCTCTCTTGGCTTGTAAATACTGCAAGGTGAGTTCTTGAGAATTTTCTAAAAGAAGGACATAATTGAGAAAGTCAATTTCCCCAGCCGTATAGGATCGATTGGCCTGTTCTCTAAGTTGCTTTGCTAGAGACATGCCTTCTTTTTCAAAATAATCCAGGACTTGGGACTGCTGGGCTGCCTTTTGCCTCAAACTTTCTACCTGGCTTTTCAATTGAATTTGAAATTGGATTGCTTCCAAATCCAACTGCTGCTGCGCAAGTTTACCTGCCCTGATCTTGGCTGTTTGTGCACCAAAAAATAGCGGAATTCCAAGTCCCACTTCAAATCCTGGATAAATCTTTGATCCTACGGCAAAATTGGTTCCTCTAAATAAATTAAGGTTTACGTCGGGCAAAAGTCCTTGTTGATTTACTTTCGTTTCAAATAGCGCTCTTCTTTTTCCAGCTTCGTACCAGGATAAACCTGGATGATTACTCAGCGCCTCGCTTGAAGCAAGAAGGATGGGGGCATCGGCAACTTCAATCTCTTCTTCTACAGCCAAAAGCCCCTTCAATCGAAGCGTGGCTGATATTTTTTCTCTGCTTGCTTCTGACTTTTTAAGGGCTATTTCCTTCTGTTTGCTTTCAGCCGTTAGTTTCTCTAGCAAATTTGTCTCCCCAGTTTCCAGGCGTCTCTGAGCTGCATGAGCAAAGGCCACATATAAGCTATCCAAAAAAAGATAATGTTTTTCCATTTCCATCCAGTAGACAGCTGTAATAAATACACTACTTACCTCCTTTTTTAAAGCACGTGCATCCAATTGAAACTGAGCTTCTTCTTGCAATTGACCTGCTTTTAGAAAATTTTTCTGCGCTGCATACAAACTAGGTAGCTCAAATTGCTGACGAAAGCCCCAAACCTGATTAAATACACCATTTTCTGCAATATCATTTTGATCTTGCGCATGGTAAATTTGCGTTTTCCCTAGGGTCCAGGCAGCACCAGTCAATGCAGTAGCAACTTCAAGTCGCTTCTGCGATGCCAAGTACCCTGGGTTTTGCTTCTCCGCTAGGGTAAGTGCCTCCTCCAAACTCAAAACCCTGGGTTGTTGCGCCCAAGAGGCGGCCACTGGAACAAGCATGGCTAAAAGAAAAATAGACGCAGCTTTAGATCCCTTAAAAGAGAATTTTTTATCCGAATTCAATAACATATAAAGAACGGGCAACACGATTAAAGTCAAAATGGTGGCAGAAATCAATCCTCCGACAACGACAGTAGCCAAGGGCCGCTGTACCTCTGCACCAGCAGAACTAGAAAGGGCCATAGGAAGAAAACCAAGTGCAGCGGCAGAGGCAGTTAGCAGTACTGGGCGAAGGCGCTCCATAGCACCTACCAATACTACTTCCCGAAGCGTAGAAAACCTATGTGTCATGGATTTGAAATGCTCGATCATAACAATCCCATTGAGCACCGCAATTCCAAAGAGGGCTATAAATCCAACCCCCGCAGAAATACTAAACGGCATGTCTCTAATCCAAAGAAAAATTATTCCCCCAATGGCTGAAAACGGAATCGCTGTGTAAATCATCAGGGCATCTTTGGTCGAGGAAAAAGCAAAATACAAGAGCACGAAAATGAGAAATAGGGCTACCGGAACAGCAATAAGTAAGCGATTGCGTGCTTGTTGCAGGTTTTCAAATTGCCCTCCATATTCAATACGGTACCCCTCGGGGATATCTATTCTATTTTTTACAATAGATTGGATATCGTCTACTACGGATTGTAAATCCCGATTTCGCACATTGACCCCAACCACTACCCTTCTCTGGGTATTGTCACGAGAAATCTTGGCGGGTCCTTTGGTATAACTTATGCTGGCAAGTTCTGCCAGTGGAATAGTGCCTCCATTAGGCAATTGGATGGCTGCATTTTCCAAATTTGAAATATCTTTTCGGTAAGGCTCATCAAATCGAATCACTAAGTCAAACTGCTTTTCTCCCTCAAAAACTGTTCCTGCGCTTAGCCCTGCAAACCCCATGGTAACTACCTGATTGATATCTTCTACATTTAGTCCGTATTTGGCAATTTTAGCCCTGTCGTACACAATTTTCATCTGAGGAAGACCATCTACTTTTTCTAAAATAATATCTGCTGCCCCTTCCACACCCTGGATTGCAGATTCAATTTCTTCTGCTTTTTGAAGCAAAACATTCAGGTCTTCACCCACCACCTTGATGGCCAAATCAGCTCTTACCCCTGTAATCAACTCGTTGAACCGCATTTCAATGGGCTGGGTAAATTCATAGTCCAGACCAGGAATAGCTTCTAAAGCTTTTTTGAATTCTTCAGCCAACTCATCTTTGGTTTGTACCGTGGTCCACTCGCTGGGAGGATGCAGGGTAACAATCACATCGCTTTCCTCCATAGACATCGGGTCTGTGGGAATCTCAGCAGCCCCAATTCGAGTAACTACTTGCTTAACTTCAGGAAATTTCATAAGAATTCGCTCCATCTCCGTGATGGTCTCCACGGTATTGGAGAGTGTTGTCCCCGTTTTCAATACTGGCTGAATTACAAAATCTCCTTCGTCTAAAGTGGGGACAAACTCCGCTCCCATGGTGGTAAAAAGAATAATTGCTCCACCTAAAAAAAGTCCAGCTGAAATCAAGATAGCTCTGCTATGATCTAAAGCCCATGAAAGCGCAGGACGGTAAATCGATGTAAGCACCTTGAGTAAGCGAACGGAGACGTTACGTGGACCTTGAACCTCCGCTTTGAGAAGTAGGGAAGAGGCCACCGGTACGTAGGTTAATCCTAAAATCATGGCCCCTAGTAAAGCGAAGCTAAATACCTCCGCCATAGGCCTAAACATTTTTCCTTCTACTCCTGACAAGGAAAGAATGGGGATAAAAACTAAAATGATAATGATCTGACCAAAAATGGCCGAATGCATCATTTTTGAAGCTCCTGAAAAAGATATTTTATCCTTTTCTTCCTGTTTTTCTTGAAAGGAAAGTCCAGCAAGTGCTGTAGAAGATTTGGTAAACTGGTAGGCGATATATTCTACAATGATCACTGCTCCATCGATAATGATTCCAAAATCTATGGCGCCTAAGCTCATCAAATTGGCATCTACCCCAAACAAATACATAAGGGACAAAGCAAAAAGTAAGCTCAAGGGAATAACGGAGGCCACCACAAGTCCAGAGCGAAAATTACCTAACAAGAGAACCACTACAAAAACAACAATCAAGCAGCCCAAGACCAGATTTTCTACAATGGTAGTGGTCGTCCTATCGATCAACTCAGAACGATCCAAAAATCCATTGATTACGATGCCTTCTGGGAGAGTGGATTCCATCTCAGCAATGCGTTCCTTTACCCGATCTATGGTTCCCTTTCCATCAGCTCCTTTCAACATCATGACCTGACCCAGTACTTTCTCCCCCTGGGCATTGGCAGTAATTGCTCCAAAACGATTGGCATGTCCAAACTTAACTTCTGCCAAGTCACGAATGTAAATCGGGCTACCCTCCCTTAAGGAAACAACGATATTTTCAATATCTGTAATGCTTTTTACCTGGCCCTCTCCTCGGATAAAATAACTTTCATTGGTCTTTTCAATATAGCTTCCTCCAGCTATAGAATTATTTTGTTGCAAAGCCTGGTAGACAGTAGCCAGGTTGACTTCCATGGCCTTTAAGCGCTGTGGATCTATGGCAACTTCGTATTCTTTGAGATAGCCTCCCCAGGTATTTACTTCTATGACGCCCTCAATCCCAGATAAATTGCGCCGCACAATCCAGTCCTGAATGGTACGTAGATCGGTGATGCTGTACCGGTCTTCATATCCTGGCTTTACATCGATGATGTATTGGTAAATTTCTCCTAGACCAGTGGAGATAGGTCCCATAAAAGGCTTTCCAAAGCCTTGGGGAATCCGCTCTTCCGCAATTTTTAGTCGCTCAGCAATGAGTTGACGAGGCAGATAGGTGCCCATATCCTCTTCAAATACCAAGGTAACGACTGAAAGACCAAACTTAGAAACCGAGCGGATCTCCTTGATCCCAGGGAGATTAGCCATTTCCAATTCAATGGGATAAGTAAGAAATTTTTCCACATCCTCCGTTGCTAGGTTTCTGGATGTGGTAATGACTTGTACCTGGTTGTTGGTGACATCAGGAACAGCCCCGATGGGTAAGTTGGCTAAGGAATAAATTCCAAAACCTACCCAAGCCAGAATAAAAATGGCAACAAAAAATTTATGAGCTAAGCTCCAACTAATGATTTTATCCAGCATGAATTCAAAAAAAGAGAATCATGCAATTTCTCCCCCATTCTCTTAGCTAGGCCTTAAACTTTTCTTAAATTTTCCTTAAGAGGATTGTGGAAATTCAAGTCTAAAAATACTCCCCTTGTTTTTTTTGCTTGTTACTGATAACTGAATTTCAGACTCTTGTGCTAATTTTTTCACTATCGCTAATCCCAGACCAGTTCCTGGAATTCCTTTATTTAGCGCTTCTTTTTCCCTAAAAAATGGATCGAAAATTTTTTCTAAATGCTCTGGATTTATTCCACTTCCTGCATCTTCCACCTCTACAAATGCTTTATCTTCCTTTCCTACCCTAAGAAAAACTTGGTCCTTTCCTTCGGAATATTTTATAGCATTCTCTAAGAGATTGGTTAGGATCATTTCTAAGGATTTTTCATTCGTATGCACATAGATAGGCATTCCCACCAAAGATTGAAAGGCGATGCGCTGCTGCTGCTCTGAGGAAAATTTGTCTGCAAGCTCTTCCAAAAAAGTAATGAGTTCCAATTCTTCTTGGACTAAATTTTTTCCATCTTCTACCCTAGCCAAGGCAAGCAATTGATCCAGCATGGCACTCATGCGATCTATACTGCCAAGCGCAGTTTTGATCTTTTTTTCGTATTCCGAAGGAGACCTCTCCTTACGAATCAATACCTCGAGGGTACCCCTCAAAACAGAAAGTGGCGTTCGTAATTCATGAGAAGCGTCCGAGGTAAATTGCTTTTCCCGTTGCATGGCCTGTTCCAACCTTCCTAGAAGGCTATTGATCGCTACGGTAAGTTGTCCAATCTCATCGTTTGTGCCTAAGTCTGGTACCCGCTCACCCAGGTTTTGTTGGGTAATTTGATTGGTCTTTTGACTTATTTTTTCTAGTGGCTCTATACTTTTTCCAGCCAAATACCGCATACTAAAGTATAAGGTAATCAGTAGGATGGGATAGATGACCACGAGCACATTTCTCAAATTGTCCAGTAACTCTCTGGCATCTTCAAAGGATTTGGCCAATAACAAATAGCCTTCAATTTTTCCGGAATTGACCAAGGGAATTTGTCTTTGTCGAACCTCCCTAGAACCTAATTTTTCGGTCCAAGCTTCCTCTGTCTGAGATTTTTGGGGTAAAAAACTCAGGTGAAATTCTCTTAGGTTGGGAGAGCGGTCCATCGATTTGCCCTCCACATCCACTATTTCTATAAAAATGGGATTCAGCTGTATTTGGGAATGCTCCATCTCCTCCCACTCATTCGAATGAAGGAAACTAATTTTCCCATTTGCGATCACCAATTCGTCTTGATGTTTTTCAATTTCTAGATCGAGATCCCTATCTATATTTCGAACTACAGTGAAATTGGCCACCAAATAAATCAATACAAAAACACAGAAAAATAGAAGAGCTGTCACCCCTGTGAGGCGCCGCGCAATTCGTTCTTTGTAGGAAGTGCTCATCCTTCTTTGGCCATATATCCTACGCCACGGATAGTTTGAATGTAATCTTCTCCTTTATGGAGTTGCAGTTTTTTCCTCAAGGAATTGATAAACACATCAATAACCCCGGTATTGTAATCGAAATGAATGTCCCATACGCTCTCAATGATTCGAGTCCTTCTGCAAACCTTATTTTTATTTCGAATCAGGTACTCCAACAAGGCAAATTCTTTTTGGGTCAATGCAATTTCTTTTTCCCGCTTAAAAACTTGATGTTTTTCTGTATCCAATACAATGGGGCCAAGGATTAATTTTTCTGCTGACTTGGCAGAACCTCTTGTTTGCACCCGGATGCGAACAAGCAATTCTTCAAAATGGAATGGTTTTTTGATGTAATCGTTGGCCCCCGACTGCAAGCCAAACACCGTTTCATCCACAGTATCCTTGGCTGTTAAAAATATAATGGGGACGTGAGGATATAATTTTCTAAACTGCCTGGTAAGCTCTATTCCACTGATTCCTGGCACCATCCAATCCAATAAGAGTAAATCGTAGTTGCCAGTAAGGGCCAATTCTAATCCTAGCTTCCCATTTTCTGCCACATCTACAGCAAAGGATTCCTCCTCCAATCCCTGCTTTAGGAAATTGGAAATTCCTGGTTCGTCTTCTACTACTAGAATTCTCATGCTGAAAATCTTATTTCTACTAGATTATTTACGAAAATGCAAGGAAAAAATCAACCCCATCACATCGCTTCTATGCATTCAATTCATTTTCCAATAATGAGCATTAAAGGGATATTTTCCTAGCGAGAAAAAAATCGAAAGCCATTCCCTTATTCCTCCTAATCTTCATTTTTAGCTTTACTTTTCTTTCTCTTGTTCCACCAAATTAAGGTTCCAGTGATGGGCAATGAAGTCGCTATGGCACATGCTACAGCCCACAAGAACTTGGTCAATTGACCAAAAATCTCTCCGGTATGTAAGGACTTTACCGATTTCCCAATTTGTTGACGAATGGGAAGGTCTCCAAAAAGAGTTATTTCTTTGATTTCTAGGGTTGCAGGAGTAATCTTCAATTGATCTGCACCAGCTCGCGCAAAAAATCCTACACGGGATTTACTCACTCCAATCTCACCATCGGCTTCCTCTGGCAAGGTAACGCGCACATTCCCTGCGTAGGGAAGCTTTTGATTAACCAAAGCGAGTAAATCGTCAAGAGAAACTACCGGAGCGGCAGGCTGAGGGAGGGAATCTTGGACTGCTTCTGTTTCCAGAGCGGAATTAGCAGCGGCATTTCCTTTGGGTTCTTCCTTAGGGGCTTGGTAAGTGTCCCAAGTCTTTTGCCAGCCAACTTTGTACCAGCCAAAAGACCAAAAAGGTCCGGTCACAGCCATGATAAAAAGGGCGATGAGCGAGTAAAAGGCCAAGGTGTTGTGCAAGTCATGGTTGATTCGCTTCCAATTACCCGACCATTTTACATTTAATCCCTGCTTCCAATTTTTAGCCTTTTTTGGAAACCACAAAAATATACCCGTCAATACGCCTACCAGAAATAAACTAGTAGCTATGCCGTTGATCAATCGACCCAAGTCTTGGTTGGACATGGAATCAAGAATGGGAGTCTCTACTTTATCCAAAAGCAACCAGCGATGAAGTGAAAAAAGATATCCCATCCATTGCTCGCTGCTTGTTTTACTGGAATTGTCTGCCAGCACCTTGCCCGTATAGGGATCTACAAAAAGAGTTAAGGAGCTTTCCTCCCCTGGCTTTTTCAGGGCAAATTGATAGGTTCTTCCTTCCTGTGCAAAAACATTGACCCCCACTACTTTTCCCTTGTAAGCAAGCTCCAAATCGGATCTTAACTCCTCTAAAGCAAGTGGGGAGCCTTGCTGATTTACAAAAAATCTATCCGAATCAAAATATTCACGGATTTCAGTATTGTAGACATAAATGGTGCCACTTAAACAAACTGCGATTACAATCAATCCGCAGGTCAATCCAGCATACAGGTGAATGTCATTGAGAAATTTTCGAAAAGAAGGCCACATAGGGTATGAATTTGATGCAAACCTAAGCAACAACAGGTCCAATTTTCACTTGAAGAATCTTTTTTATTTGATTGGTAGATGATAGGGTGGACAATCAAAACTAAGCCTGTGGCAAAACCATGATGCTTGAAATCTTCTGAAATGGTATATTGGAAAAAAATTGGTGCTATGAGAATGACAAGAATAGGTTTACTGCTCTTATGCCTGGTAGGCATAGTGGCTTGCCAAGAAAAAAATCAAGGTCCCGATGCCAGATTAAATCAACCCGAACATTTTAAAAAACTTCTGGACGCCCATGGAACATGGGAAAAATGGATTGAGGCAAGTTCTTTCTCCTTTGCCATGGTGCACGAAACTACTCTTGAATGGGAAAATCACTACCTCAGCCTAAACGATGGGAGAGTTCGAATTGACGCTGACCAATTTCAGGCCGGAAACGATGGGGAAAAGATTTGGATTAGCCCCAATCGCCAATCCTTCCCAGGGCAATCCGTGCGTTTTTACCATAATTTGTATTCTACCTTTCTTAGCCTTCCCTATGCCCTTACCGACACCTTGGTGACCGTTACTAAGCTGGAAGATAGGGTTTTCAATGGGCAAGCATATCCAACCCTAGAGGCCAAGCTAAAAGGAGGTAAGCTTTTGGGTCCCTCCAATCGGTACGAACTATTGATAGATCCCAACACGGGCCAATTGGCTTGGGTGCTATATGCGGTAACCTATTACGATAAAAACAATCAGGTACAGGAAGCTTTGAAGTACGAGGACTATAGGGATGCAGGAGGTCTAATTTTCCCAAGAGTCATCACGGGGTACCAAATTGAAAATGATTCTAGTAAAAGAATCCGTTACCAAGTGAGCTTTTCAGATATTTTCTTGGTCAACGAGGAGTTGGAAGAAAGCTTGTTTGAAATGCCAAAGGGGGCAGTAACTTCCAATTAAAGGCAAGCTTTCTCTTCCATCCTTAAGAAATTACCGAACCGGGAGAGGTCAGCTCATGGGGCTGGAGCAATTTGAGTTTTCCGTCCTTGTCCGAAGCCATCAAGATCATTCCCTCACTATCAATACCCATCATGTTGCGTGGTGCCAAATTGATAAGCATGGTCACCTGCTTGCCTACCAAAAATTGGGGATCGAAATGCTCTGCGACTCCACTCAAGACGGTACGGTGGCCCAGGCCTATATCCACTTTCAACTTCAGGAGTTTCTTGGACTTGGGCATGGCCTCCGCCTCCAGTACCGTCACCACACGCATGTCTAGTTTGGCAAAATCCTCGTAAGCAATTAGCTGCTTCATCTCTGGTACGGATTGTTCGGTAGCCTCATTCATAGTCTTTGTTTTTGTTAATTTTTGAACTTGTCGCTCCACCACATCGTCCTCTATTTTTTCAAACAATAAGCCCAAGGATCCCAAGGAAGTATGAGCCTTGAGCAAGGATAAATTGCCTGCATCTGACCATTTTGCTGTAGTCAAGCCAAATAAATCCAGTAATTTTTTGGCAGTAAAGGGAAGAAATGGTTCTGATACTATGGCCAAATTCGCAGCCAAATTGAGTGCAAGGTTAAGAATGGTTTGGGTCCTGGCTTCATTTACCTTGATTTCCTTCCATGGTTCGGTATCTGCGAGGTATTTGTTTCCTACGCGAGCCAAATCCATCACCAGGCTCAGGGCCTCTCTAAATCTGTATTTTTCTATGGAAGTTGCAATCCTCTCCGGAAATGCAGCCACCTCTTTAAGGACTTCTTCATCTATAGCGCTGAGCTCTCCCCGATCTGGCACCTGACCATTGAAAAACTTTTGATTCAAGACCAAGGCCCGATTCACAAAATTTCCATAAATGGCAACCAATTCGGAATTTATCCTGGCTTGATAATCCTTCCAGGTAAAGTCATTGTCTTTGGTTTCCGGTGCATTGGCGGTGAGCACGTAACGCAGCTCGTCTTGCTTTCCAGGAAATTCTTCCAAGTACTCGTGCAACCACACCGCCCAGTTCCGAGAAGTAGAAATTTTCTCCCCCTCTAGGTTCAAAAACTCATTGGCAGGCACATTTTCTGGTAAGATATATCCCCCATGCGTTTTTAGGATACCAGGAAAAATGATGCAATGAAATACAATATTGTCCTTACCTATAAAATGAACCAATTTGGTACCCTGATCCTTCCAGAAGGGCTCCCAGGCAATACCCTTCTCCTTGGCCCATTCCTTGGTGGATGAAATGTACCCTATTGGCGCGTCAAACCACACGTAAAGCACCTTACCCTTTGCATCTGGCAAAGGAACGGGGATGCCCCAATCCAAATCTCGGGTCATAGAACGTGCCTGCAGTCCATCTCCGGCCTCTAGCCAGGATCGGCATTGTCCCAACACATTATTCTTCCAATCCTCTCCATGCTCCTCTAAAATCCACTGGGATAGGAAGTCTTGGTAACGTGCCAAATCCAAAAACCAATGCTTCGTTTCCTTTAAAACAGGAGTCCCTCCACTCAATTTTGATTTGGGGTGGATCAGGTCTGTAGGACTCAAGGAGGTTCCACATTTTTCACACTGGTCTCCGTAGGCATGTTCATTCCCGCATTTGGGACAGGTTCCTTCGATGTATCGGTCAGCCAAAAATTGTTTGGCCTCTTCATCGTAATACTGTTCGGTAGTTTGTTCTAGAAATTCTCCTTTTTGATAGAGGTCTGTAAAAAAGCCTTGAGCCGTTTCATGGTGTATGGGAGCCGAGGTCCTAGAATAGTGATCAAAGCTAATTCCAAACTGTTGAAAGCTTTTATTCATCAAAGCATGGTAATGATCCACTACCTCTTGAGGAGTTTTCCCCTCCTTGGAAGCTTTAATGGTAATGGCTACTCCATGTTCGTCTGACCCACAAATAAATGCTACATCCCTACCTTGGGAGCGCAGGTACCTGACATATATATCTGCCGGTACGTAGCAACCCGCCAAGTGACCTATATGCAACGGACCATTGGCATAGGGCAAGGCGGAGGTCACCGTGTAGCGTTTAAAATTCTTGTTACTCATGGATTCAATGACTCAAGGGTAAACAGGTAAAAAAATCACCTTTTTTCTAAGTTGCAAAGATAGAAAAATCAGTGGAAGGGAGTGTGGACAAAAAAAAGATTAATTCCTAGGCTAACCCTCTCCTAGTTGAATACTTTTTGAAAAGGAAAAATTGATCCGGATAAAAAATAGGTTTACTACAGATTCTACTGCCTTTAACCCTTATTTTTACTACCGTATTCTAAGTTCCTTATGACGCACGCTGAAGCCTCCCTTCGCATCAGGCAATTGACCCAAGAAATCAACTACCACAACCAGCTTTATTACCAGCAGGATAGTCCAGAGATCTCAGATTTTGCCTTCGATCAACTTTTAGAAGAATTGATTCGTTTGGAAAAAAGTTTTCCCGACCTATTGGCTCCAGATAGTCCTAGTCAACGAGTTGGAGGTACCGTGACCAAGGAGTTTCAAACGGTAGCACACGAATACAAAATGCTTTCCTTAGGCAACACCTACACCGTAGAAGAATTAAGTGCCTTTGACCAGAGAGTGGCGAAAGGACTTGGAGATGTGGACTACGAATACTTTTGCGAATTGAAATTTGATGGGGTTGCCATTTCGTTGGTATATGAGAACGGCCAACTCGTCCGTGCGCTGACCCGTGGAGATGGAACCAAGGGGGATGATGTCACTGCCAATATCAAAACCATAAGAAGCATCCCTTTGCAGATAAAGGCATCAACCGTTCCACCTCGGTTTGAAGTCCGTGGGGAAGTATTTTTACCCCTAAAAGAATTTGAAAAAATCAATCAAGATCGCGAAGCAAATGGAGAAGCTTTATTGGCCAATCCTCGGAATGCCGCCTCGGGTACACTTAAAATGCAAGACAGCAGCATCGTTGCCAAAAGGCACCTCCACTGCTATGTGTACCAGATGCTAGGTGAAAATCTAGGCATCTCTCACCACGATCAAGCCATACACCTTTTGGAATCTTGGGGATTTCCTGTTTCTCCTACTTACCAAAAAGTAGCCAATATCCAACAAGCCTTGGATTATATCGAAGCCTGGAAAGAAAAAAGAAACCTCCTGCCTCTAGACACTGATGGAGTTGTCTTAAAATTAAATTCCTACAGGCACAGAGAAGAATTGGGGGAAACGGCCAAATCCCCACGATGGGCCATCGCCTACAAATACCAGCCTGAAAGCGCTGAAACGGAGTTATTGTCCATCACCTACCAAGTAGGTCGCACAGGAGCCATCACTCCTGTAGCCAATTTGGCGCCCGTATCCCTGGCGGGTACTACCGTGAAAAGAGCCTCCTTACACAATGCCAATGAGATAGAGCGACTTGACTTACATGCAGGAGATTTTGTCCATGTAGAAAAAGGAGGCGAAATCATTCCGAAAATTACTAAGGTAAATCCTTCCAGAAGAAAACCTGGGGCTCTTCCTATTTCCTACATCTCCTCTTGTCCGGAATGCGGGACATCCCTGGTAAGAAAAGAGGGGGAGGCTAAGCATTATTGTCCCAATTCGACTGCCTGCCCTCCTCAAATTTTAGGAAAAATTGAGCACTTTGTCAGTAAGCGAGCTATGGATATTGATAGCCTAGGAACCGAAAGGATAAGAGCCCTGATCGACCAAGGCTTTCTTAGGACCTATGCGGATATTTACGAGTTGGATACCAAGCAGAAAGACCTCCATGGCTTAGAAATGAGTCAGGACCAATACGAGCGTGAAGCAACAGGACTTCTCTATATCAACTTAGAAAAAGCACTTTTCGCCTTGACCGAGGGAATTTCCTACAAGCAAATTCAAGACAGCCTTGAGGAAACTATCCACCTCCCCTTACGAGACCGGCTGAGAGCATTTCAAGCCCAACTCAAGCAATGGAAGAAGAAAGTTCCTTCCAACGTAGGGATGGTTGATTTTTTGATCCAGAACTTAGATGCGCATTCCGAACTGATGAAAGTGGAGGATTATGTGCCCGTGGCCCTGGTCTTAGAAATTTTCCTAGGTAGAAGGGTTTCCTTTGAGCAATTGGTAGAGGCCAGCAAGCGTCACGGTACAGTCCACACCATACTTTTAGATTTAAAGTTGGCGCTACCTGATGAACTTCAGGAGCGAATTAAAAAGTTAAAAGCCAATACGTTCCAAGAAGGGGTGCTGAGCAACATGATGGAAGGGATTTATGCCTCCAAAAATCAAGGATTTGAAAAAGTATTGTTTGCCTTAGGAATTAGAAATATTGGAGAAAATACGGCTCAATTGTTAGCCAAGCAATTTAAAACCTTGGACAAACTTCAAACAGCCAGTGCTGATGAATTGCTAGAAATCAATGGGATTGGGGAAACTTTGGTTCAAAGCCTACACGAGTTTTTTGCTCAAGTAGAAAACCAAGAATGCATCGCAAGACTGAAAGCTCATGGTCTTCATTTTGAACTTGAGGAAAAAGAACAGCAGACCCTAGGAAATGCCCTCGAAGGAAAGAAAATCCTCGCTTCTGGGAAATTGCAGCATTTTAAACGGGATGAAATCGTAGAATTTGTACAGGCCCACGGAGGGCAATACCTGAGCGCCGTCTCCAAGCAACTCGACTTTATCATTGAAGGAGAAGACATGGGGCCAAGTAAAAAAGAAAAGGCAATTCAATTGGGTATTCCTTTACTTTCCGAGGAGGAATTTTTGAAACTCGTGCAGCATTCCCACTAAGAATAAGGAAATAAGAATTATAATAATGTAGGGAGAAGGAAACCTTACGATTTGGTCACCAGGACCTTGTCAATTCTTTGCCCATCCTTATCCACCACTTCCAAGGTAAGGTCTTGGACCTGCACCGAATCTCCAACATTTGGAATGGAGCCACTTTTATGAAGTATCAAGCCTGCCAAGGTGGTGAAGCTCTTGTTTTTATAGGAAATTTCTAGGTCAAAATACTTTTCAAAATCAATAATAGAATACTGTCCGTCGATGAGCCAGGAATTTTCATCCCGCTGCACCAATTGATAATCCGACTGGTCAAGCTCGGTAGCCTCTCCTACCAAGGCATCTACCACGTCGTCCATGGTTACAATGCCAACTGTCACTCCGTATTCGTCGATCACTAAACCGTAGTGCAAACGTTGGGCTTTAAAGAGTTCCAAGGCTTGGTAGGCAAACATGCTTTCATTTAAAAACAAAGGGGGTTTCGCTATTTTCTTCAGATCAAAGCCCTCTTGAAGACTTTTATCGAAGAGATCCTTGACCAAAACAATACCCGTAATATTATCTAGGTCCCCATCGGCACACAAGGGATAAGCAGAATGCTTTTCTTGACTAATTTTCCTTCTAATTTCTTCTTCAGTGTCCTCGACATCAAAAAAAACCAATTCGCTTCGGTGAGTCAGCAAGGTATTGATCCTTCTATCCCCCAACTCAAAGACTCGCTCCACAATATCCTGCTCAATATTCATTATCTCCCCCCCTTCAGCACTTTCCTTGATCAAGGCCTTTAGCTCTTCTTCTGAAATTTTACTCTCGGAGGTATGCTTAATTTGAAATACCCAAAGCAAAAAATCGTTGGAAACGCTCAAAAGCCATACAAAGGGACTGGTTATTTTTGACAAGAACATCATGGGTTTGGAAACCCTCAAGGCAATTTGCTCAGGAAAAGTCATCCCCAATCTTTTGGGAAAAAGTTCACCCAAAACGATAGAAAGGTAGGTAATGCCTACTACGACGATGCCTACTGCGATGGAAGTAGAATAAGAAGCCAAAAAAGAAATTCCTTGTATGGCCTTATCCAAATCATCTGTCAAATTTTCTCCACTATATACCCCAAGCAAAACCCCAATCAGCGTAATGCCAATTTGTACGGTAGACATGAATTTGGTGGGATTTTCAGAGAGCTCCAAGGCTGCCTTCGCTCCTAGTTTACCCTGCTTCTTTAAACTCTCTAATTTAAATTTCCGAGCGGAAACCAAGGAAAGTTCAGCCATGGCAAAAATGCCATTGATAAGCACAAGCACCAGTATAATTACAATTTCCACGTCCGAATAATCAAGGAATCTCCCCCAAATTTAATTAAAATATCAAGCACTAAAGTGTATATCTAGGTAGCCTTGGTCTAAACCAGCTGTACCATACCTGGAGTAAAAGTTAGTCCTTTTTTTAAGTCTATTTTTAAAATGAATGGGATTTCTAAAAATCGCCTGTCTTTAAGAAGATTTTTGAGGAAAAAGAAAGCCTAAAAAGAGATCAAACAGGAACTTTTGATCAGGCTTTTTTCTTTATTTAATCTCTAAAAAAACCTCATAGGTCCTATATTTGTTTAGAATTAAAGCCACTACTATGAATGCATTTAAAGGTACGGGAGTCGCATTGGTAACCCCATTTCATGAGGATAATCGCATTGACGTAGCAAGTTTTCAAAAACTAATCGATCATGTGATCTCAGGTGGGGCAGACTACCTAGTACCTCTAGGTACCACGGGAGAATCTGCCACACTAAGTGCCACAGAAAAGGCACAGGTACTTAAAGCATGTGTGGCACATACCAAAGGGAGATGTCTCATTATGGTTGGGATAGGAGGCAACCATACCCAAGCGGTACTAGATACCCTCTCGTCAACAGATTTTTACGGGGTAGCAGCAATCCTTTCGGTGAGCCCCTACTACAACAAACCTACTCAGGCCGGTATCATTACTCATTTTAGAGCCATTGCAGATGCCTCCCCAGTGCCGGTAATGCTGTACAATATCCCAGGTCGGACCATGTCCAATATGCAAGCTTCCACCACCCTTGCATTATCTCATCATCCCAACATCATTGGGATAAAAGAAGCTAGCGGCAATGTGGAACAATGCATACAAATTGCTTCGGCCATGCCTAAAGACTTTTTGTTGCTTTCTGGAGAAGATATGCTCACTAAAGCCATTCAAAGCATAGGTGGAAGTGGCGTCATTTCCGTGCTCGCCAATGCTTTTCCTTCTACTTTTTCCAAGATGGTCCATGGAGATTTACAAGCTTCTCTTCAGGCCAATTATTCCCTTCTGAAGTACAATGACTTGATGTATCAGGAAGGAAATCCAGTAGGAATAAAACACCTACTCTATAAAATGGGAGTGATCCAATCCGACCAAGTTAGGTTACCCTTACTGCGTGCTAGCCAAGAATTAGGTGAAAAAATATCCATGGCTTTGGAATCCTAAAACCTATGGAAGCCCTCTCGATTTCACAACTTACCGAGCACATACAAGAAGTTTTGGAAAAGGAACTTCAGCCCCTAATGTGGGTGATTGGGGAACTGGCAGATTTTAGACAAGCTCCTCAGGGACATGTGTACTTCGAACTCGTGGAAAAGCAGGGCAACCAAATTGCAGCAAAAATTCGTGCCAATATATGGCAATATACCTACCGAACTGTAGCTGGAAAATTTGAATCTTTGACCGGCACCTCTCTAAAAAATGGGATGAAGGTCTTGGCACAAGTCAGTGTAAATTTTCATCCCGTTTTTGGGCTAAGTCTTAATGTAAAAGACATTGATCCTTCATTTTCCTTAGGAGAGCGGGCACGGGTTCGACAAGAAACCATAGATCGATTGACTTCAGAGGGTTGTTTTGGAAAAAATGCCAGCCTTCCTCTCCCACCTGTTATCCAACGCTTCGCTATTATTTCCAGTCCCAGTGCTGCAGGATATGGTGATTTTGTCAACCAACTTGAAAATAACCCCCAAGGATATCGGCTTTACCACAAGCTCTTCCCTTCTTTGATGCAAGGGAATGAAGCGGTAGAAAGTTTACTTTCTGCCTTTGATCAAGTGGAACAAGCCGCTCAGCGCTTGCAACTCGAAGGGGTAGTACTTATTCGAGGAGGAGGAGCACAATTGGATCTAGATTGCTTTGATGACTATCGCTTAGGACTAAGAATTGCCAATTTTCCCTTACCTGTATTTACAGGAATTGGCCACGAAAGGGACGAAACCATAGCCGATCTACTGGCTCATACCCGACTCAAAACCCCCACAGCCGTAGCAGAATTTATGCTTTCGAGTTTTAGGGAATTTGAAGAATTGGTAAATACCTGTTCTCAAAGATTGGATTGGATTACTCGTGGGAGATTTAAAGAGGAAGAGGGAAAAGTTCAGGAATATGCCCTTCAACTCAAGGGATTCACAAAAATGTGGATCTCCAAAGAAAGGGAAGTGCTGATGGCATACCCTTCTCGAGTGCTTCAAGCCGGAAAAAATTTACTTAAGGTTGAAAAAAATATACAAGCCCAATTAGAAATTCTCCTAAAAAAGGAGGTTTCTCAGGTACTCGATGCTCAACACGAGCGGATTCTACAACTGGAATACAGGTGTATTCAGGCAGATCCGGCGACCGTACTTAGAAAGGGATATACACGAAGTGAAATCAAGGGCAAACCCATTCAGGAACACGCCATACACGTGGGTGAAAGCATGACTACGTACACCTATCAACAAAAAATTAGCAGTACCATCACAAGCATAGAAAAAAAATGAAAGAACAGTCCTACACGCAAG
>JAJTDZ010000033.1 GCA_021298245.1 Algoriphagus sp. | reverse complement strand
TGGTTATGTAAAACTACAAGTGAAAGGTGGCCAGGCTAACCCGTCACCTCCAGTAGGTCCAGCTCTTGGTTCCAAGGGTTTGAACATCATGGAGTTCTGTAAGCAGTTCAATGCACGTACCCAAGAGAAAATGGGAACGGTATTGCCTGTATTGATTACAGTGTATTCTGATAAAACGTTTGATTTTGTGGTAAAAACTCCTCCAGCTGCGAATTTGCTGTTGGAAGCCGCAAAAGTAAAAGGTGGTTCTGCGGAGCCAAACAGAAAGAAAGTAGGATCTGTTACCTGGGATCAGGTAAGAGTGATTGCTGAGACGAAAATGCCTGACCTCAATGCTTTCAAAGTAGAATCAGCCATGAAAATGGTAGCGGGTACCGCGCGCAGCATGGGTATCACAGTTTCTGGTAAAGCCCCTTGGGAAGTATAAATAAACAACAATGGCTAAGTTAACAAAAAAGCAAAAAGAAGCTCTTTCTAAGTACGACCCAAGCCAAGTGTACTCCCTGGAGGCTGCTTCTTCACTGGTTAAGGAAATTACGATGACGAAGTTTGATGCTTCCGTAGATGTTGACGTTCGTTTGGGCGTTGATCCTCGGAAAGCAGATCAAATGGTAAGAGGGGTAGTGGCCCTTCCTCATGGTACTGGTAAAGACATCAAAGTATTGGTGCTTTGCACTCCTGACAAAAATGCAGAAGCAACCGAAGCAGGTGCAGACTACGTTGGTTTGGACGATTATATTGCCAAAATAGAAGGCGGTTGGACAGATATTGATGTGATCATCACTATGCCCAACGTCATGGCAAAAGTAGGTAGACTAGGTAGAGTATTGGGCCCTAGAGGCTTGATGCCAAACCCTAAGTCCGGAACGGTTACCCTAGAAGTAGGAAAAGCAGTTCGAGAAGTGAAAGCTGGTAAAATCGACTTCAAAGTTGATAAGTTCGGCATCATTCACGCAGGTATTGGTAAAGTATCGTTTACTCCTCAACAAATCGAGGACAACGTGAAAGAACTGATCCTTACCATCTCGAAGTTGAAGCCTTCTTCTTCAAAGGGTACGTATTTCAAAAGCATTCATTTATCCAGCACAATGTCTCCTGGTATTTCAGTAGATAAGGGTAGCATTCAAGGTATTTAATCATGACTAGAGACGAGAAAAAAGTAATTATCGACAGTCTGACTGAGAAATTGAAAGAAAACCCTTTCTTCTACATCACAGACGCGTCTGGATTCTCTGTAGCTGAAGTGAACGCATTCAGAAGAACTTGCTTCGAAAAAGGTGTTGAGTACAAAGTGTACAAAAATACCTTGATCGCAAAAGCACTTGAAAACTTGGATGCAGACTATTCTAAGCTTGCAGATGGAGCTTTAAAAGGGTTCTCTGGTATTTTGTTTTCAAAAGAGACCAGTAACCTACCGGCAAAAGTATTGCTGGATTTTAGAAAAAAACAAGGCGGAAAAGATAATAGACCACTTTTCAAGGGTGCAGGGATTGACTCAGATGTATTTTTAGGAGAAGACAACCTAAAAGTATTGTCAAGCCTCAAATCCAAGGGAGAACTGCTCGGAGAGCTTATCGGTTTGCTACAGTCTCCTACAATGGCAAATCTTACACAACTTGCAGAACAGTTGGTAAACTTGACTGTAAAAGAAGTAAAGGAATTGACAGACATCCTTAAGGATCAGTACGGCATCGAGCCTGCTGCAGCTGGTGCTGTAGTAGTAGCTTCTTCAGGTGCTGGAGCTGGAGCTTCTGAAGGTGCTGCTGCAGAAGAGAAATCTACTTTTGACGTAGTGCTTAAGGCAGCTGGACCACAGAAACTTGCTGTCGTGAAATTGGTGAAGGACTTGACTGGTCTTGGCTTGAAAGAAGCTAAAGATCTTGTTGACGCTGCGCCAAAAGCAATCAAAGAAGGTATTGCAAAAGACGAAGCGGATGCGCTGAAGAAGTCTCTTGAAGAGGCTGGTGCTGAAGTAGAAATCAAGTAATTTGCTTATCTCTGGCCTTTTTAGGACAGAGATCGGCACGAAGACCTGACTGAAATAGTCAGGTCTTTTCCTGTTTATGCACAGGTTAAAAATTGCATTATTTTAAGCGAAAATAGTAGCTTTCTAATAATTAATTTCACTATAAACTATATACTACCTTGGCTATCAAGAATCAAACCGCAAGGAAAAGTTTCTCCTCCATTAAGGTGGTCAAAGACTATCCCGATTTTCTCGATATTCAGCTGCAGTCCTTTAAAGACTTTTTCCAGTTGGATACTCCTGCAGAAAAGCGTAGGGCAGACGGCTTATTTAAAGTTTTTGCTGAAAACTTTCCCATCAGTGATTCCAGAGAGAACTTCACATTGGAGTTTATCGATTACGCTGTAGATCCACCCAAATACAGCGTGGAAGAATGCATTGACCGTGGTCTGACCTATTCTGTTCCTCTCAAAGCAAAATTGAGATTGCTTTGCCACGATGAGGACAATGAAGATTTTGAAACCATTGAGCAAGAAGTGTTTCTTGGCAACCTCCCCTACATGACAGAGAAAGGATCTTTTGTCATCAATGGTGCCGAGAGGGTCATTGTATCCCAGCTCCACAGATCTCCTGGAGTATTCTTTGCGCAAAGCAAGCATACCAACGGAACCAAGCTGTATTCTGCTCGAATCATTCCTTTCAAGGGTTCTTGGATCGAATTTGCAACCGACATCAACAACGTGATGTATGCTTATATCGATCGTAAAAAGAAATTCCCCGTTACCACGCTTTTAAGAGCCATTGGTTTTGGCTCTGACAAAGACATCCTAGACTTGTTCGGTCTTTCTGAAGAAATCCCAGCTACCAAGGCCTCTTTGAAGAAAGCAGCTGGAAGAAAACTGGCTGCAAGGGTTTTGAGAACCTGGGTAGAAGACTTTGTGGATGAGGATACCGGAGAGGTAGTGTCCATAGATCGAAACGAAATTTTGTTAGAAAGAGATACTATCCTCACCGAAGAGGATATAGAGATGATTGTAGAGTCCGGCTCCAAGTCTATCATTCTTCACAGAGAGGATGTCAACGTGGCCGACTTTTCTATCATTTACAATACCCTACAAAAAGACAATTCTAACTCTGAAAAAGAGGCGGTAGAAGTCATCTACCGTCAGTTGAGAAATACCGAAGCTCCAGACGAAGCCACAGCTCGAGAAGTAATTCAAAGTTTGTTCTTCTCAGACAAACGCTACGACTTGGGTGAGGTAGGTCGCTACAGAATCAATAAAAAATTGGGTCTAGACATAGAGCCAGACAAGATTGTATTGACCAAAGAGGATATTATCTCTATCGTGAAGTATTTGATCGGTTTGATCAATTCCAAAGCTGTCGTGGATGATATCGATCACCTTTCTAATAGAAGGGTACGTACGGTTGGAGAACAACTTTACAGTCAATTTGGTGTAGGTTTGGCAAGAATGGCAAGAACCATTCGCGAACGAATGAACGTGCGTGACAACGAGGACTTCAAACCCGTTGATCTAATTAACGCCCGTACCCTGTCTTCTGTCATCAATTCCTTCTTCGGAACCAACCAGTTGTCTCAGTTTATGGACCAGACCAACCCTCTGGCAGAATTGACTCACAAAAGAAGACTTTCTGCCTTGGGTCCAGGGGGACTCTCTAGAGAAAGAGCTGGATTTGAGGTTCGTGACGTACACTACACCCACTACGGAAGATTGTGTACCATCGAAACTCCAGAAGGACCAAACATCGGTTTGATTTCTTCGCTCTGCGTGCACGCCAAAGTAAATGCCATGGGATTCCTAGAGACTCCGTACCGAAAGGTAGACAATGGCAAGGTGAGCATGAAGGAAGACGATATCGTGTTTCTCACGGCAGAAGAAGAAGATAACAACAACATCGCTCAGGCCAATGCAACTTTGGACGACAAGGGTCGCTTTGTTCAAGAAAAAGTAAAGGCACGCTTTGAGGGAGACTTCCCCGTACTAGAGCCTAGCGAAATTTCTTACATGGATGTGGCTCCTAACCAAATCGTTTCGGTTGCCGCTTCCTTGATTCCTTTCTTGGAGCATGACGATGCCAATAGAGCCCTTATGGGATCTAACATGCAGCGCCAAGCCGTGCCACTATTGAAGCCAGAAGCACCAATTGTGGGCACAGGATTGGAAAGCAAAGCAGCCATTGATTCCAGAGCCCTACTCATTGCTGAAGCCGATGGAGTAGTAGAATACGTAGATGCCAAGAAAATTACCATCAAGTACGACCTAACTAAGGACGAGCTTTTGGTTAATTTTTCGGATGAGTATAGAACCTACGATTTGATCAAGTTTAGAAGAACAAACCAAGATACCACCATCAATTTGACTCCTCTGGTATTGAAAGGAGAGCGTGTCAAGCAGGGTCAGGTCTTGGTGGAAGGGTATTCTACCAATCAAGGAGAGTTGGCTTTAGGAAAAAATCTTAAAGTTGCCTACATGCCTTGGCAAGGATACAACTTCGAAGACGCGATTGTCATTTCGGAGCGCGTGGTTAGAGAAGATATTTTCACTTCCATCCACGTAGAAGAATTCCAATTGGAAGTTAGGGACACCAAGCGTGGTGAAGAGGAACTTACCTCTGAAATTCCAAACGTATCCGAGGAAGCGGTCAAGCATTTGGATGAAAATGGTATTATCCGAATAGGGGCTGAAGTAAAAGAAGGTGACATCATCATCGGTAAAATCACTCCTAAAGGAGAAACCGATCCTACTCCTGAGGAAAAACTCCTTCGTGCCATCTTTGGAGATAAGGCGGGAGATGTAAAAGATGCTTCATTGAAAGCTTCTCCTTCGTTGAATGGGGTGGTCATTGAGACCAAACTATTCTCTAGACCTAAAAAGGATAAAGATAACCGTGCCAAATCAAAGGCTGAGGTAGAAAAGTTGAAAAGCAAATACGCCAAAGACTTACTCGCCATTCGCGCGCGCATGATTGAGAAGATGGTGGCCTTATTGGAAGGAAAAACTTCTCAAGGGGTGAAGCATAAATTTGGGGACGAGATCCTTAGCAAAGGAGTGAAGTTTACGGCCAAAAATATTGAAAGTAACCTTTTCCCAGCGAAGAATCCGTACCGAGACGAGTCTAACTACAACGTACCTGAAGAAGCTAACTTGATTTCAGATATCGTTCTTGACGATTGGACAGAGGATAGCTATACCAATAGCTTGATCGTGAAATTGGTGAAAAATTACACCAATTCTAGAAACGAAATTTCTGGACGATTCAAGAGAGATCGATTCACTCTAGAGGTTGGAGACGAATTGCCTGCAGGCATCGTTCAACTTGCCAAGGTCTATATCGCCAAGAAGCGCAAGCTGAAGGTAGGAGATAAGATGGCAGGTCGTCACGGAAATAAAGGTATTGTGGCTCGAATCGTAAGAGACGAAGACATGCCTTTCCTAGAAGATGGAACACCCATGGATATCGTGTTGAACCCACTAGGGGTGCCTTCGCGAATGAACATTGGACAGATCTTTGAAACCGTTCTAGCTTGGGCAGGTCAAAAGCTTGGAAAGAAATATGCCACCCCAATCTTCGATGGAGCATCTCTAGAGGAGGTTTCCACGGAGTTAGCTGCGGCTGGACTTCCTGCTTTTGGTAGAACTTACCTCTACGATGGATTGAGTGGCAACCGTTTTGACCAGCCTGTGACTGTAGGGATAACTTACATGCTGAAGCTGGGTCACTTGGTTGACGATAAGATGCACGCCCGTTCTATTGGGCCGTACTCTTTGATCACGCAGCAACCTCTCGGAGGAAAAGCACAGTTTGGTGGTCAGCGATTTGGGGAAATGGAAGTGTGGGCTCTCGAGGCCTTTGGTGCTTCCCATGTCCTTCAAGAAATCTTGACAGTGAAGTCTGATGACGTAATCGGTAGAGCAAAAGCATACGAAGCAATTGTGAAGGGTGAAAACCTTCCCAAGCCTAACATCCCTGAATCTTTCAATGTATTGGTTCACGAGTTGAGAGGATTGGCTCTTGAAATCACCTTAGATTAATTTGGCTCATGGGGCGGGCAGCCGCCCTCAACATATCTCAAAAAACTATGTCGTTTAGAAAAAATAAAAAACTGAACAACGATTTCTCCCGAGTTACCATCAGCTTGGCCTCTCCAGAATCTATTTTGGATAGCTCCAACGGGGAGGTAACCCAGCCAGAGACCATCAATTACAGAACGTACAAGCCCGAAATGGGTGGCTTGTTTTGCGAGCGAATTTTCGGTCCGGTAAAAGATTGGGAATGTCATTGTGGAAAGTACAAGCGCATTAGATATAAAGGAATTATCTGCGACCGTTGCGGGGTAGAAGTGACCGAAAAGAAAGTTCGTAGAGAGCGCATGGGCCACATCGAATTGGTGGTTCCTGTAGCGCATATCTGGTACTTCAAGTCCTTGCCCAATAAAATCGGATACCTTCTTGGATTACCTACCAAAAAACTAGATCAAATCGTGTATTACGAGCGGTATGTGGTCGTGCAAGCGGGGGTAAAAGAGGAAGAAGGTGTGCAATACCTTGATTTCTTGACCGAAGACGAATACCTGGATATCATGGATAAGCTTCCGAAAGAAAATCACCTTTTGGATGACAACGATCCAAACAAGTTTATCGCCAAAATGGGTGCTGAAGCTTTGGAAATGTTGTTGGCCAAATTGGATTTGGATGAACTCTCCTATTCATTGCGTCACCAGGCAGCTACAGATACCTCTCAGCAAAGAAAAGCCGAAGCATTGAAGCGACTTAAGGTTGTTGAGGCTTTCCGTGAGGCCAGAACTCGCATCGAAAACCGTCCCGAGTGGATGGTCGTGCGTATGGTACCTGTAATTCCACCAGAATTAAGACCATTGGTACCATTGGATGGGGGTCGTTTTGCTACTTCGGATTTGAATGACCTCTACCGTAGAGTAATTATTCGAAACAACCGATTGAAGCGATTGATTGATATCAAAGCACCTGAGGTCATTTTGAGAAACGAAAAGCGAATGCTTCAGGAAGCTGTAGATTCTCTTTTTGACAACTCCAGAAAAGTAAATGCGGTAAGATCCGACGGTAACCGTGCCTTGAAATCTCTTTCCGATATGTTGAAAGGTAAGCAGGGTCGATTCCGTCAAAACTTGCTCGGTAAGCGTGTGGACTATTCCGGTCGATCTGTGATTGTGGTAGGTCCTGAGTTGAAGCTTCACGAGTGTGGTCTACCTAAAAATATGGCGGCAGAACTTTTCAAACCTTTTATTATCAGAAAGCTGATCGAAAGAGGAATTGTGAAGACCGTAAAGTCTGCTAAGAAAATTGTAGATCGCAAGGATCCAGTCGTTTGGGATATTTTGGAAAACGTATTGAAAGGACACCCAGTGCTCCTCAACCGTGCTCCAACCCTTCACCGATTGGGTATCCAGGCGTTCCAACCCAAGTTGATCGAAGGAAAAGCGATCCAGTTGCACCCTTTGGTGTGTACTGCATTCAATGCTGACTTTGACGGTGACCAGATGGCGGTACACGTGCCGCTAGGTCATGAGGCGATCTTGGAAGCATCCACATTGATGCTTTCTGCGCACAATATCCTAAATCCAGCTAACGGAGCACCAATCACTGTACCTTCTCAGGACATGGTATTGGGGCTTTATTACGTAACCAAAGGAAAAAAATCTACTCCTCAAGAACCGGTGTTGGGTGAAGGCATGACCTTCTACAGCCAGGAGGAAGTAATCATTGCCATGAATGAAGGTCAGCTTTCCAAGCATGCCAACATCAAGTGCAAGGTAAAGGTGCGTACCGCATCCGGTGAGATCCAAGACCAAATCATCGAAACGGTGGCAGGTCGTCTGATCTTCAATCAATTTGTACCGGAGGAAGTAGGGTATGTCAACGAACTATTGACTAAAAAGAAACTTCAGCAAATCATCGCTGAGGTAGTAAAGGTATGTGGCATTGCCCGTACCGCTCAATTCTTGGACGATATCAAGCAACTTGGTTTCCAAATGGCTTACCAAGGAGGTCTATCCATGGGCTTAAATGACGTCATCATTCCTGAAGAAAAGGAGCCGATGATTGCCAAAGCCAAGGAGGAAGTAGACCAGGTCTGGAACAATTACCTGATGGGATTGATCACCGACAACGAGCGATACAACCAAGTGATTGACATTTGGACGAGAACCAACTCTCATCTTACCAACAATTTGATGAAGAAGATGGAAGAGGACAAGCAAGGATTCAATGCCATCTACATGATGATGCACTCTGGAGCCCGTGGTTCACGAGAGCAAATCCGTCAATTGGGTGGTATGAGAGGTCTGATGGCCAAGCCTCAGAAAAACCTTCAAGGTTCGGTAGGGGAAATCATCGAAAACCCCATCTTGTCTAACTTCAAAGAGGGTCTTGACGTATTGGAATACTTCATCTCTACCCACGGTGCCCGTAAGGGTCTTGCAGATACTGCCTTAAAAACGGCCGATGCAGGGTACTTGACGCGCCGTCTAGTGGATGTCGCCCAAGACATGATCATCACCGAAGAAGACTGCGGTACCTTGAGAGGCTTGGTAGTCCAAGCACTCAAAGACAACGACGAAATCGTGGAGCCTCTTTCCGAGAGAATCTTGGGTCGAGTATCTGTACACGATGTATATGACTTGGCTACGGACGAATTGATCGTTCCGGCAGGAATTGAAATTACCGACGAAATCGCCAAGCGAGTAGATGAATCTACTATCGAAGAAGTAGAAATTAGGTCGGTATTGACCTGTGAAACCAAGCGTGGGGTATGCTCCAAGTGTTACGGACGCAACCTAGCCACTGGAAAGATGGTGCAAGCTGGGGAGTCGGTAGGAGTAATCGCCGCACAATCTATTGGTGAGCCAGGTACGCAGTTGACCCTTCGAACCTTCCACGTAGGAGGTACAGCATCCAACATGGCGGTAGATGCCAGCATCAATGCAAAATTTGACGGTGTGGTAGAATTTGACGAGGAATTGCGATACCTAGCCACTACCAACAGAGAAGGTGATGCAGTCACCGTGGTCATGGGACGCTCTGGAGAAATAAAAATCAATGAGGCCAAGTCAGGAAAGACTTTGGTGGCCAACCACGTGCCTTACGGAGCGATTTTGAACGTGAAAAACGGTCAGAAAATCACCAAAGGAGAATCTCTCTGTACTTGGGATCCGTACAATGCCGTGATCTTATCCGAGTTTGACGGAACAGTAGAGTTTGAATCTGTAGTGGAAGGTATTACCTACAAAGAGGTAGCTGACGACCAGACCGGTTTCCGTGAAAAAGTAATTATTGAAACCAAGGATAGGGCTAAAAACCCAGCCATTATCGTCAATTACAAAGGAGATTCCAAGACCTACAATATCCCTGTTGGCGCGCATTTGGCCGTAGAATCAGGAGAGAAAGTAAAAGCTGGTCAAATCCTAGTAAAAATCCCAAGATCTGTTGGAAAAACTAGAGATATCACCGGTGGTCTGCCACGAGTAACGGAATTGTTTGAGGCTAGAAACCCGTCCAACCCTGCCGTGGTTTCTGAAATCGATGGCGTAGTGACCTACGGAAGTGTGAAGCGAGGTAATCGTGAGATTATCATCGAATCCAAGGATGGAGTGGTCAAGAAATACATGGTTTCTTTGTCCAAGCATATCCTAGTGCAGGAAAATGACTTTATCCGCGCCGGAGAACCTTTGTCTGATGGAGCGATCACGCCAAGTGATATCCTTTCTATCAAAGGACCTACTGCGGTACAAGAATACCTAGTCAACGAGATTCAGGAAGTTTACCGTTTGCAAGGGGTAAAAATCAACGACAAACACATCGAAGTGATTGTATCCCAAATGATGCAGAAGGTAGAGATCTTGGATCCAGGAAATACCAGCTTCTTGCAGGGCCAAATCGTTGATAAGTGGGCTTTCCGTGAGGAGAACGACAATATCTTGGACAAGAAAATTGTCTTGGATGCAGGCGATTCCTCAAACCTAAAACCGGGCATGATCATTTCTGCTAGAAGATTGAGAGACGAAAATTCAAGCTTAAAGCGAAAAGACCTGAAGTTGGTACAGGTGATGGATGCGGAGACTGCGGTTTCGGCGCCTACCTTGCAAGGTATTACCGCTGCCTCCCTAGGTACAGAAAGCTTTATTTCTGCGGCCTCCTTCCAGGAGACAACCAAAGTGCTCTCTGAGGCTGCTATTCGAGGCAAGCGAGATGAGCTTTTGGGACTAAAAGAAAACGTAATTGTAGGGCATTTGATTCCTGCCGGTACGGGTCAGCGTGGCTTCCAGAAATTGATCGTAGGGTCTAAAGATGAATACGAAAAACTTTCTGAAAACATGGAGAAGACCTCTTCCAAAACAAGCAGTGAAGTGATTGCTTAAATTGCATAATTATCTACTTAAAAAGGCCTGCAAGCAATGCGCAGGCCTTTTTTTACTTTAAAAACCTATGGAAAAAAATCAGCCACAAGACCAACAGATCAACGTGGAATTGTCAGAAGAAATTGCCGAGGGGGTATATTCCAACTTGGCCATGATTGCACATTCCAATTCCGAATTTGTCATCGATTTTATTCGCTTAATGCCAGGGGTGCCCAAGGCCAAAGTAAAATCACGCATCATCGTAACTCCCGATCATGCCAAGCGATTGCTTGGGGCATTGAAGGAAAACATAGAGAAATACGAAGCTTCTTTTGGAAAAATCAATCAAGGTGGAGGGGTTCCTTCCTTTCCTCTTTCCTTCGGAGCAGCAGGCGAAGCTTGATAAAAATATAAGTGCTTAATTTTGTTACTCTTATTACTTCTTGTACCTTTGCAGTCCAAAAATTAACAGTTTACAGACAAATAAAATTTTAAACAGGGAATGCCTACTATTCAACAACTAGTAAGAAAAGGTAGAAATACGCTGGAATTCAAATCAAAATCTAGGGCTTTGGACGCTTGTCCTCAGCGAAGAGGGGTTTGTACTAGGGTATATACCACCACCCCAAAGAAGCCGAACTCTGCGATGAGAAAGGTGGCTAGGGTGAGATTGACGAATGGAAAAGAAGTGAATGCCTACATTCCAGGAGAAGGTCACAATTTGCAAGAACACTCTATCGTATTGATCAGAGGGGGTCGTGTAAAGGATCTTCCAGGGGTAAGGTACCACATCATCCGAGGTGCATTGGATACTGCAGGGGTAAAAGACCGCAAGCAAGGTCGCTCCAAGTACGGTGCAAAAATGCCAAAGGCGGGCAAAGGTGCTGCAGCTCCAGGCAAAAAGTAATTTAAACTACATTAAAAAGAAATGAGAAAAGCGAAACCAAAGAAGAGATATATTCTTCCTGATCCAAAGTTCAACGATACTTTGGTGACCAAGTTTGTAAACTGTCTGATGTTCGACGGGAAGAAGAGTATTGCTTACAACATTTTCTACGATGCGATTGCCAAAGTAGAATCCAAGGTAGGCGAGAATGGTCTTGAAGTTTGGAAAAAGGCGCTTAACAATATTGCTCCAACCGTTGAGGTGAAGAGTCGTAGAGTTGGTGGTGCTACGTTCCAGGTTCCTATGGAAGTCAGACCAGAGAGAAAAATGGCTTTAGGTATCAAATGGATGATACTCTATTCCCGTAAGCGAGGTGAAAAGACCATGATGGACCGTTTGGCAGGTGAGATCATCGCAGCAGCAAAAGGCGAAGGAGCCGCTGTGAAGAAAAAGGATGATACCCACAGAATGGCCGAGGCGAATAAAGCATTCTCCCACTTTAGATTTTAATTTAAATGGCTAGAGATTTAAAATTCACCCGAAATATTGGAATTGCTGCGCACATTGATGCGGGCAAGACTACCACCACCGAGCGTATCCTGTATTACTCAGGAAAGTCCCACAAAATCGGAGAGGTGCACGAAGGTGCAGCTACCATGGACTGGATGGCTCAAGAGCAAGAGCGTGGAATCACGATTACCTCTGCAGCTACCACGGTGTTTTGGAATTATAGAAGCAATCAGTACCAGATCAATATCATCGATACTCCTGGACACGTAGACTTTACGGTAGAAGTAAACCGTTCCTTGAGAATTTTGGATGGTCTTGTGTTCCTTTTCTCTGCGGTTGATGGGGTAGAGCCTCAATCCGAAACCAACTGGAGATTAGCTGATAATTACAAAGTAGCACGTATCGGTTTCGTGAACAAAATGGACCGTGCAGGTGCTGATTTTTTGGCCGTATGTAAGCAGGTTAAGGAAATGCTAGGGTCATTTGCAGTTCCTTTGCAATTGCCTATCGGCGCAGAAGAAAAATTTAGAGGTGTCGTTGATTTGATCAACAACAGAGCCATTATCTGGAATGAAGACGATATGGGAATGACCTTTAAGGAGGTTCCTATTCCGGACGACATGAAAGAGGAAGTAGCCCAATACAGGGAGCACCTTCTTGAGGCAGTGGCTGAATACGACGAGTCTTTGATGGAGAAGTTTTTTGATGATCCCAACTCGATCACGGAGGCTGAAATTTTGAAGGCCTTGCGTGCAGCTACCATCGACATGAAAATCGTTCCTATGGTTTGCGGTTCATCCTTCAAAAATAAGGGGGTTCAAACCATGTTGGATTTGGTGATGGAATTGCTTCCATCTCCTTTAGATAAAGACGACATCATCGGCCATTCCTTGGACGATGAGGACGAAGAAGTTCGAATTTCTCCCAAAGAGACCGAACCCTTCACCGGATTGGCTTTCAAAATTGCAACTGACCCGTTTGTAGGACGCTTATGCTTTGTAAGGGCCTACTCTGGGGTATTGGAATCTGGATCTTACGTGTTCAACAGCCGTTCTGGCAATAAGGAGCGTATTTCGAGGGTATTCCAAATGCATGCCAACAAGCAAAACCAAATTGAGCGCTTGGTAGCGGGAGATATTGGAGCTGTGGTAGGATTTAAGGATATCAAAACTGGAGATACCCTATGCGATGAAAAGCGCAAAGTAGTATTGGAGTCTATGGTATTCCCTGAGCCGGTGATTGGTTATGCCATTGAGCCTAAGACTCAGGCAGATGTAGACAAGTTGGGTATGGCCATTGCCAAATTGGTGGAAGAAGATCCAACCCTTCAAGTAAATACGGATCAGGAAACGGGTCAGACCATTTTAAGAGGTATGGGAGAACTTCACCTTGAAATCATCATCGATAGATTGAAGCGTGAGTTTAAGGTAGAAATCAACCAAGGCGCCCCTCAAGTGGCCTACAAAGAAGCCTTGTTTGGTTCGGTTGAACACAAAGAAGTGTACAAGAAGCAGACTGGTGGTAAGGGTAAATTTGCCGACATTGTTTTTGAATTAGGTCCTAAGGATCCAGATCCAGAGACGCATGAAATCAAGGCAGGTTTGGAATTTGTCAATGGTATCGTGGGTGGTGTGATTCCTAAAGAATTTATTCCGCCAATTCAGAAAGGATTCCAAGAGGCAATGAAAAATGGTCCTCTTGCTGGATATCCGATCGAATCTATGAAAGTTAGATTATTCCATGGTTCCTACCACGACGTCGATTCGGATGCTCTTTCTTTCGAATTGGCAGCTCGAATTGGTTTCAAGGAGGCGGCTAAGAAGTGTAGACCACAATTGCTTGAACCCATCATGTCTGTGGACGTGGTGACTCCAGATGAATATACGGGTCCTATTACAGGTGACTTAAACAGAAGAAGAGGCCTGATGAAAGGAATGGATACCAAGGGTACTTCTACCGTAGTAAAAGCAGCAGTTCCTTTGTCAGAATTGTTTGGTTACGTAACGGATTTGAGAACCATCACCTCTGGTAGAGCTACGGCATCCTTGACCTTCTCTCATTACGAGCCTGTTCCAAGTAACATTGCCGAAGCAGTCATTGCAAAAGTAAAAGGGGATAAAGCCTAATTGAAACGAACATGAATCAGAAAATAAGAATAAAATTGAAATCATACGATCACAGCCTGGTGGATAAGTCATCAGAGAAGATCGTGAAGGCAGTAAAAGCTACTGGCGCAGTTGTCGTAGGGCCTATTCCCTTGCCTACCAAGAAGGAAAAATTCACTGTATTGAAATCTCCTCACGTCAATAAAAAGGCTAGAGATCAGTACCAGCTGTGTACCTACAAGCGATTGGTAGATATTTATTCCAATTCTTCCAAAACGGTGGACGCTTTAATGAAAATTGAGCTTCCTAGTGGGGTGGATGTAGAAATCAAGGTGTGACAGGCCTTAGGCTTGGAACTTCAAAAGACCTGTATAGTTACAGGTCTTTTTTTTTGAATTCACCTAATTTTTAGGCTTCGCATCGTATGCCCCGAGCATTTTTTTTGGATTTGTTTGAAAATAGTAGGATTGGGATTTGCTGCCAAACATAATTTCAGTAACTTTGCAGTCCTTAAAAAGGAGCCGAGTGTACATACACTAGGTAAGTATCAAAATATCTTGATCAAGATGTCTGGTATAATTGGAAAAAAAGTAGGTATGACTAGCATCTTCAGTGCCGATGGACGTAATGTCGCATGCACGCTAATTGAAGCTGGTCCTTGCGTAGTGACGCAAGTAAAAAACGTTGAAACAGACGGGTACAACGCAGTGCAGTTGGCATTCGGTGAGCGTAAGGAAAAAACTACGCCCAAGCCGCTTATTGGCCATTTCAAAAAGGCTGGTACGACGCCAAAGCAGAAGGTTGTTGAATTCCGGGACTTCGATGCTGAGTTAGCCGCTCAGTTGGAGCTTGGAAAAAGTGTAAGTGCATCTGATGTATTCGGAGAAGGTGACTTCGTCGATGCTATTGGCACTTCTAAAGGTAAAGGATTCCAAGGAGTGGTAAAGCGCCATGGATTTGGGGGTGTGGGTGGACAAACTCACGGTCAGCACAACAGACAAAGACACCCAGGTTCAATCGGTGCTTGTTCTTGGCCTTCACGCGTATTTAAAGGCATGAGAATGGCCGGTAGAACGGGTGGAGATCGTGTAAAAGTTGCCAACCTACGGGTATTAAAGGTATATGCAGAGCAGAACCTGATTTTGGTTTCTGGTTCGGTACCTGGTCCAAAAAATTCATTCGTTATTCTGGAGAAGTAAGCCATGGAAATAGCAGTAATCAATCATAAAGGACAAGATACAGGTAGAAAGGTGACTCTTTCTGACGAAATTTTTGCGATCGAACCTAACGATAACGCAATTTACCTGGATGTGAAGCAATACCTTGCCAATCAAAGACAGGGTACTCACAAATCAAAAGAGCGAAACGAAGTAGCGGGTTCTACTAAGAAGATCAAGAAGCAAAAAGGTACCGGTGGTGCTCGTGCGGGATCTTTGAAGGCGCCCAACTTCCGTGGAGGTGGTAGAGTTTTTGGTCCAAGACCAAGAGATTACTCCTTCAAATTGAATAAAAAGGTGAAGCAATTGGCGCGTAAATCTGCGCTTGCTTATAAAGTACAAGAAAATAGCTTGTTGGTTATGGAGGACGTCAACTTTGATGCGCCTAAAACCAAAAACTACATTGCCTTGCTCCATGGACTTTCATTGGCAGACAAAAAAACCTTGTTGGTTCTTTCTGAAGACAACAAAAACGTGTTTTTATCTAGCCGAAACCTACCCAAGGCAAAGGTGGTGACCGTAGACGATGTAAATACTTACCAACTTCTCCATGCGGACCGCTTGGTACTGTGCGAAGGATCTGTAAGTAAGTTAGAAACCATTTTATCTAAATAAGACAATGGAAATTCTGAAACAGCCTTTGATCACAGAAAAAGTTTCTGCAGGTAACGAAAAGGGAGTATATGGATTTATCGTTGAAAAAACTGCCGATAAACTCCAAATCAAATCTTCTGTAGAAGCGAAATATGGGGTTCACGTGGTATCTGTGCGCACCATGCGTTATGCTGCCAAGCACAAGACCAGGTATACCAGCAACAGAGTCGTATCAGGCTTTACCAATTCCTATAAAAAGGCAATTGTACAAGTAGCTGATGGGGAAGTAATTGATTTTTACGGAGAACTTTAATTGAATCAATACCATGGCAATTAAAAAATTAAAACCTGTAACTCCAGGAACCCGATTCAGAGTAGCTCCTGCGTTTGACGAGATTACCAAGTCAAGCCCGGAGAAATCTTTGCTCGCTCCTGTGAAAAAATCAGGTGGTAGAAATAATGAAGGCAAAATGACTGCCCGCTACATTGGTGGCGGTCATAAGAAAAGACTACGTTTGGTAGACTTTAAGAGAAACAAGTTTGGTGTACCTGCTACAGTAAAAGGTATCGAGTATGATCCAAACCGTACAGCCCGTATTGCCCTACTGTATTATGCAGACGGTGCTAAGGCCTACATTATCGCTCCGGAAGGTTTGCAAGTGGGACAAACAGTGATTTCCGGTGAGCAGGTTGCTCCTGAAGTGGGCAACGCCATGCCTATGGCTAATATTCCAATGGGTACCATCGTACACAACGTGGAATTGAAGCCAGGTAAAGGTGGAGCATTGGCTAGAAGTGCCGGAGGATATGCACAGATTGTCGCTCGAGACGAGCGTTATGTGACGGTCAAACTCCCTTCTGGTGAAATGAGACTTATTCTTGGTGTTTGTATGGCTACTGTAGGTACTGTATCCAATGCTGACCACATGAACGTGGTATTGGGTAAGGCCGGTCGTAAGCGTTGGTTGGGGGTTAGACCTCGTACCCGAGGCGTTGCGATGAACCCAGTAGATCACCCTATGGGTGGTGGGGAAGGACGCTCTTCAGGGGGTCACCCAAGGTCACGCAAAGGACTTCTTGCCAAAGGTAAGAAGACCCGATCTCCCAAGAAGTATTCAAACAAGTTCATTATTAGCAAAAGATCTAAGTAAGTATGGCACGTTCATTAAAAAAAGGCCCTTATATCGAGCACCATTTGGTGAAGAAAGTAGATGTCATGAACGAATCGGGCAAGAAATCTGTCATCAAGACCTGGTCAAGACGATCTATGATTTCTCCGGAATTCGTGGGACATACCTTCGCTGTGCATAATGGAAATAAGTTTATCCCTGTATTTGTTACCGACAACATGGTGGGCCACAAATTGGGTGAATTTGCTCCTACCCGAAACTTCCGTGGTCACGTTGCTAAAAAAGATAAAGGAAAGAAATAATCATGGAAGCACTAGCAAGATTAAAGAATGTTCCTACCTCTCCTCGTAAAATGCGCCTCGTCGCAGACTTGGTTAGAGGAAAGCGTGTGGGCCTAGCCCTTAGCGTATTGAAATTTACGCCCAACCATGGAGCGATACGATTGGAGAAGCTTCTCCTTTCTGCCGTAGCCAATTGGCAAGCAAAAAATCCTGATGTGAAGTTGGAGGATGCTGATCTTTACGTAAAGACCATTATGGTTGACGAGGGACGATCCTTGAAAAGACTTCGCACTGCGCCTCAAGGTCGCGGACACAGGATTCGAAAAAGATCCAATCATGTAACTCTGGTGATTGATTCCATCAGCACAGAAGAGGTTACCGCTGATGTAGCAGTTACTAACGAAAAGGCAAATTAAGAAAGACTATGGGACAAAAAATTAACCCAATAGGTTTTAGACTTGGTGTAATCAAGGGCTGGGACTCCAACTGGTATGGAGGAAAGGACTTTGCTGAAAAATTACACGAAGATCAACAAATCCGTAAGTACGTCCTTGCCAGAATACCCAAGGGAGGTATTGCCAAAGTAATCATTGAGCGCACGCTCAAGAGAATTACCTTGACTATCCATACCGCTAGACCTGGGGTAGTGATTGGTAAAGGAGGAGCCGAAGTAGATAAGCTTAAGGAAGAGCTTAAAAAGATCACTAACAAGGATATTCAGATCAATATTTTTGAAATCAAGCGTCCTGAATTGGATGCCAAGTTGGTGGGAGAATCTATCGCTCAGCAACTTCAAGCTAGAATATCGTTTCGTCGTGCCATGAAGCAGGCGATAGCAGCGACCATGAGAGTGGGTGCTGAAGGGATTAAAGTAAAGCTTTCTGGACGTTTGGGAGGTGCCGAAATGGCGCGTTCTGAAATGTATAAGGAGGGAAGAATTCCCTTGCACACCCTTAGAGCAGACATTGATTACGCTATTTCCGAAGCACTTACGGTGTACGGAATCATTGGAATCAAGGTGTGGATCTTCAAAGGAGAAGTGTATGGGGTAAGAGATCTTTCTCCTAATCAAGGGGCGAGCAATGAGCCGAAAGGACAGCGTACGCCTGCGCCTAAAGGAAGAGAAAAAGACGGTCCTAAACGCAGAAAAAGAAATAGCTAATTTTCCCTTTCAAGAGAGAAATCATGTTACAGCCGAAAAGAACAAAATTTAGGAAAATGCACAAGGGCCGTGTCAAAGGCATTGCACAAAGAGGGCACGAGCTTTCTTTTGGCAACTTTGGCATCAAATCCCTTGAGCCAGGATGGATTACTTCTCGCCAGATCGAGGCAGCTCGTATTGCCATGACAAGAGCGATGAAGAGAGAAGGTCAGGTTTGGATCAGGATTTTCCCTGATAAGCCGATCACCAAAAAGCCCGCAGAGGTACGTATGGGTAAAGGTAAAGGTGCACCAGAGTATTGGGTGGCCGTCATCAAACCCGGTACTATCCTTTTCGAAGCTACAGGCGTGAGCCTGGAGACTGCTCATGAGGCATTGAGACTTGCGCAGCAGAAGCTACCCGTAAGTACACGATTTGTTGTAAGAAGAGACTACGCTGAATAATCAGGAACTATGAAAAACACTGAAATCAGATCACTTTCAGCAAGTGAAATCGCCGAGCGAATTACCGCTGAGCAGGGGAATCTAAGCAAACTTAAGTTTGCCCATTCGATTTCCCCAATTGAGAATCCTAATAGAATTAAGGAGTCAAAGCGTTTGATCGCAAGATTGAAGACGGCCTTGACTACCAAATAACTAGCTAACAGAAAAGAAAATGGCTACGATTGAGAGAAATCTTCGTAAAGAGAGAGTTGGTAAAGTCGTGAGCAACAAAATGGATAAGTCCATCACTGTGGCTGTAGAACGTAAGGTAAAGCACCCGATCTACGGCAAGTTTGTTGCGAAAACTACCAAATTCATGGTTCATGACGAGAAAAATGAATGTCACCCAGGTGATGTGGTGAAAATCAGTGAAACTCGTCCGCTGAGCAAAAATAAGCGATGGAGATTGGTTGAAATTATAGAAAGGGCTAAGTAATCATGATACAACAAGAATCCAGACTAAGCGTTGCGGATAATTCCGGTGCCAAAGAGGTATTGGTGATTCGCGTGTTGGGAGGAACAAAGAAGCGTTATGCTTCTATCGGTGATAAAGTAGTCGTTACTGTAAAGTCTGCCCTATCTTCCAGCAATATGAAAAAAGGTACCGTGTCTAAAGCGGTTATCGTAAGAACTAAAAAAGAAATTCGTCGCAAAGACGGTTCCTATATTCGATTTGAAGACAATGCCGCTGTGTTGTTAAACAACAACGATGAGCCTAGAGGGACCCGTATCTTTGGTCCAGTTGCTAGGGAACTCAGAGAGCGACAATTTATGAAAATCATTTCCTTGGCCCCTGAAGTACTTTAAATCATGGAAAGAAAATTCAACAAGCAGCCTAAGCTGCACATCAAAACCGGAGATACGGTACAAGTGATCTCTGGAGATGACAAAGGGAAAACCGGCAAGGTTCAATCCATTGATACGCAAAACAGAAGAGCCATCGTGGAAGGTCTGAACATGATCACCAAACACGTGAAGCCCACTGCAGCTAAGCCTCAGGGAGGCATTGAAAAAAAAGAAGCATCTATACATTTGAGCAACCTGATGCTGGTAGATCCTAAAACAGGAAATCCTACCCGCACAGGCAGAAAAATCGATGCTAAAGGAAAATTGGTAAGGTATTCAAAGAAAACTGGGGAGGTGATCAATGGCTAATCCAAGAAAAAAAGAAACCTACTTGAACGAAATCGTTCCTGCCTTGATGGAGAAGTTTCAATATTCATCCATCATGCAAGTCCCAAAACTTACTAAGATTGTTCTTAATAAGGGAATTGGTGCTGCTGTGGCAGATAAGAAATTGGTGGACCAAGGCGTAGAGGAATTGTCCTTAATCACTGGACAACGTGCGGTGGCTACCAAATCTAAAATTGCGGTCTCCAACTTTAAGTTGAGAGAAAATATGCCTATCGGTGCAAAAGTTACCCTTAGAGGGGAGCGTATGTATGAATTCCTAGATAGATTGATGACCGTAGCCCTTCCAAGGGTTCGTGATTTCAAGGGAATTTCCGACAAAGGTTTTGATGGCAGAGGTAACTATACCTTGGGTGTGACAGAGCAAATTATTTTCCCAGAAATTTCTATTGAGAAAGTAAATAAAATCTCTGGCATGGATATCACCTTCGTGACCACTGCCCCCACAGATGAAGAAGCTTTAGCTTTGCTTAAAGCCTTCGGAATGCCATTCGCTACAAAAAATAATTAATACCATTATGGCAAAAGAGTCCATCAAAGCTCGCGAGAGAAAAAAAGAAAGGCTGGTAGTTAAGTACGCCAAAAAAAGAGCCGAGCTAAAAGCTGCAGGAGATTATGAGGCACTTGACAAATTACCGAAAAATGCCTCTCCGGTAAGACTTCACAACCGTTGCAAGCTCACCGGTCGTCCTAAGGGATACATGAGAAAGTTCGGTATCAATAGGGTAACCTTCAGAGAAATGGCTTCTGCAGGTAAGATCCCTGGATTGACAAAGTCTAGCTGGTAAAACAACGACAGTAGTTTTTATTCTAAAAATCAATTCGTAACTTTGCACGCCCAATTTGGGCTGTGCTAGACTATATTAAATATGACTGATCCAATAGCCGATTATCTAACCCGACTAAGGAATGCCATCAAGGCATCCCATAGAATCGTTGAGATACCTGCTTCTAACATCAAGAAGGAGATCACCAAAGTATTGCATGATAAGGGATACATTCAAAACTATAAGTTTGAAGAAAATGGACCTCAAGGCATCATCAAAATAGCCTTAAAGTTCAATCCTACTACCAAGCAAAATGCTATCGTGAGCCTGGAAAGAGTTAGTACTCCAGGTTTAAGAAAATATGTCAAGCACGACGAGCTTCCCCGAGTAATCAATGGTCTTGGGATAGCTATCGTTTCTACTTCTAAAGGAGTGATGACAGACAAAGAAGCCCGAACCGAAGGAATCGGAGGCGAAGTACTTTGCTACGTTTATTAATATACTATCATGTCTAGAATAGGTAAAAAACCAATACAAGTACCCGGCGGTGTTACTGTAGACGTGACAGCTCACGGAACTGTCACTGTTAAAGGTCCAAAGGGTACCCTGACTCAGGATGTGAATCCCGATATTCAGGTAAAAGTGGAGGGCAGCGAGATTGTTCTCACTAGACCCACGGAGTCCAAAAGACACAAATCTATGCACGGCCTTTACAGAGCTTTGATCAACAATATGGTTGTTGGTGTTTCTCAAGGGTACAAAAAAGATTTGGAGTTGGTAGGTGTGGGTTATAAGGCTTCTAATCAAGGCCAAGTGCTGGAGCTTAGCTTAGGCTACTCTCACAATATTTTCATGGCTCTTCCAAGTGAGATTTCTTTAAAAACAGATACTCCCAAAGGAAAGAATCCCATGATCACCCTAGAAGGAATTGATAAGGAATTGATTGGCCAAGTAGCAGCCAAGATCAAATCCCTACGTAAGGTTGAGCCTTACAAAGGAAAAGGGGTGCGTTTTGTTGATGAAATTGTTAGACGTAAGGCTGGTAAAACTGCCGGTAAAAAATAAAAGGATATGGCATTTAATAAAAGTTCCAGAAGACTTAGAATCAAGCAGGGTATCCGTAGAAAAATTTCCGGTACCGATTCCAGACCTCGTCTGTCAGTATACAAAAGTAATACTGGCATTTATGCTCAATTGGTGGATGACCTTAAGGGACAAACACTCGCTCAAGCTTCTTCCAAAGAACTAGGAGCAAAGGCAAATACCACGGTAGCTGTTTCTAAAGAAGTAGGTAAAAAACTTGCTGAAAGAGCAGTAGCCAGTGGGCTTTCTGAAGTAGTCTTCGATCGTAACGGCTACTTGTATCATGGTAATGTAAAAGCTTTGGCAGAAGGTGCCCGAGAAGGAGGCCTTAAATTCTAATCGTTATGTCTCAAGTAAGAAGAAAGCCCATAAGGGCTACAGATACAGAATTGAAAGAAAAAGTAGTTGCTATCAACCGAGTAGCCAAAGTGGTAAAAGGAGGTAGAAGATTCTCTTTCTCAGCCATTGTGGTAGTAGGCGACGGCCAAGGTGTAGTAGGTTACGGGTTGGGTAAAGCCAACGAAGTGACCGACGCCATTACCAAAGGCATAGAAGATGCTAAAAAGAATTTGGTGAAGGTTCCCGTATTAAAAGGAACTATCCCTCACGAGCAAATTGGAAAATTTGGAGGAGGTCTGGTATTGATTAAGCCCGCAGCTGCAGGTACTGGTGTTATTGCCGGTGGTGCGATGCGCGCAGTACTTGAGTCTGCTGGAGTAACCGACGTATTGGCCAAATCTAAGGGCTCTTCCAACCCTCACAATGTGGTTAAGGCAACTATCGACGCTCTTGTGCAACTCAGAGATGCTATTTCTGTATCTCAGCAAAGAGGGGTTAAAATGGCTAAAGTTTTTAACGGCTAAGCATCATGTCTAAGATTAGAATTACTCAAATAAAAAGTACGATCGATAGGCCAAAGAACCAGAAGGCCACCATCATTGCGCTTGGTTTAGGTCGTATCAGCAAAAGTGTGGAGGTTGAAAATACCCCACAAATCGCTGGAATGGTAAATAAAGTGAATCTTCAGGTAGAGGCGGAACCTCCACAAGAGGTCACAAAGGAGCAAAATCTAGATCTGGGTATAAATCAAAAATTGGTTTTGAAGGAGGTCAGATGCCACTTCAGCGTCGTGTACCCAAGTTTGGTTTCAAATCCTTGAATAAGGTAGAATATAAGCCTATCAATTTGAATACCTTACAAAGCCTTGCTTCGGAATATAAACTCACTTCTATTACGCTAGAAACCTTGGTTTCTCATGGTTTTGCCTCCAAAAATGATAAAATTAAGGTTTTGGGTGGGGGCACGTTGACTTCCAAACTAGACGTAAGTGCTCACCAGTTTTCCGCGACTGCTTCTGCAGCAATTGAAAACTTGGGAGGAACTGTAACCAAGCTTTAAAAAAGTAGATGAAAAAGTTTATTTCGACAGTTAAGAATATTTTCTCCATCGAAGACCTGAGGGTTAGGATCCTAAATACAGTAGGTTTCCTTATCATCTTTAGGTTGGGTTCTTTCATTGTTTTACCTGGAGTAGATGCTTCTATTATCCTTAATAAAAGCAACAACCCAGAGGGGATTTTTAAATTGATTGATACCTTCTTAGGAGGAGCTTTTAGTAATGCCTCCATTTTCGGTTTAGGAATTATGCCTTATATCTCTGCCTCCATCGTGTTGCAGTTGCTAACTGTCGGGGTACCTTATTTTCAAAAAATGCAAAAGGAAGGGGAGTCTGGGAGAAAAAGAATTAACCAAATTACTCGAGTTCTAACTATAGCAATTACCATAGCCCAAGGAATTGGGTACGTGACTGCTACCATTATACCTACAGGTGCCGTAACGATGGAAAGTACTACCATGTTTATGGTAAGTTCTTTGATTCTACTTTCCGCAGGCACCATGTTCTGTATGTGGTTGGGAGAGAAAATCACTGAAAAAGGCATAGGAAATGGTATTTCCATGCTCATCATGATTGGAATTATTTCCCGCTTCCCAGGAGCATTGATTGCCGAAGGTGCTGAAAAGGGTTCTTCTGGTTTGCTTTTATTGATTATAGAAGGGCTTGTGTTGTTTTTCGTGGTAGTGGGTGTAATTGCCTTGACTGAGGCAACTCGTCGTATTCCTGTTCAATATGCTAAGCAAGTGGTAGGTGGTAAAGTATATGGTGGACAGCGTCAGTACATTCCTATCAAGGTCAATGCTTCTGGAGTTATGCCAATTATTTTTGCCCAGTCCTTGATGTTTGTTCCTGCTCTAATAGCACAAATTTGGGCTTCGGAAAGTGATATCGCTAACTACATAGGTACAACATTCTCAGACTTTACTTCTTGGCAATACAATTTATTATTCGCTACGCTTATAATTGTCTTTACGTTTTTCTATACGGCTATCACGGTCAATCCAGAACAAATCGCAGAAGACATGAAACGAAATGGTGGATTTGTTCCGGGAATTAAACCTGGAGCCCCCACTGGAGAATTTATCGATGGCATTATTTCCAAGATCACTCTTCCAGGTTCCGTCCTGTTGTCTGCAGTGGCTATTCTTCCCACTCTTGCTATTGTTGCTGGTGTAGGCGGGGAATTTGCACAGTTCTTTGGGGGTACTTCTTTGCTCATCATGGTAGGGGTCATCATGGACACCTTACGTCAGATTGAAAGTTATTTGTTGATGAGACATTACGAAGGCATGATGAAAAGTGGTAACGTGAAGAACAATTCTTCCAATTACCAAGTAGCGTAACTATGATTCAATACAAGACTTCGGAAGAAGTTGAGAAAATAAAACAAAGTGCCGACATTCTTGGAAGAGCTCACGGAGAAATCGCCAAGCATGTCAAGAAAGGGGTAAAGACCTCCTTCTTAGATAAAATTGCTGAAGAGTTTATTAGGGATCACGGAGCAGTACCTTCCTTTAAGGGCTACAACGGGTTTCCTAGCTCCCTCTGTATTTCTGTAAACGAAGTAGTAGTTCACGGATTTCCGAGCGAGTACGAATTGAAAGATGGCGATATAATCTCAGTAGATTGTGGAGTCTTTCACCAAGGTTTTCATAGCGATTCCGCTTATACATACCCCATAGGTGAAGTATTCCCTTCTGTCTTAGCCTTATTAAAAGCCACTAGAGATTCACTCTATTTAGGAATTGAAGCAGCCATCTTTGGCAATCGTGTAGGCGATATCGGCTATGCGATTCAGAAATTTGTGGAAGCCAAAGGCTACACCGTCGTCCGAGAATTGGTCGGGCATGGCTTGGGTCGAAAACTTCACGAATCTCCTGAGGTTCCTAATTACGGCAAGAAGGGCAGTGGCCCCTTGCTGAAGCAAGGTATGGTGATTGCCATTGAGCCCATGATCAATCTTGGTACACGTAATATTGTCCAAGAAAAAGACGGATGGACCATTCGAACAGCAGATCGAAAGCCTTCCGCCCATTATGAGCATACGATAGCAATTTTTGAAGATAGAACAGAAGTATTAACTACGCATAAATACATAGAAGAGATTCATAGATTCTAACATGGCCAAACAGACGTCAATAGAGCAAGATGGCACCATTACAGAAGCATTATCCAATGCGATGTTTAAGGTGGAACTTGAAAATGGACATCAATTGATTGCCCATATTTCTGGAAAAATGCGGATGAATTACATCAAAATCCTTCCAGGGGATAAAGTGAAACTAGAGTTGTCTCCCTATGATTTAACAAAAGGTAGAATAGTATATCGATATAAATAAACTGATATGAAATCAAGCAAGAAGAAAGTTCCCCTGGGATTACCTTCTTCCTCAGCGAGATTCCATTTGGCTGAAATTTAAAATAATAAGCAAATGAAAGTTAAGGCATCTATCAAAAAAAGAAGTGCTGAATGTAAGGTAATCCGAAGAAAAGGAAAGCTTTACGTCATCAACAAAAAAAATCCTAAGTATAAACAAAGACAAGGTTAATCATGGCTAGAATTGCAGGTGTAGACATACCAGACAATAAGCGTGGCGAAATCGGACTTACCTACATTTTCGGTATTGGTAGAAGTTCAGCCAGAGCTATCCTGAGCAAAGCAGGAATCTCCTTCGACAAAAAAGCCGGAGAATGGAATGATGAAGAATCAACCGCGATCAGAACAATCATCTCTGAAGAGTTCAGAACAGAGGGTGCGTTGAAATCGGAGATTCAACTCAACATCAAGCGTCTGATGGATATCGGATGCTATAGAGGATTGCGACATAGAAAAGGACTTCCTGTTCGTGGTCAGAGCACGAAAAACAATGCCAGAACAAGAAAGGGCAAGCGTAAGACCGTTGCCAACAAAAAGAAGGCAACTAAATAAAACCTGATTTAGATTATGGCTCAGAAAAGAAACGATAAAGCAAAAGGTAAAAAAAGAGTAGTGAAGGTAGAAGCAGTGGGCCAAGCCCACATCAAAGCTTCCTTCAACAACATCATCATCTCTATTACCAATATTTCAGGTCAGGTCATCTCATGGGCTTCTGCCGGTAAGATGGGTTTCCGTGGATCTAAAAAGAATACTCCTTACGCTGCTCAAATGGCCGCACAAAATTGTGGGCAAGCAGCTTACGAACTTGGATTGAGAAAAATCGAAGTTTTCGTAAAAGGACCGGGCGCTGGTCGAGAGTCTGCGATCAGAACATTGCAAAATGTAGGTTTGGACATAACGACCATCATTGACGTTACTCCTATGCCTCACAACGGATGTCGTCCACCTAAGCGTAGAAGAGTTTAATTGTAAATAAGCACTAGTATGGCAAGATATACAGGTCCAAAAGCTAAAATCTCCAGAAGATTTGGAGAAGCAATCGAAGGGCATAGCAAGGCACTTCAAAAGAAAAACTACCCTCCAGGCATGCACGGCAGGGGGAGAAGAAAGAAGCAGTCTGAATATGCAATTCAGCTTTCTGAAAAGCAGAAGGCAAAATACATCTATGGAGTGTTGGAAAGACAATTCGCAAAGATGTTTGACATCGCTTCTAGAAAATCAGGAATCACCGGTGAAAACCTCCTTCAGTTGCTAGAGGCCAGATTAGACAATACCGTGTACCGATTGGGGATTTCCCCCACACGTCGTGGTGCCCGTCAGCTGGTATCTCACAAGCACATTTTGGTCAATGGAGAATTGGTAAATATTCCTTCTTACACCTTGAAGCCCGGAGACGTGGTTTCAGTAAGGGAACGTTCCAAATCTCTTGAAGCAATCACCAATAGCTTGGCAGGTAGAGGTACGCATCGCTATTCCTGGCTAGAGTGGGACAATGCCTCCATGGCGGGTAAGTTCGTTACCGTACCAGGAAGAGACGATATCCCAGAGAATATTAAGGTTCAGCTTATTGTCGAACTTTATTCTAAGTAATATTTCCCTATTTTCAGCTAAAACAGAACAAACGATATGTCCATATTAGCATTTCAAATGCCCGAAAAGGTGGTGATGGAAAAGGCCGATGATTTTCATGGCTTATTTACCTTCAAACCCCTTGAAAAAGGCTACGGAGTTACTATAGGTAACGCCCTAAGAAGAATTCTACTTTCTTCTTTGGAGGGATACGCCATCACTTCCATCAAAGTTCCTGGAGTGGTGCATGAATTTTCCACCATCGAAGGAGTAGTCGAAGATGTGACTGACATTATCTTGAATTTGAAGCAAGTCCGATTCAAGAAAATTCACGATGCATTTGATGGGAAAATTTCTGTTGAAATTAAAAATCAGTCTGTTTTTACTGCAGGTGACATCTCAAAATTCACCTCCTCTTTCGAAGTCTTAAATCCGGAATTGGTAATTTGTCATATTGACTCTACCAAAAATTTCGAAATTGAGATAATTATTGAAAAAGGTAGAGGATACCTTCCTGCAGAGGAGTCTAAGCCTAAAGAACAAGTATTTGGTCAAATCGCTATAGACGCCATTTTTACCCCCATCAAAAACGTTAAGTATAGCGTTGAAAATACCCGGGTAGAACAAAAGACTGACTTCGAAAAGCTTATTCTAGAAGTAACTACGGACGGATCCATCCATCCTGAAAAAGCCCTTCAAGAGTCTGCTAAAATCTTAATTCAGCACTTCATGCTATTCTCTGACCAAACCATGGTCTTGGATTCTTCTGGAATTGCTGAACCAGAGCCAATCGATGAAGAATTCCTTCATATGCGCAAGCTGCTAAAAACTTCATTGGGAGACCTAGATCTTTCAGTTCGTGCCTTCAATTGCTTAAAGGCAGCGGATGTAAGAACCCTAGGAGATCTTGCAAAGCTTGAAATTTCAGACATGATGAAATTCAGAAACTTTGGTAAGAAATCTTTGGCAGAACTTGAGCAATTGATCCAAGAAAAGGGCTTGACCTTTGGCATGGACATTTCTAAGTACAAACTTGATGAAGAATAATAACAATGAGACACGGTAAGAAAATAAACCACCTGGGTAGGACTGCTTCGCATAGAAAAGCTATGCTTTCCAACATGGCATCTTCCCTGATTCTTCACAAGCGTATTTCTACTACGCTTGCCAAAGCGAAAGAATTGAAAAAGTTTGTTGAACCTTTGGTGACCAGAGCCAAAGAAGATACCACCCACAACAGAAGAATTGCTTTCTCCTACTTGAAAAGTAAGGAGGCTATCAAGGAGCTTTTCGGTGAGGTAGTGGAAAAGGTAGGAACTCGTCCAGGAGGCTACACTAGAATCATCAAGACAGGATTTCGTCTAGGAGATAATGCAGAAATGTGTATTATTGAATTGGTGGACTTCAACGAACTGATGTTGAAGGATGCCAAGCCTGCGAAGAAGACTACCAGAAGATCTAGAAGATCCTCGGGTACTACTCCAAGTACTCCTGCTGCTGTGACTGCTAAAGCACCTGCGGTGGAAGAAGCTCCAGTCGCAGCAGAAGAGGCTGTAGAAGATGCTGTAGAAGAGGAGGTTACTCCTGTAGCCGAAGTTGTTGAAGAGGCAGAAACTCCAGTGGCAGAAGCCACTTCAGAGGAGTCAGAAACACCTGAGGCTTCTGCAGACGAGGAGACTGAAGAAAAATAAGTGGAAAGCAATTTCACATCAAAAAGGATTGGACCAAGTTCAGTCCTTTTTTTATGCCCAAGTCTCTCTTATGGCTTCCTAAGATTTATTACCTTTGCCCAATCGCCAATATCATGATTAAAAAGAACGCTACTCTCCTGCTCGCTGATGGAACTGTTTTTTATGGATCACTCATAGGTGCTCCCGGTACCAATGGTGGTGAAATCTGCTTCAACACCGGAATGACTGGATACCAAGAGATTTACACAGATCCTTCCTATACAGGACAAATCGTAGTCACTTCTACCTCACACATTGGAAACTATGGAGTGCATCCAGAAGAAGTAGAATCCAATCACCCCTGTGTAGCAGGAATCGTAGTGAATAGTTTTTCTGAGGTATTCTCCAGATTAGATGCCTCGGGTTCCCTACAAGAGTATTTGGTCAATGCTGGGATTACCGGCATAGCCGATATCGATACCCGAAAACTTGTTCGACACCTGCGCGACAGAGGAGCCATGAATGCCATCATCAGCTCCGAATATGAGGGAGACCTAACAGGACTTGCTGCCGCCTTGGCCAAAGTACCCGATATGAATGGCTTAGAGCTTTCTTCTCAAGTCTGCACCCAAGAACCCTATTTTTTTGGCGAGGCCAATGCTCCCATTAAAGTAGCTTGCCTCGATTTTGGGATCAAAAAGAATATTCTTCGAAATCTGGCAAGTAGGGGAGTGTATTGTAAGGTATTTCCTGCTAAAACCAGTCTTCAGGAAATGGAAAAGTGGGGCCCAGACGGATATTTTCTATCCAACGGACCCGGTGACCCTGCCGTCATGGACTATGCTGTATCTACTGTTACTCAAATTTTAAGTACAGGAAAACCTGTTTTTGGCATCTGCTTGGGCCATCAGCTCATTGCCGCATCGGTAGGAATTCCTACCTATAAAATGCACCACGGGCATCGCGGGCTCAATCACCCGATAAAAAATTTAACCTCAGGTAAAAGCGAAATCACTTCCCAAAACCATGGATTCAATGTAGTCCGGGAAGCAGCTGAGCAATGCGCTCAAGTCGAAATTACCCACGTACATTTGAATGATCATACGGTAGCAGGGATTCGACTTAAAAATAAACCTGCTTTCTCTGTTCAATATCACCCAGAATCTTCTCCAGGGCCGCACGATTCTCGCTACCTGTTTGACGATTTTGTTTCTTTGATGAATAAAAATTAATGCTAACAAACCTTTTAAATCATGACCTTGATTCAATCCATTCATGCTAGACAAATCTTAGACTCTAGAGGAAATCCTACTGTAGAAGTTGATGTAGTTACGGAAAACGGCGCCTTCGGTAGGGCAGCTGTGCCCAGTGGTGCATCCACCGGAGTCAATGAAGCCGTAGAACTTCGAGATGGAGACAAATCCAAATACTTAGGCAAAGGAGTGTTAAAGGCCGTTGCCAACGTCAATGAAATTATTGCCCCCGAGTTGGTTGGGATGGATGTTTTCGAACAAAATACCATCGACCAAATCATGATAGATCTTGATGGTACCCCCACCAAAAGCAAGCTTGGGGCAAATGCTATACTAGGGGTGTCTCTGGCCGTAGCCAAGGCTGCAGCAATGGAAGCGGGTCAACCACTTTACCGCTACATTGGAGGAGTAAATGCAAATACACTTCCCGTGCCTATGCTCAATATCATCAACGGAGGCTCCCATTCCGATGCCCCTATTGCTTTCCAAGAATTTATGGTTCGCCCGATTGGGGCAAGCAGCTTTTCCGAGGCCATCCGCTGGGGAGCAGAGATTTTCCATCACTTGAAAAAAATACTTCATGACAAGCACCTCAGCTCAGCAGTAGGGGATGAAGGTGGATTTGCTCCTAATTTCTCTGGAGGAACAGAGGAAGCTTTGGCCTGCATTTTAGATGCAATCGCTAAGGCAGGATACACGCCTGGAAAAGAGGTTACAATTGCTTTGGATTGCGCATCCTCAGAATTCTACAAGGATGGAAAATACGACTATTCTAAGTTTGAGGGTCCCACAGGCAAGATTAGAAGCCGTGAGGAGCAAGTTGCCTATTTGGCTGAATTGACCGAAAAATATCCCATCGACTCTATTGAGGATGGCTGCGCCGAAGAAGATTGGACAGGCTGGGCCATGCTTACCGCTAAAATTGGATCCAAGATCCAACTGGTAGGGGACGATTTGTTTGTCACCAATGTGAAATTTTTGAAAAGAGGTATTGAAGAAAAATCTGCCAATTCTATTTTGGTGAAAGTAAATCAAATAGGTACCCTAACAGAAACCTTAAATGCTATCAGCATGGCGCAACGGGCAGGATTTACCGCCGTCATGTCACACCGATCTGGAGAGACAGAGGATGCTACCATTGCCGATCTTGGCGTGGCAGTCAATTGTGGTCAGATCAAAACAGGCTCTGCTTCCCGATCCGATCGTATGGCAAAATACAACCAGTTGCTCCGCATAGAAGAGCAACTCGGTGATGCCGCTGTTTTCAAAGGTAGACTGAAGTAAGTGACAGTTCTCATTTAAATTGACAGTCCCGGATTTCCGGGGCTGTCTTTTTTTTGCATGAAATTTGTATATTGGACTGTATTATTTCCTTCCTATGGAGAAATTCTTAAAATACGGTAGAAATTTTTACGTTTTGGCCTCCCTTTCCTTTTTGTTTTGGATGATTTTTATCGATTCCAATAGTGTTCCCAATCACTACCAACTCACCAAGCAACTATGGGAATTGGAAGATCAAAAAGCGTTTTATGTAGATAAAAGGGCACAATTACTTCAGCAACAAAAAGAACTATTGGGCAATCCGGAACTCTTAGAAAAATTTGCTCGAGAAAAGTACTTGATGAAAAAGCCTACTGAGGATCTTTATGTGGTGGTGGAAAAATAAAGTATTTTTTCTGATTTTTTTAGGCACCTCTCTCCTTCCCTTGTCTACTTTTGCACAAAGAGAAATTGATCCTGAAGCCCCCTTTGTGCTAAAAGATAGGATGTACTATGGGGGCAATCTCGGACTTCAGTTTGGGACAGTTACCCTCATTGACATTTCCCCCCTAGCAGGGATCATGGTGAATGAAAAAGCTTCGACTGGGCTAGGGCTGACTTACCAATATTACGACGATTCCCGTTTTCAAGGTGCTGCAGGATCTTCTTACGGAGCTAGGGCATTTGCTCGATACAATATATTGCCTAATATTTTTGCTTACTCCGAACTAGAATCGATCAATTGGAATGCCTATTCTTTTGCGAAGGATCGCTTTGAAAGAACGTGGTCAGAATCTCTTTTTCTTGGAGCTGGGTATTTTGCTCCCTTTGGCTCCAGGGGAGGTGCTAATTTCACTTTTTTATATAACCTCAATTACTCCAATCTCAATTCCTATTACAATGAGCCCTATGTCATCCGCGTGGGGTTTGTCATGTAGGGAGTGCTCAAATTTCTTTTGTTAAGACTTAAAAAAACGCTTCATTTTTTCCAATCCCGTTTTTACTACATAAGCAGCATCCATTTCGTAATAGCTTGGATTGAAAAGTTCTAGGGATAAAATGATTTCCCCTCCCTTGTCTCGCAAGCGATTTGCAAGTTCCTCCATGGGTGCGCCTCCATCCCCAGGAAATACCCTGTCCTTGTCCTGTTGGCTGGTTCTAGGAATGTCTTTGGGAAAGTCATTGAGATGAAATATATCTATGGCTTGTCCATCTAGCAATTGTAATCCTTCAAATCCCGAGCCTCCGCGAAATAAGTGGTAAACGTCAGCTAAAATTTTCGCATCTGCATCGTCCGCAGCTGCTGCCACGGCCATGGCTTGAGCCAAATGATAGAATGCGGGAAATGCACCCCAAAATTCCAATTGGGGCATTACGCCAGTTTTCCTTCCCAAAGTCAACAAGCGCTTGTATTTTTCTCCAGCTTGGAGCAAATCCAGTGGAGCCTCTGCTCCAATCGCAGGTGCGGCCACTCGTGTACAACCCAATTCTGCCAACACCCCCATTTCTTTTTCCATTTGCTCAAACCCCTGCTTACTCTTTGCCTCATCTTGTGCCAACCAGGTTGGAAATCCTATGCAATCGACCAATTCAATTCCCGCGTCTTGAATGCGTTTTTTAAGCGAAGCTATGCTATTTCCCTCCTTTTGATAGGCCTCTATCTCCATCATCCAGGGTTCAATGCCATCGTATCCGGCTCTTGCCGCAAGGTCAATCATCTGAGGTAGGGATAACTTTTGTCCCCTGATGGTGCTGGTGTTTAAGGAAAATTTAAATTGAGTACCTCCTTTTTTTATTGGGCTTGCCTCAGCCAAGTGAGTGGAGGTAACTGCCAGTGGAGCTACGGCAAGGGTTTTGAGAAACTGTCTTCGCAAGTGCATCATAGTAGATTCTATTCCGTTTAACCTAGCCAATGACCATTTAAACATATTCTGAATAAATAAGAATTATAAGAATTTTCAATCGTATTTTTCAGTATGCGTAAAATACAATTTTTATTCTTTTGCACCTTCCTTTTTCTACCTGTCTTGGATTTTGCCCAGGTAGTTCGTGCTGATTTGCCCTACTTGAGTGCCTATCGAGAGGAGATTCCTTATTTTCAAGAACTCATCACTGGTGGGCAATATGCCGAGCCCTCCCTTTTCATCAAAGGTGACCCTTACCATATCTCTAGGCAATTTGAGAGGGGAACGCTCCGCATCAATGGCATCACTTATCCCGACGTTCCCTTGCTTTACGATAGCTACCAAGACCAGTTGCTTACTTTTCATCCCATTTTCAACCAGAAGATCTTAATCAAGCCTGAAAAAATTGATGGATTTGTACTTGGGAATGGAGATTTATTTCGTTTTGTTGAGGGAAACGATGGTTACCTGCATCATGGGAATGGGATCTATCAGGTGCTAGAAGAAAATAAAGCGATTGCGTTAGCCAAGCATTTCAAATCCACTAAATCGCTTCGAGAGATGTCTAGATTCAGTGAAGTATATCTGGAAAAAGTAGATTATTTTCTTTTTCAGGATGGAATATTCTATCCCATTCAAAAGGCTTCCGATGCCTACTTGGCTCTAGGTCTAGATCAAAAAAAAGTTAAAAAAGAAGTAAAATCAAAAGGACTACAATTTAAAAAAGTACCCACGGCCTTTTTGAAATTTATAGTTACCTACGCTAGCACAGAATAATGTACCTTCGATACCACCACTTCTTTTTAGCTTTTTTACTGGCTTTCATCGCCTGCGCCCCTGCTTTTGGACAGCAGGAAAAAGGAGTTACTGGATTGTTCGCAGGCATTTCTTTCCAACGATTTGCCGAATTGATAGAAAAGGATACCCCCTATCGATTTATTTATAATCAAGAAGAGGTAGCCCAATTGACCGTAAATCTTCAAGCCAATGGAGACAAATTAGAGGATGTCTTGGGGATTATTTTCTTAAAAACTGATCTGAATTTTTCCATTTCTGCTCAAAAAGAGGTATTTATTCTTAAAGGCGGAAAATTTCCTGTAGAGTTTTTGCCCAATTATTTTCAAGCAAGCAGCTCATCCGATTTAACTAGCGCATCTCCTCAAGATGAATTTGTAAGAAATAGGCGTTACGTGATTGGTAGGTCAGGTCCAGGCACCGAAGCCAAACTTTCTGGAATAGTTAAGAGCTTGGAAAATAATCAAGCCATAGAAGGGGCCATCGTCTACGAAAAGGAGTCCATGCGACAAACCATCACCAATAAAGAAGGTCAGTTTGATTTGGTGTTGCCCAAAGGATACACGACCCTGTACATACAAAACATAGGGGGATATACCGAGCAACGACTATTGGATATCCTTGGAGATGCCGTTTTAGAACTTAATATAGGCGAGGGGATTTTTTCCCTGAATGAGGTGGTGGTACGCTCT
>JAJTDZ010000078.1 GCA_021298245.1 Algoriphagus sp. | reverse complement strand
GGATCACGTAGGTTTGGGTTCAGACTTTGATGGGGTGGGGGATTCGCTTCCTACGGGTCTCAAAGATGTCTCCATGTTTCCCAACTTGCTCGCAGAGCTGCTCCAGCGGGGCTACACGCGAGATGACATAGAAAAGATTTGTTACAAAAATATTTTTAGAGTCTGGAAGGCGGTGGAAGATTTTGCTTCTGCACAAAAATAAAAATCCCTATCCCTATCGAAGCGCAGGGGACAAGGGGTGAAAAGGAATCAAGTCATTTTTAGAAAAAAGTACCTCTTGAAGGAGCAGGTACTGCTGTCAAAATTTCCGAAAAACTGCTGATTTTCAGTGTTTTTCAGCCAAAATGACGGAAATGCAAGTTTGGATTTCATTTTGTGGCCTATTCATCGACCAACTATCCACACGTGCAGCATGGACTTTAATCTGTTTACCAACAAATCTCAAGAAGCGATTCAGCGGGCGGCTGAGTTGGCCTCTGAAGCCAAGCATCCTTCCTTAGAACCAGTACACTTACTGAAGGCGATGATGCTGGAAGAGGAAAATGTAATGCTGTTTCTATTCAAAAAATTGGGAATAGAAAAGAAAGCGCTCGAATCGGCCTTGGACAAGGAATTGCAAAAGCTCCCCCAAGTGAGTGGAGGCAATCAGCAGCCCTATTTATCCGCATCAGCCAATCAGGCCTTGGCAAAAGCCAAGGAGTACCTGAAGACTTTTGGAGATAGTTATGTGGCCATCGAACATTTGCTCTTGGCAATTTTGGCTGGCAATGATGCCGTTGCCCAGCTTTTGAAGCAACAGGGGATATCAGAAAAGCCCCTCATTGAAGCAATTAAAGAACTTAGAAAAGGAAACAAAGTGACAGATCCCAATGCAGAAAGCAAGTACCAGGCCTTAGAGAAATATTCTAAAAACCTGAATGAACTTGCCAAAAAAGGAAAAATAGATCCGGTCATCGGACGAGACGAGGAGATAAGACGCGTGCTGCAGATCCTAGCACGGAGAACGAAAAACAACCCCATTCTGCTTGGTGAGCCTGGAGTGGGAAAGACAGCTATAGTAGAGGGCCTAGCTCAGCGCATTGTGTCTGGGGATGTGCCTGAAAATTTGAAATCCAAAACCCTAATTTCACTGGACATGGGCCTTCTGGTAGCAGGAGCAAAGTACAAGGGGGAATTTGAGGAGCGTCTCAAGTCGGTGATCAAAGAAGTAACCGATGCAGAAGGGGAGATTATTCTTTTTATAGACGAGATCCACACCTTGATAGGTGCTGGAGGAGGTGGGGAAGGAGCTATGGATGCGGCCAACTTGCTCAAGCCTGCCTTGGCCAGAGGGGAGCTTCATGCCATAGGCGCCACCACATTAAAAGAATACCAGAAATATATCGAAAAGGATAAGGCCCTAGAACGACGGTTTCAGTCGGTGATGGTAGATGAACCCGAGCCTGCGGATGCCATTTCTATCATGAGAGGAATCAAGGACAAGTACGAATTGCACCACGGGGTGCGAATCAAGGACGATGCCGTGATCGCAGCGGTTGAACTTTCGCAGCGCTACATTACCGACCGCTTTTTGCCTGATAAGGCCATCGATTTGATGGATGAGGCAGCGGCCAAATTGAGGATGGAAATAGATTCCTTGCCTCAGGAATTGGATGAACTCAACCGTCGTATCATGCAATTGGAAATTGAGCGGGAAGCTATTCGAAGAGAAAACAACAAGGATAAAGAGGCCGTCTTGAGCAAGGATATTGCAGAGATATCTGCCAAAAGGCAATCGGTACGTGCCAAATGGGAAAGTGAAAAGGCGGTAATTGTAGGAATAAGACGAGAAAAAGAAGCCATAGAAAAATGGAAACAAGAGGCTGAGCAAGCCGAAAGAGCAGGGGATTTTGGGAAGGTTGCGGAGATCCGCTATGGAAAAATCGTGGAAACGGAAAAATCTTTAGAATCTTTCAAGGCCCAATTGGCTGAAATGCAGGCCGGATCTCCCTTACTTAAGGAGGAAGTTGACCAGGAAGACATAGCTTCGGTGGTATCCAAATGGACTGGAATTCCATTAAGCAAGATGATACAATCGGAAAAAGAAAAGCTACTGCATTTGGAAGAGGAATTAGGCAAAAGAGTGGCGGGGCAAAAAGAAGCCATAGCGGCCCTATCGGATGCCGTACGAAGAAGCCGAGCAGGACTTCAGGACCCCAAACGTCCCATAGGAAGTTTTATTTTTATGGGAACTACAGGGGTAGGAAAAACCGAATTGGCCAAGGCCTTGGCAGAGTACCTCTTCAATGACGAAAATGCTATGGTCCGTATCGACATGTCGGAATACCAGGAAAGGCATACCGTCAGCCGATTGGTAGGAGCTCCTCCAGGATATGTGGGCTACGAAGAAGGCGGTCAACTGACCGAGGCAGTGCGCAGAAAGCCATATGCGGTGGTGCTCTTGGATGAAATTGAGAAGGCCCATCCAGATGTATTCAATATTTTGCTGCAGGTCTTGGATGATGGAAGGTTGACCGACAACAAAGGACGATTGGCTAATTTCAAAAATACCATCATCATCTTGACGACCAATCTAGGCTCGCATCTCATTCAAGAAAGATTTTCTGAAATGGAAGCATGGAACAAAGAAGAAATTCTTGAGCAAACCAAGCTTGAAGTTTTGGACTTACTCAAAAAAACCGTAAGGCCCGAATTTCTCAATCGAATCGATGAAACTATCGTCTTCGAGCCATTGACCAAACCTTTGATTCGAAAAATTGTAGACATCCAATGGAAAGAAATTCAAAAGCGACTGGGAGAATCTACCATTGAAATTGAAGCTACCCCTGAGGTCTTGGACTACTTGGCAGAGGTAGGATTTGATCCCAACTTTGGTGCTAGGCCCTTGAAGCGGACGCTACAGCGCTTGGTGCTCAACGAGCTTTCCAAACAAATTCTCTCCGGCTACATCAAAAACGATGCAGCTGTGCTGGTAGACCTTGATGCGGATCATCAGATTTACTTCAAAAATATCGATGAGAAGGTGATGGTTTGATCCTAAGTTAGCTATAAGCCAATGAAACCTCCTGTCCAACTTTGGGTAGGAGGTTTTTGTTGTTATCTTCCTGTCCCGGCTCTTTTATAAGTTGCATTGTCCCGTACCCACCTTATCCCATGCTGATTACTTCCTTAGATAGTCCTGAAAAAATTTGGCCCAAACTATTAGGGGAACTCCAACAGGGTGTTGCCGAAGCTTCTCATCCCTTTCGTTACCTGACTTTGGCTACCCAAGGGCTTCATTTTCCTCAGGTCCGTATGGTAGTTCTTAGAGAAATTACTTCAAGTCTGCAGCTGGTCGTATTTACAGACTTTAGGTCTGGAAAAGTAAGCGAACTCATAGAAAAACCTAGGGCAAGCCTACTTTTCTATCATCCCACAAAGAAAGTTCAGGTGCGGATCAAGGCCCTGGCGAGCGTGCATGCAGGTGATGAATTTGCGCAGGGATATTGGAGAAGCCTAGCGGCCCATAATCGAAAGGAATATACATCTCTACTTGCTCCTGGAACTAAACTGAATGGCCCCGAACAGGGGACTGCTTGGAATGAAAAAGAAAATTTCTTTACGGTGATCGCATTTTCTCCCCTTTCCATAGAAGTACTACAATTATCTAAGCAAGGGCATCTCCGCCTGGAATTTGATCAAGCTTCGGCATGGCAGGGGAAATGGCTGGCGCCGTAAGCGTAAAAAAAGCCCCGATACTTCGGGGCTTTTCGAGGACCTACACCTTCATGATGTCTGCTTCTTTTTTTGCAAAAAGCTCATCAATTTTTAAGGAGTAACTATCGGTAAATTTTTGAACCTGTTCTTCGGCCTTTTTGATGGCATCCTCAGAAGCTCCCTCTTTTTGTAATTTTCTAATGGATTCGTTGGTGTCTTTGCGAACGGATCGAATAGAAATTTTCCCTGTCTCACATTCTGATTTTGCATTTTTGACCAGTTGTAGTCTGCGCTCCTCGGTCAATGCTGGGATGGTCAAAATGATAATTTCCCCATTATTTTGTGGTGCTAGGCCCAGGTCAGAATTGATGATGGCTTTTTCTATTTCTGAAATCAGACTTCGTTCAAAAGGCTTGATGGTGAGCGTACGTGCATCGGGGGTAGTCACAGAAGAAACTTGCTGAAGGGGCGTAGGGGTTCCGTAATACATCACCATGACTCCGTCGAGGAGGTTGGGCATGGCTTTCCCTGCTCGAATTTTCACCAATTCAGAGGCCGTATGGTCTACAGCTTTCTGCATGAGTTCTTTTGCTTCTTCCAAAAACAATTCAATTTCTTCCATGAGGGTCTTGAGATTAAACGGTGATTAAGGTGCCAATTTTTTCTCCATTTACGAGCCTGGAGAGGTTGCCTTCGGCATTCATGTCAAATACAATGATGGGCAGGTTGTTTTCCTGGCATAAAGTAAATGCAGTCATGTCCATGACATTTAAGTTCTTCTCGTACACTTCGGTAAAAGATATGTGGTGGTATTTGGTGGCATTGGCGTCTTTTTCGGGATCAGCCGAATACACCCCATCTACCCTTGTGCCTTTGAGGACCACGTCAGATTCTATCTCAATCGCCCTAAGTGCGGCTGTAGAATCGGTGGTAAAATAAGGATTCCCAATGCCTGCTCCAAAAATTACAATTCTTCCTTTTTCCAGGTGCCGAATGGCTCTTCTTCGGATAAAAGGTTCGCACACACTTTCGATTTTTATACCAGACATGAGTCGGGTATACAGCCCAATTTGCTCCAAGGCGCTTTGGAGAGCCATGGCATTGATGAGCGTAGCCAACATGCCCATATAATCTCCTTGTACACGGTCTATCCCTGATTTTTCTGCCTGCACCCCGCGAAAAATATTACCTCCTCCAATAACAATGGCGATTTCTACTCCTAGATCCTTTACTTTTTTTATTTCCTCTGCGTATTGTTGAAGGATGTTAGGATCAATTCCGTATTTTTTTTCTCCCATTAGGGACTCTCCACTGAGTTTGAGTAGAATTCGTTTGTATTTCATGGAATAGGATCGGGTTTAGAATACTGATGGTGTTTTTCTTCTGGACCGAAGGCGTGCAGCAGTAAAATCGGTAGCCTAACCAGCCGCAAAAGCCAAACAATCTGCCAAATATACTTGCTTCCTTTCTAGATTGTAATAATCCAAAAAAAAATTGGGGTCTTCTCTTTATTTTTCTTTGGAGGAAGAGGAGTTCGACGATGTTTTAGCCATAGAAAAAGTTAAAATTGGATCAGCACCTGGTTTTTTTCCACGCTTTGCTTAAGAGAAACCAGCACCTGTTTTACCGTGCCATCCCCAGGGGATTTAATCCCATTCTCCATCTTCATGGCTTCCAAAATTAAAAGAAGGTCCCCTTTTTTTACCTTATCTCCTGGCTTCACCAACAGGTCCAAGATCAAACCTGGCATGGGTGCTTTCACTTCCTTGAGTTGGCCTGAGCCGGTACTGTTGAAGCCCATTTGTGCCAAAATCAAGTCGAAGCGATCTTTTACCTGTAGACTTGCCTTTTTATGTCCAAGCCGAATCTCCAAGGTTTTGGTCTCAGGATCTATAGAAAGCAATTCTGCTTCAAAAGATTGATTGCCTCGGATGAGGTGAATCTTTCTATCTCCCAGCAATTGACAATCCCAATTCAAGTCCTCTTGATTAATCGAGAATCCCTGGT
>JAJTDZ010000077.1 GCA_021298245.1 Algoriphagus sp. | reverse complement strand
AAGAGCTGGACCTACTGGAGGTGACGGGTTAGCCTGGCCACCTTTCACTTGTAGTTTTACATAACCAGTGATTTCCTTAGCCATTGCTTAGTCTTGTTTTTCTACTTGTATAAAATTTAACTCTACAGGAGTATTGCGGCCGAAAATCTTAACCATAACGTTAAGCTTTTTCTTCTCCTCAAAAATCTCCTCAATTGTCCCAGTAAACCCACTGAAAGGCCCATCCATTACTTTGACGGCCTCTCCGACTATAAATGGGGCATCCTGCTTCTCGGCAAACTCATCAATTTCCTCCACCTTACCTAAAATACGGTTGACTTCGGATTGACGTAATGGTTCAGGGGTTTTGGAAGCTCCCCCCTGGTTTGATCCAAGAAAACCAATTACTCCTGGGATACTCGTAATCACGTGATTGGCCTCACCATTAGACAAATCCGCATTGACCAAAACGTAACCGGGAAAAAAATTTCTTTCCCGCACCCGCTTCTTGCCATTGCGCATTTCGTATACCTTCTCAGAAGGAATCAACACTTCAGGAATGAACTCGCTAATCTTCTGCCTAAAAATTTCATTTTCTAGATAGTTTTTAGCCTTCTTTTCCTGTCCGGCGACAACTCTAAGTACGTACCATTTATGTTCAGCCATCCTGCAATTCAATTAGAATAAATCGTAAAACCATGTCATGATATTCTCAAAACCTAGATCAATCCCTCCAATAAAAAGGGCAAAAATCAAGGAAGCTACCAATACCAAAATGGCACTGTTTTGAAGAAATGAATACTTAGGCCAAGTCACCTTGTTTTTCATTTCATCGTATGACTCGAGGACAAAGTTTTTAAGATTCATAGTCTATTTTCTTAGTGCACGGGCAGAGAGATTCGAACTCCCATCAACGGTTTTGGAGACCGCTATTCTGCCATTGAACTATGCCCGTGTAACACGAACGCTCCAAAACGGAACGCAAAATTAGGAATAAAGTCTTTAGAAACAAATGCGACCCCAAAATAATCTTTGGGATCGCATTGTATATGCTAAATGTATACGCTTAGTCTAGGATTTCGGTCACCTGTCCGGCACCTACCGTACGACCGCCTTCGCGAATCGCAAATCTCAATCCTTTTTCCAAAGCAACTGCAGACAATAAATTCACCTCAATGGTTACGTTATCACCTGGCATTACCATTTCTACGTTAGCAGGAAGCTTGATCTCTCCGGTTACGTCGGTAGTTCTCAAGTAAAACTGCGGTCTGTACTTGTTGAAGAATGGAGTGTGACGTCCACCTTCTTCTTTTGAAAGTACGTAAACTTCAGCCTTGAAGTGTGCGTGAGGCTTCACAGAACCAGGCTTGCAGATAATCATTCCGCGCTTGATTTGTGCTTTTTCAATACCTCTCAACAACAAACCTACGTTGTCACCTGCTTCACCTCTGTCGAGGATTTTGCGGAACATCTCCACACCAGTTACAGTAGACTTTAGGCCTTCTGCACCCATACCGATGATGTCAACAGGATCACCAGAGTTGATTACCCCTCTCTCGATACGTCCAGTAGCTACGGTACCACGACCAGTGATCGAGAATACGTCTTCTACAGGCATCAAGAAATCCTTGTCAATCAAACGCTCAGGTAATGGAATGTAGCTATCTACCGCATCCATCAATTGCATTACGGTTTGTACCCACTTCTCTTCACCGTTCAATGCACCAAGTGCTGAACCAGCGATTACAGGGATATTGTCTCCGTCAAACTCATAGAAAGAAAGAAGTTCTCTAACCTCCATCTCTACAAGCTCCAACAATTCAGGATCGTCCACCATGTCCACTTTATTCAAGAAGACAACTAGCTGAGGAACGCCTACCTGACGAGCCAATAGGATGTGCTCTCTTGTTTGCGGCATAGGTCCGTCAGTAGCAGCTACCACAAGGATAGCTCCGTCCATCTGGGCTGCACCTGTTACCATGTTTTTCACGTAGTCAGCGTGTCCAGGACAATCTACGTGAGCGTAGTGTCTCTTTTCAGTTTGATACTCAACGTGAGAGGTGTTGATGGTGATACCTCTTTCTTTCTCTTCTGGAGCGTTGTCGATAGAAGAGAAATCTCTCAATTCAGAAAGACCCTTCTTTGCCAATACGGTAGTGATGGCTGCAGTCAAGGTGGTCTTACCATGGTCTACGTGTCCAATCGTACCGATGTTTACGTGCGGCTTGGAACGGTCGAATGTTTCTTTTGCCATGCTTGAAAATCCTCAGTTTTAGTTTTAGATATAGTTTAATTAATAAAATTTTTTCTGTGTTGAGCCAACGACGGGAATTGAACCCGTGACCCCTTCCTTACCAAGGAAGTACTCTACCCCTGAGCTACGTCGGCTTTCACTACGCAGTGTACTTTAACAAAAGCACAGAGCGGGAGACGAGGCTCGAACCCGCGACCTGCAGCTTGGAAGGCTGCCGCTCTACCAACTGAGCTACTCCCGCTTATTACTCCGGAAACCCGGTTAATTTTTTGCCCTGCAAAATTAGAAAAAAAATTTTACAATCAAGCAAAAAGTGGGGGAAACAGGATTCGAACCTGTGAAGACATACGTCAACGGATTTACAGTCCGTCCCAGTTGGCCGCTTTGGTATTCCCCCAACTGCATTAAACTCACCCAGATAGCACCCAGGTGAGTTTAACGGATTGCAAAACTATAGCCTTTTATTAAAGTATCAAAGACAGATGTTGAATTTTGAAAACTTTTTCACCAAGACTAGGTCAAACTTTTAAAAATCAAGGAATTAATTTTCTTCATCAAACATTTCCAGGAAATAAGAAAAGTAGTTTTTAAGATCTTCAGACTTTTCCACCTCGGCGGCCTTTTCCAAACTTTCCAGTACTCCAGGCTCCTCGGCAAACGATAGTAAACTCTGAAAAGCACCCAATCGAACGTAATCTTTAGAATGGTAGCGAAGTAAACCAAGTAGGTAAGAGACCGCTTGCGCTTTGCCTTCCTCAGGGAATTCAGAAAAATAGGAAGTATAATACCCCATAAAATAATACAGCCCTACTCCTTCCATGGATCTCAAAGCCGAGTCAAACCAAGCTCCTTTACCTTTTACTTTATTCATCAGGTAGTATTCTGCCAAAGGTACCCGCATGCGATAATTCGTCTCTTTTTCAAAAGAGGCCATGTAGTCTTCGGACATCGCGGGATCCTTTCCATAAGCCAAGCCCATGAGCGCTGCCCCTGCTACCAGGTACGAAGGATGCCTTACCCAACGCTGAAAAGCATTCTGGTAAGCATCAGGATTCCATTCGGTCAAAACATCTATGGCGGCGGCCTTTATATCATTTTTAGTGTCCTGATCTATTAAGGTATATACCTGCTCCTCTAATTCAGGCAGGGAATCTTTCCAAGAAATATCGGATTGAAGGACTTCCAAAGCTCGCTTGCGGATGGACCGAAAGGAATCCTTCATCGCCAAAGGCAAAATCTCTTTCAATTCCTCAGATGCAGATCGGGAAACCAAACTGTCCAAGGCCTCGTACCTTGCAATACCTAACTGAGACTCTTTATATTGTCTCAGGTACTGGGCAGAAGTGAAACTTTGACTTTTTTTAGCCAGGAGCTCTTGACCCTCATCGATGTACAATTGCTCGATGGGTACTTGGTTTTCCAAAGCCAATTGCTGAGTAACCTCGCTCATTATAAAGGTACGAGTAAATCGCTCACCCTCCTGGTACCAACTCAATGTTACGGGCAACTGAAATACTGGGCCTTCGTAGGTATCCTGCATTTGCGTAAGGGTGACTAAAATGTTTTCTGGCTGAGAATAATCGACCTGAATATCCAATTCGGGATGCCCTTTGGCAAAAAACCATTGGTTGAAAAACCAATTCAAATCCTGCCCGCTTACCTTTTCTAAAGCCAAGCGGAGATCATGCGCCTCTACCGAACCAAAAGCATGGGTGTTCAAATACAAGGTGAGCCCTTTGAAAAATGCCTCATCCCCTAAATGTCGACGCAACATGTGTAATACGACCCCGCCTTTGTTGTAGCTATGGGCGTCAAACATATCTTCCGCATCTGCATAGTTAAAGCGAATCAGGTTCACTTGCTTTGATTCAGCTTCAGAAAAATACCCCTCCATTTCGGTGACTAATTTCATTGCCGCATCGTCCGGCCCTTCTTGATGAGCTGTCCATAAGTATTCGCTGTAATTGGCAAATGCTTCGTTCAAGGTAAGGTTGGACCAAGATTCAGCCGTGACCAAATCCCCAAACCACTGATGAAAAAGTTCATGAGCAATAATATAATCCCATTCCGAATCCAAAGCCTCCCTTTCGTCCAATAGCAGTTCCTCCATAAAAATGGAGGCAGTGGTATTTTCCATAGCCCCTGACACATAATCACGAACAACAATTTGGTCGTACTTTGGCCAAGGAAATGGAGTTTTCAAGAGAGATTCAAAGTAAGCCATCATCTGGGGCGTACGCTCAAATACCTTTGCAGCTCCAGCCTCGTAGCCTTTCTCCACATAATAGGCCAAGGGTATGGTAGTATGCGAAGCCTCAACTTTTCCAAAATTCCCGACCGCAATGGCTACCAAATAAGGAGCATGAGGCAAATTCATCTCCCAGTAATCTGTCCTCATTCCATTTTCCTTGGGTTCTTGCTTGACCAATCTCCCGTTGCTAATGCTGACCATGGTGTCTGGGACCGTCAGACTTATCGAATGAGTAAATCGTTCGTTGGGACGATCTAAGGTAGGAAACCATTTACTGTTGTGTTCGGTCTCCCCCTGGGTCCAAAGCATGGTAGCTTTGTTGGGAAGGGTATCCAAAGGATCTATAAAGTACAGACCCTTGGTGTCTGTAATCGCTGCACTCCCCTCCCCTGAATTACGCTCTGGAAAGGCAGTATAAGAAACTTCTACAGTAAGTGTATCTTTGGGATAGACTTCCTCAGGCAAGTATAGCGTGAGTTGCCTTTCGTCATAGCGGTAGGAAAGTATTTCTTTCTTTTGCCCTTGAAGTAAATACACACTTCCCAATTCAAAATCTTTGGCATCGAGTACCACCGTTTTTTGTGGATAAAGGAAGGGGGTCATCTTCAGTCTTGCTGTCCCTACTACCTGCTGTACTTTCCAATCAAACCTAAGGTCTAAGTCCATATGGACGATATCCATGCTTCGGGTTGCGCTAGGTTGATAAGGGAGCGTTTCTTCTTCCGCCCAGAAAGTAGCAGGATCGAAAAGATCATCTGCTGTGCCTCCTACGGTTCCTGAAGTATCTGAGGATATTGACGCTGAAGATTTACAGCCTTGTATGTAGAAGGAAGCAAGGCCTAGAAGTAGGTAAAGGAAAAACGAACTTCCTTTTTGCTTTGGACAATTGAGTTTTTGATCCATATTTGGGAAAATTAGGCAAGACCTGTAGGCCAAGAAATTGATTTTGTAGTCAAGATAGCAAGAATGTTTTCAGTTATTCTCCAAAATTCGACTTTTAGCATAGAAAAAAACGACCAGGGACTCTCGATTAATCAAGAGGACTTGAATTGGGATTGTCAATGGCTGGGAGATAGAAAGATTCACCTCATCCGGGGCAATCAATCTTTTGAGGCAGAGTTACTTTCTATAGATCCTGAGACCAAAACCTTGGAGATCCGGCTTGGACATAAAAAGGCAAGTCTACAAGTAAAAGATCGCTTCGACTTGATTTTGGCACAAATGG
>JAJTDZ010000076.1 GCA_021298245.1 Algoriphagus sp. | reverse complement strand
ATAACTTGAGCGATGCACGCTACTTTACCCGTCGTGCGGGTGGCTATCCGGGTCCAGGGATCCTACCTGCCGATGGACGTACCTTTTACCTCACGGCAGCGCTTAAGTTTTAAGTAAGCCTTCCTCCGTTTCTATTTGCTTCCTTCCCTAGGCAGGCAAGCGGCAAAAAAAAAGAAATAATCGCGCAAAGCCTGCCTTCCGCAGGTAGGGCGCAAAGGAATAGTTTCGATTCCTGACTCTAAAGAATTATTTAACTCCTGAAAATCTTACTTCTTATTCAATAGCTGGGAATCCCAGGGATGCAACTCCCTCCCGCAATTCTGCGGGACGGGCTCTTATTAAGGGGGTTAGGGGGATTTTTTGCACGGTAGCAAAAAACGAAAATAATCTCCGCAGATTTTTTTTACCCGAGGAATTACCTTGCTATGGGAAGAACCTGAATCCCAAGTTTTTCGTTTTGAAATAGACCTTTCCATAAAAAAGGCTTTCCATCTATCCCCGTAAAGGGATTCATTATTTTTTAACCTGTTTTTACACCATGAAAGACGAGCTAATTTTTTACCGTCCAAACGAGCAAGATGATCCCATTGAAGTAGTATTTGATGAAAAAAGAGAAACCATCTGGCTTACCCAAACCCAACTTGCACAACTATTTGGGACACAACGTCCAGCCATTACCAAGCATTTAAAGAATATTTTCAATTCTAAAGAATTAGAAGAATCTATGGTATGTTCCATTTTGGAACATACCACTCCTCATGGTGCGATAAACCAAAAAACGCAACAACGTAAAGTAAACTATTATTCACTCGATGCTGCAATAGCTGTTGGTTATAGGGTAAACTCGGTTAAAGCAACCCATTTTCGAATTTGGGCGACTCGGGTGTTGAAGGATTATCTCCTCAAAGGCATTGCGATGTATCCCCGGATTAACCGCCTTGAGGATCGCTTGGAGGCTCTAGGCTTACAAGTAAACCAAATTAGTTTGCAGCTAAATTCTCATCTGATTCCCACTCAGGGAGTTTTTTTTGAAGGGCAACTATTTGATGCATATGCCTTGATTTCAAAAATTATTTGCACTGCCAAAAAATCCATTGTTCTGATTGATAATTACATAGATGAATCTGTTTTGGTTCATTTAAGCAAAAAGGATAAAAATGTAACGGTAACTATCTTGACCAAAACGCTTAGCAAACAGTTACTTCTTGATGTTGAAAAGGTAAATCTGCAATATCCAATGATGTACATAAAGGAGTTTACCCAAAGCCATGACCGGTTTTTAATCGTAGATGACATGGAAATTTATCACTTAGGAGCTTCGCTCAAAGATCTTGGCAAAAAATCGTTTGCTTTCTCTAAACTTAACCAAAGATCAGTACAGGACCTTTTAAAGTCGATATCTTCTATGGTTTGAAAAAAATCTAGCCAAAGCCCACCCTATCTTATTTCCAATAAATCTGCTAGGATTGCTTTTCAGTTGATTTTTAGAAAACCGATTCATTGATTTTTGTCTGACTATTTTTTCATTATTTTTTCTTTTTAACCTCTCTTCCAACCTCCCTTAAACTTTCCTTCGGATTTTTTCCTACTTTTCTGTAGGTTAAGGAAATAGAATATAGTCGAATTACCCATTCGCTTTCCCATACTTGTTTGCACGATGAAAAAACCACTTTTTATTCTCCTCTTTTTTATTCTTTGCACCTCCTCATGGGCGCAGTCAACCCAAGCCCCCACCACCAAGAGGCCTAACATCGTCTTTATCATGTCCGATGACCATGCCTACCAAGCCATCTCGGCCTACAGCAATCGACTGATAGAGACCCCCAACATTGACCGCATTGCCAAGATGGGCATGCGCTTTACCAATGCCACGGTGACCAACTCCATCTGTGCGCCAAGCCGTGCCACCATCCTCACCGGCAAGCACTCCCATCTCAATGGCAAGATTGATAACGACTTTCCCTTCGATACCACCAACGTCACCTTTCCCCAACTCTTTCAGGAGGCTGGCTACCAGACGGCCATGTTTGGCAAGCTCCACTTTGGCAATGCCCCCAAAGGTTTTGACCAATACAAAATCTTGCCCGGTCAGGGTTCCTACTACAACCCAGACTTTATCACCAAAAACGAGGGCAACATCCGTGTAGAAGGCTATGTCACCGACATCATTACCGACATGACCTTGGACTGGCTCAAGGAAGAACGAAATCCCAGCGATCCTTTCCTTCTTTTTTACCTTCACAAAGCTCCCCATCGGGAATGGCTGCCAGCAGAGCGGCACTTGGAAGAATTTACTCAACGCACTTTCCCCGAGCCGGCTACGCTCTTTGACGACTATTCCGGCCGAGGTCGCGCTGCCAAGGAAGCGGAGATGAACCTACTGAAGCACTTGCACTGGTCGGGAGATTCCAAGATTTATCCCTCGGTGATGAAGGAACTCGGTATCCCCGGCACTTCCAATTGGGACACGCTAGCCTTTTCCCGCGAGGTGGGGAGACTGACTCCCCAGCAGCGTGCCAACTGGGATAAATCCTATGACCTGGTCAATGCTTCTTTCAAATCCTCCTTCCCAAGCATGGATGAAAAAGAAAAAATGCAATGGCGCTACCAGCGCTACATGCAGGACTACCTGGGCACCATCCGTGCCGTGGACGAAAATGTGGGTCGGGTTTTGGATTACCTAGAAGCCAATAACTTAATGGACAATACCCTGATCGTATATACTTCCGATCAAGGGTTTTACTTGGGAGAGCATGGCTGGTACGACAAGCGTTTTGTCTACGACGAAAGTTTCAAAACGCCACTATTGGTGGCTTGGCCAGGAAAAATTGCCCCAGGAAGTACTTCTTCTACGATGGTGCAAAATTTGGATTATGCGCAAACCTTCCTAGAGGCAGCAGGCATCCCTGCTCCTGCAGACATGCAAGGGGAGTCCCTACTTCCCTTGCTTACTGGAAATTCCGAATCTTGGACCCGCGATGCAGTCTACTACCACTACTACGAATACCCCGCAGTGCACATGGTCAAGCGGCATTACGCTGTTGTGACCGAGCAGTACAAACTGGTGCACTACTATTACGATGTGGACGAGTGGGAACTGATCGACCGCATCAAGGATCCCCAAGAGCTGCGCAATGTCTACGAGGATCCTGCCTATGCCCCGGTGGTAGCAGAACTCCATCGGAAACTGGAAGAGTTGCGCAAGCAGTATGGCGATAGCGCAGAAATCTCCCAAGGCTACTTGGATACCTATTTGGATCGCTTGGAAAAAAATCCGGCTTATGGCACCAATGCGGAAGTAACCAAGAAACTCTTGGAAGAGCGAAAAAAATCCAGAAAGGAGCAGTAGTAGGAAGTGAGCTCTCCAGTCTTGTTGTTCTTTACCTAAAAGATATGGAAGAAGATGCCTAACTTTCTTTTTCAATTCAGATTCCATGGTGCCCATTACCCACAAATCGAACACCCTTCGTAAAGCCATCGCCCAGGCCATCGTGCGTGTCAGTAAGGCAGCTACGATTCAGGCCATTCGAGACCGTACTGTACCCAAGGGGGAGGTCTTGGAATGTGCACGAGTAGCAGGCCTTTTTGCTGCCAAGCGTACCGCAGACCTAATTCCGGATTGCCATCCCTTGCCGATTGAATACACTGCCGTTCGCTACGAATTGAGCGAGTTGGAAGTCCACATCCAGGTAGAGATCCACACCATCTACAAGACTGGGGTGGAGGTAGAAGCCATGCATGCGGCCTCGGTAGTAGCCTTGACGATGTACGACATGCTCAAACCCATCGACAAGGGGGTGAGTATCGAGCAGATCAAGTTGCTCGAGAAAAAGGGAGGCAAGTCCGATTCCACTTCGAGCCTAAACCAAGCTAGAAAAGCGGCTATTCTTGTCTGCTCCGATACGCTGGCTTCAGGGCAGGGGCAAGATCGCTCGGGAGAAGTGATCCGGGAAAAGTTAGTTCAGCTGGGCATCACCGTCGCCGAGAAGCGGATCGTGGCAGATGAGGTAAGGGCCATTCAAGCAGCGGCAAAGGACCTTGTAGCACAAGGGGTAGACCTCTTGCTTGTGACGGGAGGGACAGGCTTGTCTCCACGGGATGTGACCCCAGAGGCCTTGGAACCCTTATTGGACCGACGCATACCGGGTGTGGAAGAGGCGATTCGTGCCTACGGACAGCAGCGCCTGTCAACGGCCATGCTTTCCCGTTCCCTAGCGGGGCAGATGGGGAAGACCCTCGTACTCGCGCTCCCAGGATCTCCAGCAGGTGCTGCCGAAGGAATGGATGCCGTATTTCCTGCCTTGCTGCATGCGTTTTCGGTCCTAGAGGGCTTCCGCCACCCGTAAATTAGTATGGAGTCCTACTCTTTTAGCCAAAGAAAATAGGTAAGTTTTTTCTGGGGAGCATTTGGAAAAAATACATTCCAGGTCTACATTTGCATCACGTTTCCCGAAAGGGGCGTCATAACCATCCCCAGTAGGGGTAAATATTCCTCCTTAGCTCAGCTGGTTAGAGCACATGACTGTTAATCATGGGGTCCTTGGTTCGAGCCCAAGAGGGGGAGCGTTGGGAGAAAGAGGTCAGAAATGACCTCTTTTTTTTGTTATTATCTCCTCCAGTTTCGTTTAAACTAGGATTTTTATCCCCTGCATCTTTTTTAAAACTTACTAGGGAAAAAATGTGCCTAGATGCAGTTTCAATCTTTAGGTAATTGATAATTGAAGGTATTCAAGTCAATTCCTTGTCTAGAGTACAAGTTCAACACAAATTTCACCTTAATCCTCATACCCCTTTTCCTTCAAGGTCTGAATTAGCTTTTCACCTTTTCCATGCAGCGTATTGTAAGTCATTGTGGATAGCTTGATAAAGGTGACGCGCTCATGAAACATTTTGGAAATCCAGTCAAGTTTTTCTGGATCGGTGATTAACTTTTGTAAGTCCCTATCTCGAATATGGGCATGTTCTTGGTAAAATTTTTCGTAGTCCGCATTCAATACATTGAGCGCCTGCATGTATTTTGGATTATGTAAGACTTCCACAAAAAAACCTGATGGAAATACTTCGCGCAATTGAGGACGAAATTGATTCCAATAGTGATCGCCTTCAAATTGGGTAGCCCTCATTTCTGCCAAATCAGCCATTTGCTCGTAAGTCAGGATTTGGTCCAAGAGGTTGAAATCGTTGATATTCCGTAAGGTTCCCACACTCTTCATTTGTTCAAAAGTGTTTTTTCGGTTCATAAACCGATAAATCCATAAATTCAATTCGGCGGAGAATTTTTGGAGGTCCAAAGGCTGGTCATTGAATCCAATCGTATGGCTAACTGAGTCAAAGTAGTGGATTTGGGCTGTATTTCGCTCAATCAAGGAGTCCAATAAGAATTGATTTTGCTCCACATCCTTCCGGAAAGCCACTAGCATTTCATGGGCCCGTCGCTTCTCATTGATTTGCTCACGGATGTTTTCTGCCACAAAGCCCATGCTGACTGCAAGAAATAGCATTAAAAACTCCAAGAAGTATTCTTTTGGCTTTTTTGAGGTGTTAATTCTTGACTCCATAAATTAGGCGTTTGGATGACGATAGGTGATGGGGTTGAAATTGTGGACTTGGTTTAGGGTCAATGGCCGACCTTTTGATTAAAAGGGATGGTTTGGCGTAGAATCGTAATTCATTTTGGAGGGCTTCAAGTTGCTTTTTGGGACGAAGGGT
>JAJTDZ010000075.1 GCA_021298245.1 Algoriphagus sp. | reverse complement strand
GGTCTTGGATACAAAAATGACTTGGTGAGCGTAAAGCCAGGATACGGTAGAAACTACCTAATTCCACAAGGTTTTGCTGTACTTGCTACAGGGTCAAACAAGAAAATCCTTGCTGAAAACATCAAGCAAGCAGCACACAAAGCCGAAAAAATCAAAACTGAAGCCGAAAACATCGCTGCGAAACTTGCCGAAACCACCCTTGAAATCAAGGCGAAAATCGGTGACTCCGGAAAAATCTTCGGAAAAGTGACTACCCTTCAAATCTCTGATGCGCTAGCAACTAAGGGATTTGAAATCGACAGAAAGAAAATCGCAATCACTGTTCCTGTGGAAGGTGCTGGCGAATTTACTGCTGACATCGATCTACACAGAGAGGTGAAGACGCAAGTGAAATTTGTCGTAGTAGGAGAATAACTTACTCCGTAAATCAAAAAAAAAGTCCCGTTTAAACGGGACTTTTTTTTTATGCCAATGCAGCCTGCAGATCGTCGACAAGCTTCTTGGCTACCGACTTGCTATTTTTTTCGCGAGCAGCCTGAAATACAGCGACCGCAGCCTCACCTTTTGCAACCAGTCCCGAAGGATTTTGATCGTTTTGGTAACTTCCCCAGCACCAGCTTAGCTCTGCTGCCAGCTCTCGCTCAGCCAATTTTTCCAATTTCTCGATGACCGGAGCCACCACTTTTTCCATCTTGATAAAGTTCATCGCAGTAATTATTTAGTTGGTTTATTTCTTATTACTAAACAAATGACTGAATAAATTTTCATTATTTAAAAATAAATTGATTTTTATTAATGATTTAATAATTTCAATCGATTTCATTGCTAGGTTTACTTTCAGATTTCATAAAGTTTGGCACTTACAAAATCAAATTCCTCGGCCAAGACAAGTCACTTGACACGAACAAATTAGGGTTCAAACGCAGGCAATTGTCAAAATTCTTTAGCAGTAGGTTTGGAAAAAATTTCAGAGAACTCTACCTTTGTACCATCAAAAGCAAGAACGATTGCTTTTGGATTATCCTGACTGATGGTGTAACTGGCAACACGTCTGATTTTGGTTCAGAAGAGTCTAGGTTCGAGCCCTAGTCGGTCAACAAAAAGACCTCCCATATGGAGGTCTTTTTTTTTGATCTTATTTTAGAAAAAGAATCTAGGATAACCCCTGAGGGTTCATGCCCTACTGGCTGGTGTATTTACTTATATAAGCCATTAAACAACAGTTTAAAGGTGCCGTGAGATTGTCCCCTAAAGGTTATTTCAGGACCAAAAGCATACAGGGTACCTTTTCCTACCTTGGCTTCAAAAGCGGTTACGCCATGCTTGAGGTAATGCTGACCCCAAGCCCAGCCACTACGTAAGGGAGGATCAGCTCCAAACCAAGCCAATGGCTTGACCCCTGCACCCAAAGCTTCAGGACTTAGTCTAAACACAGGACTATTGTTAAACAACACATCTGCTTTTGCCCCCATTCCAAAATTGATGGGCGCAGCAGGATCGACATGCATTTCCAATACGCTTCCTGGGATATAAAACTTTTCTCCACTCAGTCCTTTTTCTTTTCCATTCGCCACTTCCACCAAGGCATTGGACACAGGAAGTCCCAGGTGATTGGCTAAGGAAGTAGCGGCTCCTACCGTGAGGATTTGACCCCCATTTTCTAGAAATTCCTTCAGTAAAGGGATTGATTTTTCAACTGAAAGCCTGCCCAACATGGAGTGGTACTCCGCTGGGATGTCCTCCTTTTTCGGTTGTGCCCCTGAACCATAGCCACCCGATGTACCAGGCATTCCTGGCCCAATAAAGAGTAAAACATCGTACTTCTGATTTAAACTACCTCCATCGATCTCCATTGGAAACACCTGTGCATAATCAAAATGAAACTGCTCCAAAATCCATCGCGTCCAACCCGAAGGCATGGAGCCCCCGTAGTAATCGTATAGTCCAATCCGTGCTGGCTTGATCTCCTTTGCCCCAGCTGGCATTCCTCGAGCTGCCACCGGCCTCACTCCATAATTTTTTGCTGCTTCCTCCAGTATTTTTTTACCTCCACTTGGCACATAAAAAGAACCCGCCGGCATAGATCCAGAAGCCGATTGGGTTCGGTACACCTTTACCTTGCCTTTCAGCAAATCATTAACTGCTTTGAAGGTATCGTTGACTCGAGCATCAAGGAAATAGCCCGATCCAGAAGCAGGCAATACCGAAGACTTCGGAACAAGCAATTGCCCGTAAGGAACTGCTTCAAAAGGCCCCTCAAATCCATCCAAGATTCGATCTACTTCAATCCCCATTTGATAAGCCAGGGTCCAGCCTGCAGCATCGTAAGGACGTACAGGGGGGCCTCCGGGATATAAGAAATCATTGGGATGGTCTTGAGCTTCAAACATATCCAGGACATGAGGCCTAAATGCCTGCGATGTCTTGACGATATAGGATCCCTTGGGATAGGTTTTTCCTTGAACAGTAAAGGCTTCTGTAGCCTGATGTACTTGAATTCCCGATTTAATTAAGGCATTCAAAAACTTGATCGCCGTTGGGAAATCAGCTTGGTCCGCAGATAAAATGTATCCTCTAGGATCTCTATTTTCAGGATTTGCATAGACCGAGTCATAAAATGCAAGAGGGATGCCCGAACGGAAACCGAAATAGGCTTCGTCCTCATTTTCAGCTTCTTTCTTATTTTGAGTGGCGTCAAATGCGGCTTGAATCTCTTGAGCATATTTGGGGTATCTGGTCCAGGTATCGGTAGTTCCCCTATCTATAGATTTTTTACCCATGAGGTAAAAGTTGTACAACAACTCGTCTCCATGCCTAACGGCGTGGTTGAGTATAGCATAATTCATAGATACCGAATAGTCGATTGAGGTTCGAAAAGACCATGGCCCAGGTGTGACAGGAAAAGGATTGCCATTGTTGGGGATCAATCGATCCGGTACCAAAGGAATAGAATAGGGCGAAGGATCACCTACAATTTCGGTAAGGATACCGATCATGTTATGGTAATAAGGGGTAGTACGCAAGCCTCCATTCCACCAAGTAGAAAATACCGAACCGTCAAGTCGGGCATAGCCTGGCTTCTCTTCCTGGTGCAGGCGATTGATCATGGCTGCTCCTACGGCATCCAAACTGGTGATAATCAAAGGATCGAATACGTGGTTGAACGGATCTCGGTAAGGAGGACCCGCTACTACGGTGCCTGCAGGTCCAGCTTGGTGGTGATTGTATACGATCTGAGGCAACCATTCCAGGTACAATTGCCTAGAGATGTTGGTAGATTCCTTCATGTTATTCATGTAGAAATCCCTATTGTTGTCATGCCCAATATACTTTTGGTACAAAACAGGAATATTTTTATTCCTTTTGGACTTATCCTCGGGAAGCATGTACCAGTTGGACATGATTTCCATGCCGTCTGGATTGACATGTACCAACAAGATGATGACCTCATCCAAAATCCGCAAGGTCTCCTCGTCCTGCCGAGTTGCCAACTGGTAGAGGGTTTCAATGAGCTGCTGCGCACCTACTACCTCATTGGCATGCAATCCCCCATCTATCCATACCAGGGGTTTGCCTTGCGAGGCCAATGCCTTGGCTTCTTCCATGCTCACCTCAGCCCTGCCTAATTTTCTAGAGATTTCCTTGTAACGCTCCACTTCTGGGAAATTTTTGGGTGCCGTAATCACCAGGAGGGGCTGCTCTCTGCCAAATTCCGTTTGCCCAATTGACCTATATTCCACCCGATCAGAAAGCTCAGCTACCTTTTTAAAGTAGGCTTCCGTTTGTGTGAAGTTGGCCAACTGATAGGGCGAGCCTATATCAAATCCAAAATGCGCTTTAGGACTAGGGATTTCTTGCGCAAACAAAACCGCAGGAACCAAAATGAGGGTAAGAAGGATAGCACCAAGATTTTTCATAGGATAGCAGGAAATATAGGTGGTCTAAATTACGGCAATGAATAGACAATTCTGGAAAAAAATACCAAGTGAACCTAAATTTTACAGGAAAGGAAGATTTCCTAACTAAACTAAATTTACAATCTTCCAAAAGCTTTGTTTCCTCTAAAGATTTCTAAGCCAGTGGATTGCTTCATGAAAAAAGATTTTCGTCTAAGCTCCTAGCCGAACGCTTTCTCCTTTCCTCAAAATCATTACTTTTGTTTACAAGTCTTTCCATAAACCCATCCCACCAACCTGTCTCTTTCTTCTATGTCCGAAGTAAAAATCTTTGCTGGCTCTAATAGCATCGAGTTGGCTCAAAAAATCTCTAAGAGCTACGGCAAAAAATTAGGCGACCTTACCCTTTCTCGATTCAGTGACGGGGAAATGTCCCCCAGCTTTGATGAATCTATCCGCGGATGTACGGTTTTTATCATTCAGAGCACCAATCCTCCTAGCGACAATTTGCTAGAACTCTGTTTGATGATCGATGCAGCCAAAAGAGCTAGTGCATACAAAGTTTGTGCTGTCATCCCTTACTTTGGCTATGCCCGGCAAGACCGAAAAGACAGGCCTAGGGTGTCTATTGCCGCCAAACTAATTGCCAACATGTTGACCTCTGCAGGAGCAGATCGGGTCATTGCATGCGACCTTCATGCGGGACAAATTCAAGGTTTTTTTGATATTCCATTGGATCATTTGAATGGATCTGCTATATTTGCGCCCTATTTGAGTACGCTTAGGCTTCCAGATATGATCTTTGCAGCTCCTGATGTAGGTGGAGTAGCTAGAGCCAGGTCCTTTGCCAAGCATTTTGAAGTAGAAATGGTCGTCTGTGACAAGCACAGAAAAAGAGCCAACGAGATTGCCTCCATGCAAGTGATTGGAGAAGTAGAAGGAAAGGATGTTGTTCTCGTGGATGATTTGGTAGATACGGCAGGCACCTTGTGTAAAGCCGCACAAATCATTCTTGAAAAAGGAGCTAATTCTGTTAGGGCTGTCGTGACCCACGGGGTACTTTCAGGAAAAGCGTATGAAAATATTGAAAATTCTGTTTTGGAAGAATTGGTCATCACCGATACTATCCCTTTAAAGCAGCATTCTTCAAAAATTAGGGTACTGAGTGTTGGCGAATTGTTTAGTAAAGCCATTCATGCCGTCACGGGCAATACCTCCATCAGTTCTCTGTTTATCTAGAACCAATTTTAAATACACATACACATGAAAACACTAGAGATTATAGGGTTTAAAAGAGCAAATCTCGACAGTGCTGCTTTGAATGAAATCAGAGATGCCGGCAATGTTCCCTGCGTGGTTTACGGCCCAGGTATTCCTGAGCAAATTCATTTCTATTCCCCAGCAATCCTTTTCAGAAATTTGATTTATACTCCAGAAGTTCACCTGGTAGAATTAAACATAGAAGGAAAAATCGTAAAGGCTGTCCTTAAAGAAGCGCAGTTTCATCCCGTAAGTGATGTATTGCTTCATGCGGACTTCATGGCATACACCGAAGACAAGTCTATCAAATTTGAAATTCCTGTAAAGATTGAAGGAAGTTCACCAGGACTAGCACAAGGTGGTAAATTAGAGTTTAAGACTAGAAAATTGAAAGTGAAGGGCACAGCCAAGTCCCTCCCTGATTACATCACTGTGGATATCAGTGGCCTAGATTTGGGTAAATCGTTTAGAGTAGGTGAGTTGAAGCCTCAAGGATTTGAAATCCTCACCTCTCCCAACGTAACCATCGTGACCGTGGGAATTCCGAGAGCTCTCCGTGGAAAGAAAGCGGAATAATCTTGGAGGATATCTCTTACAAATCCTGCTCTTTACCGAGCAGGATTTTTTATTTTTGGTGACCGTGGGAATTCCGAGAGCTCTCCGTGGAAAGAAAGCGGAATAATCTTGGAGGATATCTCTTACAAATCCTGCTCTTTACCGAGCAGGATTTTTTATTTTTGTACCAGTCAACAAAGATCTCATGAATTACCTGCTGGTAGGTTTGGGAAATATTGGTCCCGCCTACGAACTCACACGCCACAACATTGGATTCCTTACCCTTGACCGCTTGGCAGACCAACAGGGTATTTTTTGGAAAAGTGAGCGCTTAGCTTTTAAAACAGAATTTAAGCATAAAGGAAGGAGCATTCACCTGATCAAGCCCACCACATTTATGAACCTGAGTGGGAAAGCTGTCAACTACTGGATGCAGGCCCTGCGTATTCCCAAAGAAAATGTGCTTGTGATTGTAGATGACGTGGCGCTACCCTTTGAAAAATTAAGGATGCGGCCCAAGGGAAGTTCGGCTGGGCACAATGGGTTAAAAAATATCGAAGAGCTTTGCGGCGGCCAAGATTACCCAAGACTAAGGATGGGAATTGGAGATCATTATCCTAAAGGCGGACAAGTAAACTATGTATTGGGAAAGTTTACTCCAGAAGAATTTGAAACACTTCCCCAGGTTATGGACAAAGCCATAGACATGACACTAGCCTTTTGCACCCAAGGGATAGCTCCCACCATGACCCAGTACAACGATTGATTTCCAAAGGAATTTGGAATTGACGCTGCCACCTTATTTCTTTGTACTCGTTCAAAACACTGATTTTATAAAGAAGAGGCGAGAGACTAG
>JAJTDZ010000032.1 GCA_021298245.1 Algoriphagus sp. | reverse complement strand
TCTAGGTTAGATATTACTACCCAACTTGCCGCTCAACTTGCATGTATTAGGCCTGCCGCTAGCGTTCATCCTGAGCCAGGATCAAACTCTCCATTGTAAAGTAACTATTCTATTATTCGCCCTATAGGTAAAGCATACCCATAAAGCCCCTCTTCTCAGAGTATTTTTTTCGCCTTACATCACTTCAAAGAACTTTTTTTCCAACTTTTTTGGAAAATTGTGAGACCCTCGTCTCAAAATGAGAGTGCAAAGATCCTATTTTGTTTCTTCTTAACAAAACCTTACCGAAAAAAAAGTTTGGATTTTTATATCCTCACCCAAGCCTTCTTCGCACATTTTCCCATTCATTTTTTGAATGGGAGTGCAAACATAGACTAGAGAAGGGGATTACACAAGCGTTTGGGCAACAAAAATTGTCCTAATCCACTAGGCAAATCAAAAAACTTAAGACTTAGGCTTCTTCACCAGGGGCACCGTACTACATGGCTCCCCAAACATCAAGCTTTTTGCCTCCTTTTGCAATAAAGAGACCAACCTGCCGTAGGCAAAAAGAGGAATGGATACTTTGGAACATCCCTTAATCACTACTGGCCTATCTTTGAATTCTTCCAAAGGAAGGTTTCTCAAGGTTTGTTCTGCAATGTATTGCTCCAAATTTTCCAAATTACCCACACAGTAGCCCTTGGCTAGTCCATCCAAATAAGTACATACCAACATATAGGCCCAGGTAGGTACTATGGCATCTTCCGAGCAATAAATGGCTACCCATTTGTCCTTGTAGATAGACCAATCCAATTCTTTCAAGGCCTGTCTAAATTCTTTTTCTTTGAGCAGGAGTCTTTCTACCAAATAGTTAGACACATCAAACCCTAGCCGCTCCTCACGGGGATAAAACTCCTCCATATTCAAGGAAATAATGGGGCTTGCTGCTACTCTATTAGATATTTCACTCATAGGCTTTGAAAAGGATTCTTTTTTGAGTGCAAGGCTTTAAATTCTTTTAAATAATTGGGAACAAAATAGGCAATATCTTCAAACTTTTTCTGCCTGTACTTGTCAAAGGCCAGCATTCCCATCCACTTTGCGGAGAGCATATGGGGAAAATTCTCTACAAATACCGCATGAGGATGCTGAACCACCTCTTTCATTTTTTCTATGGCGTCTCCCACAAAAAAGACCTTTCCCTGGGTAAGTTCTTCTGAAAAAGCCCCTTCATCCAAAATTAATGCCCTTATAGGCCCCTTTGCTACCACATGACAATCAAAAGTTTGGGTAAAAATTTCCATCCTGCGTGCATCCAAGGCGACAACTATGCTTCCCCCTTGCTCTGCCTCCACACTAGAGGCGATGGCTTCTAAGGTATTGATTCCTATCAAGGGCTTGCCTAGGCCATAGGCTAGCCCTTTAGCGGTAGATACTCCAATTCGAAGACCCGTATACGAACCAGGGCCTTGAGAAACTGCCAACGCATCTATACCTGAAAATGTAATGCCCCCAGCAAGCACCACCTCTTCCAGTAATCCCATCAATTTTTCAGCATGAGCTCCCTGTTGCTTGATTTCGCTTAAAGCCACAAGTTGACCCTGCTCGTGAAGAGCAACCGAACATACCTCGGTGGAAGTTTCTATGGAAATTATCCTCGCCATCCCTACTTTATTGGTGCATTCAAGGTTTTTGCCATGCGAGAGGGAGTAGTGAAGTAGGAAGTTGCCAGGGCAATGGCTGGATCCCCCTGCAGGCCTGCTTCTATCATGCCTTCCTGAAAATAATACCTCGAGACAATTTCTTCTGCTAGGATTTTTTTTATCTCCTTCTTATGGGTATCCAAATCAGATTCTTTACTATGATTTACCTTGGCCTTCAATAGATCTACTTGGGCCTTAATTTCCTCATAGAAGGGTTCTTTTTTGAGGTAATTTTCCATATCGGCTACAGACTTTTCCGAATAGGTAGTGTAATCGTATTCCCTTCCCACTAAAAATTTTTTAAACTCTTCGTACAAAGGATCACTTACCCGAAATTCGGATGGACTAGAAATGGAAGGATGGGTAAACGCAAATTGGGTAGCAAAGTCAAAAATATGGTTGCCCGCCACTAAAGTGTAAGATATAGGGGCATAGCTCACCTCAGTAACCAATTCGTCCGGCTCAATGCCTGCTCCATCCTTAACCACCCTGCCATTGGCAGTCCTAAACACTTTTCTGAGGGAATCTGGCACAGCAAATACCTCCCCTTCTTCCCTAGATTTGGCATAGTCTATGGCTTGTATGCATCTCCCGCTTGGGATATAGTATTTGGCCGTAGTAAGCTTAACCTGTGCATTGTACCCTAAAGGCAAGGTAGTCTGCACCAAGCCTTTTCCAAATGACTTTCTACCCAAAATCACTGCCCGATCGTAATCTTGTAAGGCTCCTGCCACGATTTCTGCAGCTGAAGCGCTTCGATCATTGATCAGTACAATCAGGGCAATTTCCTTATCTACGGGTGTTTTGGTAGTAGCATAGGTGTAGTTTACTTGCTGCAGTTTGCCTATGGTTTTGACCACTACTTTCCCCCTAGGAATAAATAAATTCACAATTTCTACCGCCTCATGAATTAAGCCCCCTGGATTGTCCCTTAGATCAAGGACCAATTGATTTATTCCTTGCGCTTTTAGCGTAACCAAGGCATTTCTAACCTCAGCCGAAGCTGTGCCTGTAAAATCTGAAAGCTTGATATATCCCGTTTGGGAATTAATCTTACCATAATAAGGTACATTTTTTAGGCTAATTTTTTTTCTTGTCAAAGAAAATTCCAAGGTGTCTTGCCCTCGACGTACGCTCAATTTTACCCCCGTATTGGGAGGCCCCTTGAGTAAATCTGAAATTTCAGAGGTAGTTTTTTGTGAAACATCCACACTATCTACCGAAAGGATGTAATCGGCAATACGAAGGCCTGCTTGCTGAGCTGGAAAACCTGTGTACGGCATCAACACCATATTTCCCTCACCCCTTGCGCCGATGAGGGCACCAATGCCCGCATATTCCCCAGTAGTAAGTTGTCTGAAATCGTCAGACTCTTCTTCGGGAATGTATTCTGTATAAGGATCCAACTCCTCCAGCATGGCCTGAATACCCACGCTTACCAAATGATCGGGGTCTATCTCATCTACGTAATAGGTATTCAATTCCCGAATGAGAGTGGCAAAAATTTCAATATTTTTGGCAATAGCAAAAAGACGATCATTTTTGAATTGAAAGGCGAAAAGGCCTGCCGTAAGTAAAAGCAGCAAGGGGATACCTATCCAAAGTAGTTTTGATTTTTGTTGCATGAAATTATCCAAGTTTAGTCATGTCCTGTTGCAAACGTTGTAAAGCCAATTTCATTTTAGGCTCCATTTCAGAAAAACTCATGTCAGGATCTCCTACAAAAATTAACCCAAGTTTATGCCCGCCCTGCTCCAGCATCGATTTATTGAGCCGATAAGCCTCCTTCATCCTTCTCTTGATGTAATTTCTGCCCGTAGCTTTTTTTATTTTTTTCTTGGAAACAGAAAATAAGACTTGATTTACTCCATTCTGACCTTCTATTCCTTCTAAAAAAAGGACTTTAAGAGGATATAAAAAAAAAGAGGAACCTTTATCAAAAAGTTCCTGTATCTCTTTTTCGGCGCAAAGCCTTTCAGATTTTCGAAGTCTACTCTCCATCTCAAAAAGGTTATCGTATGGGAAACATACGAAAAACTCTCCAAAGAATTACTTCTTAAGCGTCTTTTCATCAGACACAGTCAATTTGTGTCTGCCTTTAGCTCTTCTAGCTCTCAACACTCTTCTGCCATTAGCAGTAGCCATTCTTTCTCTGAATCCGTGCTTATTTTTTCTCTTTCTACGAGAAGGCTGGAATGTTCTTTTCATGATCGAATATCGTTATCTAGTTGCTCTCTTATCTAATTCTTTGAAGATTGCCTTCAAAAAGGATTGCAAAGATATGCACCATTTTCTTAATTACAAACCTAGGCTCTACATTTGTTTATCACAAGCCCAGGAAAATGCTTCACTATTTTATTTCTTGCCCTAAGCCTACTTCTCAATTTGTAGAAATTGAACTTCGTATTCCTTGTAGCACAGCAGGGCTGATCAGATTACAATTGCCTGCCTGGAGAGCCGGTAGGTATCAGTTGGCCAACTTTGCGCAAAATATCAGAGGATTTCAGGTGCATACTTCGGATGGAAAGCTGGTAGCTTTCCAAAAAATAACAAAAGATTGCTGGGAATTACAGGTACCTCACCCTAGCGAAGTTCTAGTATCCTATTCGTATTGGGCAGGAAAAATGGATGCGGGAAGTGCCTGGACTGACGATCAACAGGTGTACCTGAACTTGGTCAATTTCTGCTTTGAAGTTTTGGAATTTAAGGAGGAGGAAATAGAAATACAGGTCCAAATTCCTGACTATCCCCAGCAAGTCCTCGCCCTGACGGAAGTAAGCCCCTGCGTCTGGAGTGCTAAAAACTTCCAGGAGCTCGCCGATGCCACATTATTGGCGGCAAAAGAGCTCATTCAATGGGATTATAGGGTAGGTGCCACTACTTTTCGCTGCTGCATCCATGGAGAAGTTCATTTTAATCCAGAGCAGTTCTTGAATCAATTCCAAGCCTTCACCCAGCGGATGATGGATGATTTTGGAGAATTTCCTGAGCCTTCCTATACCTTCATTTTTCAACTCTTGCCCTACCCCCATTACCACGGTGTAGAACATAGAAAAGGTACCGTGATTACTTTTGGACCTGCAGTATCTTTACAGGATACTACCGCCATGGAGGAATTAATAGGAATAAGTTGCCACGAACTGTATCATGCTTGGAACGTCTGTCGCATCCGCCCTAAAGAACTGCTTCCCTATGATTTTTCTAAGGAAACCTACACGCAAGCCGGTTGGATCTTAGAAGGAATAACCACCTATTTTGGAGATCTCTATTTGCTCAAGTCTGGGGTGTACGATTTGCCTACTTACCTGAAGCACTTTGAAAAAATAGTAAATCGAGAATCTACCCACTTGGGCTGGAAAAATTACTCCATTAGAGAATCCTCCTTTGACCTGTGGCTAGATGGCTATGTGCCGGGAATTCCCGATAGAAAAGTCAATATTTACAGCAGAGGGGCCCTTATATCATTTTGCTTGGACGTACTTTTATTAAAAGAAGGTAGTTCTCTAGCCCAATTCATGTCTCAACTTTGGAAAGCGTATGGAGTCCCTTTTCAAGGGTATACCCTAGAAGAGGTAGAAGGCCTATTGATAAGCCAGGTAGGGGAACCTGCTAAAATAAGAGGCTTCATAGATGCCTACATCGTCGGCAAAGAAGATCTTTTTCCACTGCTCCAAAAATGCTTCCGCGAATTAGGAATTTCACTAGTAGAAAATGTGGGGCCAAATGCATTGCTACATCGCATGGGGGTGATCGTGGACGAGTTAGATGAGATACAGCGCATCCATCCTTCTAGCAAGGCTTTTAATTACTTAATGAGGAACGACCGCATACTAACCTATCGCCTTGAAGAAGAAAGCCTCCTTTGGAAACTTGACATAGATCGACAAGGAAGGACCCTTCAGCTTTGCTTCGAAAGCGAAGATGGGCCATTCTATCCCACGCTCTCTCTTTGCCTACAAACTAGCACTGGGCTCAGAGAGGAATGGATAAAGTAAATCCCGACTTTATTTTGGGTCTAGATAAAAAAAGAGGGCGTAAAGCCCTCTTTTTTTATTTGATATCCTCATCGGTCACGGGGACATTGAGTTGTAGAGAAGTTACCTTAGCCTCCAATGGTATAGGGATTTGAGGGGACTTAATCGTCCAAGCCATAGGAATCAATACGCCATTCTGCGTCTGATAATCGGAATAGAAGGTGTCTCCAGAAGCTGGATTTTCGTACTTGATCTTCAAGCCAGAATCTTGAGCATAGTAGTTGATCAATTTGGCGCCTGAAGCAGTCGCAATCACCACCTTGTAGGCTGGTTTTCCATCTACATCCTTCAACCCATCGAGCGTAGCAGTATAGCCATTGGCTTTGTATACCGCCTCAGGGAATAGGTAGGAATTCAACTGTGCTTCAGCCAATTGCTCCGGATTCATTTCTTGGACTTTGCCCTGCATGGATACAGATCCCTTTCCACCAGAAAGGGTAGTCTTTTGCATGACATTTCCCGCAATGGAAAGCTTCTGTCCATATCTACCATTTTGAGAATCATATACGAAGGAAATGGTCAAAGCAGTACCCATTACGTTGGCATCCATACTAATTTTGGCCGTTTTAATAGCTTCCACTTGGGTAGCGCCTCCGATTGCATTCAGGTAGTTTTGAAGCACTTTTTCAGCGGTCATGTCTGCTTCTGCTTCCAGCTTTTTAGCGGGCTCTCCCATATTATCGTATTCCACCACCTCTCCAAACTGTGCTAACTTCTCTTTAATCTCCGCCCCATTCCCCACAGTCGTAATCACAAACTTGTCAGGTTCGATTAATCGTTTGGCAGTAGCATTGATATCGGCTACAGTGTAGGAATTTAGCTTCTGCAAATACGTTGCGTAGTAATCCTTAGGCAGGTTGTATCGCGCTGTGTTCAAGGCAAAGTTGGCCACCGTCCCAGGTTGCTCCAAGGAACGTCCAAAGCTACCCGCAAGCTCTGCTTTCGCTTTGTCTAATTCTTCTTGGGTCACTCCCTTCTCTACGAGATTTTTGATTTCATAGATAAACTCATATACCGCAGAGTCAGTCACTTCGGTACGTACGGATGCAGAAGCGGAAATGGTTCCTACCAATTTATCGGCATCAATAGAAGAGTAAGCTCCGTAGGTAAAGCCTTTGTCCTCGCGAAGGTTCATAAACAAGCGCGAAGCTGATCCTCCACCCAAAATCTGGTTCAACAATCTGCTGGAAATATAGTCTGGATCTCCAATTTTCATCTTGACTGGCTGGGTCACGTCGATCACAGATTGCACGGAAGAACTACGGTCTACGAGGGCAACCGCCTGCTTAGCAGCACGTACGGGCATGGGGTAGGTAAACGTAGGCACCACCCCCTTCTTCCATTTACCAAAGTACTGGGTGACTAGCTTTTGTGCTTCTGCCTTATCCATATCCCCTACTATCGCCAAGTAGGCAATATTGGGCTTGAAATAGGTTTGGTAATAGGCCTTCACATCCTCTAAGGTGATGTTTTTGATGGTCTTCTCTGTTTCAGTTTCTCCATAGGGATGATTTTTTCCAAAAACCACAGCCCTAGAAAGTCTAGAAGAAATGGCTTGAGGATCATCTTTGGTGGTGGCAAGCCCAGTGAGCGATTGCTTTTTCAATTTATCCAATTCTGCCTGTGGGAAAATGGGATTAAAAAGAACGTCTGCCATCAAGTCCAATACTTTACCTTGATGCTTTTTCAAGGAAGTAGCCGAAACAGAGGTGGAGGAAGCACTGATATTAGCTCCAATAAAATCTATCTCTTGATCCAATTGGTCCTTTGTTCTGGTTTTGGTTCCTCCCAGCATCATTTCTCCTATAAAGGTGGACAAACCCGCCTTTTCTCCTTCCAAAATGGGGTCGCGTTCCAACACCAGCGTAAAAGAAACTCTAGGAAGCTTGGTGTTTTTAACCACAAAGACTTTCAACCCATTGGGGAGTGTAAACGATTCGGCTTCTCCGATCTTGATTTCTGGTGCTGGTCCAGAGGAAGGCAATTTGCTTCTATCTACTTGAGCTACAGCTACTGCTGTAGCTAGAAGGGTTACGAGTATTCCTACTATATATTTTTTCATGTCTATTCGATTCGTAAGGTCAACGATTATTCAGTGGCTGGTTGCGCGGATTTGGGCAAGTAGTATAGCACCACCCTGCCACTAAGATCCATGTATTGCTTGGCTACCCGCTGTATATCTTCCCTGGTCACTTTGGAATAGGCCTCCATCACTTGGTTGATGTAGTTGGTGTCTCCAAAAATCACCTTGGCTTCCGCCAAATTTTCGGCGATACCAGCAATGGTGGAATTGCCACTTACCACATTATTTTCCATGATGTTTTTCAACTTGGTAAATTCTTCCTCGCTGATGCCTTGATCCTGAACCTGCTTGATCAAGCGGTCCACCTCTGACTCCAAATCTTTAGGATCTACTCCCATATTGGTAATTCCGTACATCAAAAACACTCCCCCATCTTCTAGCTCCAAAGGAATTGCAGCCACAGCCAAGGCTTTTTGCTGCTTATCCACCAACTCTTTGGTCATTAGGGAAGATTTTCCTCCTGTGAGGTAGGTAGAAAGCATAGACAAGGCATAGCTATCCGGATGATTTCTTGGGGGTAAATTGTAGGCCTGAATGACTGCTGGAATCTGGATGTTGTCGTAGATCACATCACGCACCTCAGCAGTCTTTTTTGGCTCCGTCACCTTTGGTCTGTAAATTTCTTTCGTTCCTTTTGGAATCTCTGAAAAATAACTTCTAACCAAGGCCTCTGTTTTGTTGTAGTCTATGTCCCCAGCAATGGTCAGGGTAGCATTGTTGGGTACGTAAAAGTCTTTGTAAAACTGCTGAAACTCTTCGATGGTAGCCGCATTCAAGTGATCCATAGAACCGATGGGAGCCCATTGATAGGGGTGCGTGGTGTACGCTCTTTTCAGCGTCTCTGGCAAGATAGTGCCGTATGGCTGGTTTTCGTATCGCTGCCGACGCTCTTCCTTCACTACTTCACGCTGGGTTTCTACCCCAGTCAAATCCACCTTGGAATGAAGCATGCGCTCACTTTCCATGTAGAGGGCCAATTCCAATTCATTGGAAGGCAAAAGTTCGTAGTAATAAGTGATGTCGTTGGAAGTGTAGGCATTGAGCGTTCCCCCACGGCTTTGGATAATGTTCATGTATTGACCGCGATCAATATTTTCAGAGCCTTCAAACATCAGGTGCTCAAAAAAGTGAGCAAAGCCCGTGCGCTCTGGATTTTCGTTTTTAGAGCCCACGTGGTAAAGCACGGAAGTGACCACGATTGGCGTGGTATTGTCCTGGTGCATGATCACGTGAAGTCCGTTGTCCAAGGTAAATTCCTTGAATTCGATTTTGTTTTGAGCAGCTAGAGGGAGGATAATCCAGCCCAAGAAAATGCCCAATAAGATGATTTTTTTCATAAAAAGAGTTAGGTAATTGGTGATCTATTTGCTCTTGTACGGTTGCAAGTACATTTTAGTTTTTTCCAAACTTAGTGCCTTTCTTCGGCAGTGTCGCCAAGTTGAAGAAATATTTGATTTACATGTCAGCTATTTGTCGTCCTCTTGTCACACTTGGTTTAAACATCACCCTTAAGATCCAAGAGTATGCCAAAAGGAAAATTTGCTTTTAAAAGCTAAAAATGAAAGATGCCACATCTTTCTTGTACAGGTTTCGTACAGAGTTTTGTTCGCAAGCGCACACTTCATCTTCTAAAAACACAAGCCTCAAAGCAAATCCTATGGACATCTTTTAGGCATGTAACCTTTCAAGAATTTCCTTGGCCTCATGCCACTTGAGTCTAGGGCCAAACTGGCTAACGATTCTAGAACTTGCCATAGAGGCTAATTTTCCGCTGGAAGCATAGCTGTGGCCGTTGGTAATCCCATACAAGAAAGCGCCGGCAAACATATCCCCAGCGCCATTGCTATCGATAGCCTGCGTAGGATAAGGCTCAATATCGACAAAGGTATCCCCATCGTAGATCATGGCTCCATTTTTCCCCATGGTGATGACAAAATGCTTGGCGGCCTTCTTCATTTCTTCACGCGCTTCTGCCAGGGTGCTTTTGCCTGTATACAACATCGCTTCCTCTTCGTTTGCAAAAAGAAGATCCACACTTGGACCGATCACGTCGTCAAAGTTGGCCTTAAAATACTTGACCATGGCTGGGTCCGAAAAGGTCAAGGCTACTTTGGTGCCTGCTGCTTCGGCCACCTTCTTGGCATGAAGCATAGCTTCTTTGCCATTGGGGGAGGTCACCAAGTATCCTTCGATAAATAAATAGGAAGAGTCCTTGATGGCTTCATCTTGTACATCCTGGCTAGAGAAATTTTGAGTAATCCCTAGGAACGTGTTCATCGTCCGCTCCGAATCCTCGGTCACCATCACCAAGCATTTGCCAGTCACTCCAGCCTGGAGCTGAGTAGAAGTCAAGGCAATATCCACTCCCGAATCAATCAAATCTTGGAGGTAAAAATGCCCCAATTCGTCATTGGCCACGCGGAAACAGTAGAAAGATTTTCCTCCAAACTGGCTAACTGCGACGACGGAGTTGGCTGCAGATCCACCCGCTTGCTTTTTGGCTTCGGCATGATGAATCACTTGCATGAGGTGATTTTGACGCTCCTCATCCACCAGGGTCATAAGGCCTTTTTCTACGCCATTATCCTTAAAAAATGAATCGGTGACTTTAAATTCAATATCCACTAGGGCATTTCCTATGCCCGTTACGTTGTATTTTCTCATATGAGGGAGTTAGTTAAAAATAGGGTGTCTTTCAAAGGATTTTTCGCGATCAAATAGGTAGCGATAGGTATGGTGGGTTTTATAAATTTCAGCTAATAATTGCTCACATACGCGCATCATCTTGGGATTGAAGTCTCCAATCCAATTCATTTCTATGGTCTTGTAGGGAAAAGAAGCCTTACCGCTCATGCGATCGTAGCTAATTACAATGGCACTTTCTACCCCCTTGCCTTGGTGCTCTGGAACTACCCCAAAGACCAAGCCTAGCATTTTATTGGGTGGAAAAAAGGTTTTGTACCAGAGAAATTTGAGTTTGCCGATCAGGTCCAGCTTGCCATTTACATGCTTGAAGATTTGGTTGATCTCAGGGATCTGAATAAAAAAACCCACCGGTTCTTCTTGGTAAAAAGCAAAATAGATGAGTCTAGGATCCAAAATAGGTTTCATCTTGGCAAACATGAGTTGGGCTTCTTTTAAGGCAATTGATTTTCCCATATGTCTCGCCCAAGCTTTGTTGTACACCGTCATGAAGTATTCAGGGGCTTTTTCACGCAGTTCCTTTCCTTTGATGTAGCGAAAAGTATACTTCTTATCCTCTAAAATCACTTGCGCCCGGTCTTTCATTTTTTGACCAAATCCTACCTCCTGCACCTTTCGGGCATAGGTATATTGCTTAAAATAAAGCTGAAAGCCATAGGCCTCAAATAGTTTTTGGTAGTACGCAAAGTTCCAAGGCATGTTGTAGTTGGGCTCGGAAAATCCATCCACCAAAAGCCCCCACCACTTGTCTCGCTCTCCAAAGTTGATGGGGCCGTCCATGGCCTCCATCCCCTCACTTTGAAGCCAAGCTTTGGCTTGGTCAAAGAGTAAAAAAGCAGCCTCCTGATTGTCAATGCATTCAAAAAACCCAATTCCCCCAGTAGGTTGCTTTTCCTTCATTTTAGGATTGATAAAGGCAGCAATCCGGCCAATGGTGTTTCCAGAATCCTCTTGGAGCAACCAGCGCTTTGCTTTGGCCCCCTGCCGGAAAAGCTTGTTGGTCTCCGGATGAAAAAGTCCTTCGATGTCTTGATCGATGGGACGAATCCAGTTTTTCTCGTTGCGATACAGCCGCACAGCTAGCTCTAAAAATGCTTTTTGCTGAGCAGGGGTAACCACTTCGATCAATTTCATTGAATGGGGATTTTGATGCGAAGTTACTAGGAAAGAATCATTTGGGAAAAAGGATAGGGGAATAGAATAGAAATACGGTGAAAATAAGCTGTACAAGGTACCAAGTACCAAGTATTCTTAGAAAGAAGATTTACGTGGTACGAGTTTCTCATGATTTACGAATTTCCACCACAATATTCTGTATTTGGTGTTAGACATTCGACATTAGCTTAGATCGTATTTCGCCTGCCTGCCGCAGGTAGGTAGCTCATACTTCGTACTTGGTACTTGGTACTCCACTGTATTCCAATTCGTTTAATTCCCCAACTGAAACATGCCGGGTCCAGAGACGCCTACCTGTCCATCTGGTGTTAGCACAAAAATTTGAGGCTTGACCATACCGCCTTGGGTTTGATTTGGGCGATACAATCTTGATCTATTTGGAGAGGATGATGTTGGCAGATTTGAGGTTTGTTCTGATTCACTGGTTGGGCCTCCTTCGAAAACTTGTTCACTGACTAGCTGCCCCTTGAAGTCATATTGCTTCCAGGTGCCTCTTTTTTGTCCAGCAGCATAGGTGCCCGAACTGGCGACTAAGCTAGTTTGCGGGAAATAAGAATACCAGGTTCCGGTACGCATGCCATTGGTATACCTTCCCTTTTCCAGTCGATTTCCCTCAGCATCGTACAGCACTCTCTTCCCATCTCCATTTGTCAAACTTCCTGCATCCAGAACCTCCCCCAATCGAGTAGTAAATGCACTGATAGCCACTAAAATCCCATTCTGGTAGGTTTCCTCTTGATGGACAAAATCACTAGGCCCTAGTACTTGCCATGCCCCACTTTTAATACCTTTTTCGTAATTCCCTTTTTGAAAAAACCCAGGTATTTCAGGATAAACCTCCTTCCATTCCCCAAAGCGATCTCCTTGTCGGTAGCTTCCTTGCGCAAGCAGGCGACCTTGATCATCGTACTCTTCCCAGACTCCATCCAAGATCCCCTTAGAAAAATTAGCTACAATGGCCAGGGTCCCATCCGCATGAAATTGGGTAAACTCTCCCTGCTCCCGTCCATCTACAAAAGCTACCCGCTGATGTGGTCTTCCGTCTGGGAAAAAGGATTCATACACCCCATTAATTTCACCCATTTTGAAAGGAATGCGTTCGGCAACTTGTCCAGAACCATAATAGGAGATGGAAGTACCATTCAATAGGTTGTCTTGGTAACTATATTCTGATTTTAAGCTCCCGTCAGATCGGTAAACAAACCAGTCCCCTATTTTTTCTCCTTGAAAATACGCCCCTGAAAGAAGGAGTTCTCCCTCCTTCGTAAATTCAAAAAAATCTCCATGAAGCATCCCTTTTTGATAGTTGACTACTTTCTTGGTAGTCCCCTCGGGGTAAAATTCCTCAAAGATCCCATCCAACAGGTTTTCTTTAAACTCCATTTGGTACAGGGGCACATCTAGATTAAAATTTTCCTTTACTTCCTGCTCGTCTACCGCAGCTACGGCAGGACCAGGATTATCAGCAAGCACCTTTCTAGCATAAATTCGCCAAAGGCCTTCCTTCTTATCCCCCAGCATTTTTCCAGTTCCTACCACATTGGAATTACCGAAGTAAAAAAAACCTTGCGCTAGCGTAGCCTGAGTACCTAGGAAAAGTAGAAAAACTAATGTTGGAAAGGTTTTCATGAGTGAACTGATGGAAGAATCAAAATCACAGGAATTAGTATGACAACTAAGGAACGAGCGGGAGGTTTAGTAAATTTTTTCTACCTGACGTAAAAAAAGGAGCAAATGCTCCTTTTTTTTAATCAATTACAGTCGCATGCAAGTCAAACTCTGTGGCATCATATACCTTAACCTGAACAAAATCGCCGACTCTACAGTACTGGGTAGCGGCGTCAATAAGCACTTCGTTGTCCACCTCCACAGAATCAAACTCCGTGCGACCTACAAAATACCCTCCCTCTTTTTTATCAATCAACACCTTAAAGGTCTTACCAATTTTCTCCTGATTGAGCTCATAACTGATCTGTTCTTGCACCTCCATCAGGGCATTGGCTCGGGCTTGCTTTTCTTTTTGGGAAAGCTTGTCCTCCATCCCATAGGCATGCGTATTTTCCTCATGGGAATAGGTAAATACACCTAGACGCTCAAACTTCATGCGCTCCACAAAGTCTAGCATCTCTTGGAACTCCTTTTCCCCTTCCCCGGGATGCCCAGCAATGAGCGTAGTACGAATCGCAATCTCCGGAATCAAGTCACGGATGCTGTGAATCAATTCTTCTTGCTTCTCACGGGTAGTTCCACGACGCATGGCCTTGAGCACATCCGTAGATCCGTGCTGAAGAGGAATATCCAGGTACTTGCAAATATTCGGACGCTCTTTCATCACTTCCATGACATCCATGGGAAATCCTGTAGGATAGGCATAGTGAAGTCGAATCCAATCGATGCCTTCCACGTCAGAAAGCTTGCGCAGGAGTTCAGCTAAGTTTCTCTTTTTATACAAATCCAAACCATAGTAGGTCGAATCTTGGGCAATCAGTAACAGCTCTTTGGTGCCATTAGCCGCCTTATGCTGTGCTTCTTTCACTAATTCATCGATAGGCCTGGATACGTGTCCTCCCCGCATCAGCGGGATAGCGCAGAAAGAGCAAGGTCGATCACAGCCCTCGGATATCTTCATGTAGGCATAGTGACTGGCATGGGTAAGCAAGCGCTCCCCTACCAATTCATGCTTGTAATCGGCTTTGAATTTTTTCAAAATAGCCGGCAAATCTCTCGTCCCAAAAAATGCATCCACCTGTGGGATTTCCTGCTCCAAATCATCCTTGTACCGCTGTGAAAGGCAGCCCGTCACGTAGACCTTGTCTACCAAACCCCGTTCTTTGGCATCGACATACTGCAAGATAGTATCGATGGATTCCTGCTTGGCATTGTCTATAAAACCGCAGGTATTGATAATGATGATGTTATTGTCCTCCCCTGAAGCCTCATGACTCGCCTCAATGCCATTGCCCCGAAGTTGGGTAAGAAGTACCTCCGAGTCAACCAAATTCTTGGAGCAACCCATGGTGATGATATTGACCTTATCTTTCTTTAATGTTCTAGCCTTCACAAGAATCGATTCAACGTGGGGCAAAGGTAGGTAAAAAGGAGTGAAGGAAGAAAAGGTGCTGAAGGGAAGAAGAACTTAACACTTTCATAAAACAACCTTAACGCAGAGCTTCGCCCTGAGGACTAACGTATGCCTACATTCGTGGCATACAGCGATTTTTTTCCTTGCATTTTATTTTTAGCCCCGGCTTTTGCCGGGGCACCTTGCAGGGAAGACCCATCAGGTAATTTCTAACTTTTCTATTTTTTAGTAGGCAAAAATCTTTTGGGCTTAACTTCCCGTAACGTACCTTAGGTTCGAAATTAAAAGCTCATGGAGTTTACCGCCCCAAACGCCCAAAAATTAACTTTTGATCGTAAAAATTATTCAGACGAGACCCTCCTGAAACTCTACGAATCTTTGCTCGTGCCGCGAAGAATTGAGGAGAAAATGCTAATTCTTCTTCGTCAAGGACGAATATCCAAGTGGTTTAGTGGATGGGGGCAAGAAGCCATCTCTATAGGGGCAGTGAATGCCCTAGCTCCGGATGAATTTATCCTTCCCATGCACCGCAACTTGGGGATTTTCACTGGAAGAGGAATGCCCTTGGAACGCTTGTTTTCTCAATTTCAGGGAACAGCCCTGGGATTTACCAAAGGCCGCGACCGATCCTTTCACTTTGGAAGTATCGAACATCACCTGGTGGGAATGATTTCTCACTTAGGTCCTCAATTGGCCATCGCAGATGGAATTGGATTGGCGCATAAACTCTCAAAAGAGAAAAAAGTCGTCTTGGTTTTTTCAGGAGATGGAGCCAGTTCAGAGGGGGATTTTCACGAGGGACTCAATGTAGCAGCCGTATGGAAACTACCCGTGATCTTTGTGGTAGAACACAACGGCTACGGCCTTTCTACCCCCAGTGAGGAACAGTTTGCTTTCCAATACTTCACCGAAAAAGGGCCAGGATATGGCATGGAAGCGGTACGCATTCAAGGCAACAATGTCCTAGAGGTCTACGACACCATTCTACGCCTAGCCGAAGATCTTCGAGAAAACCCAAGACCCGTATTAGTAGAAGCTATCACCTTCCGCATGCGTGGTCACGAAGAAGCTTCCGGCACCAAGTATGTCCCCAATTACTTGATGGAGGACTGGGCCAAACTCGATCCTGTAGATCGATACGAAGAATACCTTACCTCCACCGGGGTATTGGATCAAGCCACCAAAGAAAGGTTGGATAAAAAAATAAAAAAGAATATCCAAGATGCTTTGGAAATCGCTTTTGCCCAGGAACCTGCTTTGGCCGAGGTAGAGAAGGAATTGGCAGATGTATATGCTCCCTACCCACAGGAAATTATTTCGCCCAGTGCCGAGGCAACAGAAAAAAGATTTATTGATGCCATAAGCGAGGGGCTGAGGCAATCCATGGAACGATATCCCCAGCTCATCTTGATGGGTCAAGATATAGGCGAATATGGAGGCGTATTTAAAATCACCGAGGGTTTTAAATCTCAATTTGGAGGAGATAGGGTACGCAATACCCCCCTTTGCGAAAGCGCCATCATAGGAGCTGGCCTTGGTTTATCCATCGCAGGCTATAAGGCCATGGTAGAGATGCAGTTTGCAGATTTTGTAAGCGTAGGTTTTAACCAAATCGTAAATAATCTAGCTAAAATCCATTACCGCTGGGGCCAACATGCAGATGTGGTGATTCGCATGCCAACAGGAGCAGGTACTGCTGCTGGACCTTTCCATTCTCAATCCAATGAAGCCTGGTTTTTTCATACCCCAGGCTTAAAGATCGTCTATCCCTCCAATCCGCATGACGCCAAAGGACTCCTAAATGCGGCCTTGGAAGACCCTAACCCTTACCTATACTTTGAGCACAAACTCCTGTACCGCTCCATCTCTGGACCTGTTCCAAACAAGTACTACACGGTTGAAGTAGGAAAAGCTGCTTTGGTGAAGGTAGGTACCCAAGTTTCTATTATTACCTACGGCATGGGGGTGCATTGGGCGAGCAAAGCTGTGGAAGAACTGGGAATCTCTGCAGATATTTTGGACCTGCGCACCCTACTCCCCTGGGACAAGGAAGCAGTAGCCGAAACGGTCAAAAAAACAGGAAAAATCATCTTCCTACACGAAGACACGCTTACCGGTGGGATTGGTGCAGAGATTTGTGCTTGGATCGCAGAACACTGCTTCTCCGACTTGGATGCGCCCATTTTCAGAGAAGGCAGCCTAGATACCCCAGTACCTTTTGCGCCTTCCCTAGAAAAACAGTTCTTGCCCGAAGCCCGATTTGTAAAAAAATTACAGGAATTAATCGCCTATTAATCTAGTTTTTCCCATGGTTCGGATTCGCGCTATTTCTACCCCTGAACTTTTCAAAGTGGAAACCATAGCAAGAGCTACTTGGCCCAGTACCTTCGCTGGCATATTGAGCTCCCAGCAGATCGAGTACATGTTAAATTGGATGTATGACCTACGCTTGCTCTCAAGTCAACTCGAAGCAGGATATACTTTTTTATTGGCGGAAGAGGAAGACCAAGCGCTTGGGTTTGCCGTATACCAGTCCAATGCCGTAGAGGCTACCACCAAACTCCACAAACTTTATGTGCTCCCTACCCATCATGGGAAAGGAATTGGAAAGTCCTTACTCCAAGAAGTGGTACAAGGGGCTCGACTTGGAGTTCAGGAAGCAGTGGTACTCAACGTCAATAAGTTCAATAGAAAAGCCATTGATTTCTACTTGAGAATGGATTTTACTATCGCCCAGGAGGAGGTGATTGACATTGGGAATGGCTATGTCATGGACGATTACGTCATGAGAAAGGATTTTTCCACCCCTTAGGGTTCATCCAAATGGGTCTCCCACAGCACCAAGCCTAAGGCAGGGGCCTTGGGTGCTGCAGGCCAAAAGTCATCGGGTCGTTCTAATCTAGCAGCGATTTCTTCTGAAGAACTATGCCAAATGGCATGCATCATTTTCCTTACCTGATGGTGAAGAAATCCACTTCCAGTTATTTCTAGGTACTTTACTTGGTTGGGGAAAAATGCCCCTTCTTCAAGATTCATTTCCCCCAGATCTATGGATTTGATTTCTCTAACGAAATTATTTTTAGTCGCTGAAGCAGTACAAAAGGCCTTAAAATTATGCTCTCCGAGAAATAGCTTTGCGTTTTTCCGCATTTGCTCCAGGGAATGGCTTGGGGAAAGCCAACACACCAAAGCGGAGGCAAATGGATGAAACTCTGCAGCATCCGAAAAAAAGTAGCGGTATGTTTTGGAATGTATGGACTGTATCAAATTAAATGACCTGGGTACCTGGCGTACCTGGCTGAGCAGGATCTGGCCTTCCAAATGCGCATTAAGCGTGGGAAGCAAGGCTTGAAAAAGCACCTCCTCCTTCACAAATACCTGGATAAATCCTTTCCTACAACTTACCCCAGAATCAGTTCGACTTCCACCAATCAATCGGAAGTCCTCGTGACCCAAGACATAGCGAAATACCTTTTCCAGTTTACCTTCCACAGTGACCTGATGGGCTTGCTTGGCCCATCCTTTGAAGCGGGCTCCGTAGTAAGCAATGGTGAAAAGGTAAGAGAAAGGTTTATTCATGAACAAATTTCAAGTTGGACGTCCAATTCCCTCCTCAGCAGGGTAAATGCTTGGCCTTAGTTGGTGGCTAGCCTTTCCGCCAACCAATCCCCCACTTCGGAAGTTGTATAGGCCTTGCCCCCTTCAGCAATATCTTCTGTCACCATTCCTTCCGCCAAGGATTGATTCACTACATCGGATATAGCATTTGATTCGGCTTTCAAACCAAACGCATAGTCAAACATCATCGCAGCAGACAAAATAGTGGCAAGAGGATTGGCAATATTTTTTCCAGCTGCTTGGGGATAAGATCCATGAATAGGTTCAAACAACTTGACCTTTGATCCCAAAGAGGCGGAGGGCATCAATCCCATAGATCCCGAAATCACAGAGGCCTCATCGGTCAAAATATCTCCAAAAAGATTCTCAGTAATCAACACATCGTAGGCCTTGGGCCATTGAATCAGTCGCATGGCCACGGCGTCCACAAATTCATACTCTACTTTCACGTCCGGGTATTCCAAGGCAAGTTCCTGTACCGTCTCTCTCCACAAGCGCGAAGTAGCCATGACATTGGCTTTGTCTACGCAAGTGAGCAATTTTCTTCTCCCTCTGGCCGCTTCAAATCCCATTCTTGCCAAACGTACAATCTCTTCTTTGCTGTAGACATTGGTGTCAAAAGCCTTGGTGCCTTGCTCGTTTCTTCCTCTAGGCTCACCAAAATAAATCCCTCCCGTTAGCTCTCTAAAGAAGACAAAATCTACCCCATCCACACGGTCTAGTTTGAGGGGGGATTTGTGCACCAAAGAAGGAAAAGTAAAGGTAGGACGTACATTGGCAAAGAGTCCCAATTTTTGTCGCATGCGAAGCAAACCCTGTTCCGGACGCACTTTGGCTTTGGGATCGTTGTCGTATTTGGGATCACCAATTGCTCCAAAAAGTACCGCATCAGCGCCCACACAGATGTCGTGGGAAGTATCAGGGTAAGGGTCTCCTGTAGCATCTATGGCACAAGCTCCTACGAGGCCCGTTTCAAAACTGAGGCTATGTCCAAATTTTTTTCCTATGGCCTTGACCACTTTTACGGCCTGATCTATCACTTCTGGACCAATACCATCACCGGGTAAGAGGGCTATTTTTAGTTGCATGAGCTTGAAAGACTTTGTTTAGACAGAAGGTAAAGTTTCTAATATATTCAACATTTTCTCAGTAGCCATCATGGCAGCTACAGTTTGGTCAGGATCAAGTCCTTTGGTTTTGAAAAGTTTTCCATGCTCCCAAGTAATGACAGTCTCTACCAAGGCATCTGTTTTTCCTCCTGGAGGGATGGTAACATGATAATTAACCAATTTAGGAAGTTCTCGGTGAAGGGAGGAATAGATGTTGGCAACTGCATTCATAAATGCATCGTATTGTCCATCCCCAGTACCGGTTGCGTCATAACCTTTTCCATTCACTTGGAGACGAAGGTGCATGCTTGGGCGCAAGCCTTTGGCTTGGGTCATCTGGTAATCTTCTATACTGATGAGTTTGGCAATGGCATCGTGTTGCAAAACATCGGAAATGATGTAGGGCAAATCTTCGGTAGTTACCCGCTCTTTTTTATCTCCCAGTGCTATGATCCTTTGGGTCACTTTTGCTAATTCTTCGGGCTCTAGGGAAATGCCCAGGCTTTCTAAGTTTTTTACAATATTGGCTTTGCCAGAAGTTTTGCCTAGGGCATATCTCCGCTGCCTTCCAAATCGCTCTGGCAGCAAATCACTGAAGTAAAGATTCTTTTTATTATCCCCATCGGCATGAATCCCTGCTGTTTGAGTAAACACATTTTCTCCTACTACGGGCTTATTGGCTGGAATGTATTGACCGGAGATTTGTTCCACCAATTTGGATACCCTATAGATTTTTTGTTCTTGAATACCTACTTCCAAATCAGTGAAATCTTTGATTACCGCTATTACCGATTCCAAGGGAGCATTTCCAGCCCGTTCTCCAAGACCATTGATTGTGGTATGGATACCCGAGACTCCTACTTGAAGGGCTTCCAGTACATTGGCTACCGACAGGTCGTAGTCATTGTGCGCATGAAAATCAAAGTGGATTTGAGGATATGCTGAAAGAAACTGATGGAGATATTCCCTAACTTCTTTGGGTGATAGGATGCCCAAAGTATCTGGAAGCATGATGCGCCGTATGGGCTGCCGGGAAAGAAATTCAATGATACTTTTGGTATATTCCGGGGAGTGCTTCATGCCGTTGGACCAATCCTCCAGGTATACATTGATCTCGAGCCCTTTATCTACGGCATAGGAAATACAGGTCTCGATTTCAGAAAAGTGTTGCGCTGGAGTCTTCTTCAACTGGTGCTGCAGGTGATTGAGTGAACCTTTGGTCAGCAGGTTGAGCACTTTAGCTCCTGCCTCTAAGATCCAATGCACAGAAACTGGAGTATCTACAAAGCCTAAAACCTCTACCTTGTCCAAGAGCCCTTTTTGCGCTGCCCATTGGGTAATTCGTTGCGCTCCTTCCAATTCCCCCTCGGATACCCTTGCAGAGGCTACTTCTATGCGGTCTACCTTGAGCTCTTCCAACAAAGCTTTGGCAATTTGAAGCTTTTCTGATGGCAAAAAGGAAACCCCAGAGGTTTGTTCCCCATCCCTTAGGGTGGTGTCCATCAGTTCTATTTTCCTTGCCCCCATGACAAACTACATTACCTCGATGCTGCGAAAGTATCAATGGCTGAGGCCATGTTGAGCAAGTAATCGATGTCATCAAAGCCATGTTGCATGTTGCCTTTTTTGTAGGCATTGATGTCAAATGTTTCTCCATCTCCGGTCGACAAAAGCGTAATGCGCTGGTTTTGAAGATCTATTTCCAATTCGGTATCGGGATGCTTTGCTACTTCGCTCAGGATACGATCCGCAAAAGAGGCCGACACGGTGACCGGGAGCACCCCTATATTGAGGCAGTTGTTTTTGAATATATCTGCAAAAAAACTGGAAACCACACAACGGAACCCATAGTCATAGATTGCCCATACGGCATGCTCTCTACTGGAACCGCATCCAAAATTTTTACCTGGGTAAATTTATCGTAAGCCATTTGTTGTTCGTTCAAAGGTGGTCAAATAGGACTTCGGGTGGTCTTTTCCCTGCATTCCATAAATTACGCCTGCCTGCCGCAGGCAGGTATTTTCAATTTCCAAATACTTCCCGTGGATCGGTGATGCGCCCAGTGATGGCAACTGCTGCCACCGTCAAAGGTGAGGCAAGCATGGTTCTTGCTCCAGGCCCTTGGCGACCTTCGAAATTCCTATTGGAAGTAGAAACGGCGTATTTACCAGCCGGGATCTTATCGTCATTCATGGCCAAGCAGGCAGAGCAGCCCGGCTGTCTCAACTCAAATCCAGCTTCTTCTAAGATAGCAACCAAGCCTTCCGCGTGGGCTTGCTTTTCTACTTCCCTTGATCCAGGTACGATCCAAGCCGTAATGTTGCTGGCTTTTTTCTTGCCCTTGACCATTTGGGCTACCGATCGAATGTCTTCGATTCGTCCATTGGTACAAGAGCCCACAAAGACATAGTCTACCGCTTTACCAAGGATGGCTTCGCCTGGAGAAAATCCCATATACTCCAAAGATTTGAGGTAGGAGGACTTATTGGATCCTTCCATTCCTTCGGCGGTAGGAATGCTTGCATTGACCTTGATCCCCATGCCAGGATTGGTTCCGTAAGTAATCATAGGTTCTATGTCCTTGGCATCAAATTGCAACTCTTCGTCAAAACTTGCTCCCTCATCGGTCTTCAAGGTACGCCAATAGGCTAGGGCCTTGGTCCACTCCTCTCCGGAAGGAGCATAGGTTTTTCCTTTGAGGTAAGCGAAAGTAGTTTCGTCAGGAGCAATCAAGCCCCCACGAGCTCCCATCTCTATGGACATGTTGCAGACGGTCATGCGGGCTTCCATGGACAAACTTTGGATAGCAGATCCTGCGTATTCCACAAAGTATCCCGTAGCTCCGGCAGCAGAGATTTTGGAGATGATATATAGAATAATGTCTTTGGAGGTTACTCCAGCACCCAATTTCCCTTCTACCGAAATCCTCATTTTCTTGGGTTTGGATTGCATGATGCATTGCGTAGCCAAAACCATTTCTACTTCTGAAGTACCAATACCGAAAGCAATGGCTCCAAAAGCCCCATGGGTAGAAGTATGGGAGTCGCCACAAACTATGGTCATGCCTGGCTGAGTCACCCCCAGTTCGGGTCCGATGACATGGACGATTCCATGGTGTGCAGAACCCAGATCATGAAGTTCAATGCCGTACTTCGCACAATTCTCCCGCAACTTCTCCACTTGCATGCGAGAAAGTTTGTCTTTGATGGTTTGATCTTGGTCTACTGTAGGCACATTATGATCTGGAGTGGCGATGGTTCGGTGAGGATACCTGACCCCTATCCCTCTTTTTTCCAGGTTTAGGAAGGCCACAGGAGAAGTCACTTCATGAATGAAATGCTTGTCAATAAAAAATACATCTGGACCTTCAGGTACCGATTTGACCACATGTGCATCCCAAATCTTATCAAATAATGTTTTCTTTTCCATAATTAAGCAGTCACGTATTCTTTGACTGGAATTTTGTTGAGGGCATCTACAAAGGCCTGTGCTGAAGCCAAGACAATGTCTTGATTTGAAGCAAATCCGTAGTAAGGTTTTTCAGATTTGATCAGTCGCATATGTACCTTGGCTACATCATCGCTACCTTGGGTCATGGCTTGAATCAAAAACTCCTCCATATCTACTTGAGGTTTTACCAGGGATTCAATGGCCTTCAGCACCGCATCTACCGGTCCTACTCCTGTAGCAGTAGCTTGATGAGTGGTATTTCCAATTTTAAGTTGAACGCTGGCTTGGAGGCTACCTTGGGAAGAATAGCTTACGTGTTCGAGTTCTATAAAGTTGGACTCATCCATGTATTTGCCAACAAGTTCCAGTAAATCTTTTCTTCCGATATCTCTCTTTTTATCGGCCAAAAGGAGAAAGGCTTCATACACTTCTCGTAATTCTTCTCCTTCTAATACCACTCCTAAAGCATCCAAATGGTGCTTCAGGGCAGCTCTTCCGGATCGGGCGGTAAGTACAATGGTCGACTCTTCTACCCCAACCTCTTTCGGATCTATGATTTCGTAATTTTCTCTGTGCTTGAGCACCCCATCCTGATGGATTCCTGAAGAATGCGCAAAGGCATTTCTACCCACGATTGCTTTGTTGGGTTGAACAGGCATGTTCATCAACTTAGAAACCAATCTACTGGTTTGGTAAATTTTAGGAGTAACTATTTGGGTGTGTACAGGAATCGAGGCATGGCACTTGATGGCCATGACCACCTCTTCCATGGAAGTATTGCCTGCCCGTTCTCCTATGCCATTGACCGTCACTTCTACTTGTCTTGCACCGTGTTGCACCCCAGCTACGGTATTAGCCGTGGCCATGCCTAGGTCATTGTGGCAATGGGTAGCAATAATGGCGCGGTCAATGTTAGGTACTCTATTTTTTAGATTAGAGATAATGGCCCCGTATTGCTCAGGCAAGCAATAGCCTGTAGTATCTGGAATATTGACCACCGTCGCCCCTGCTTTGATCACTTCCTCTATGATCTTACAGAGAAAATCAGGCTCAGCACGGCCAGCATCTTCGGCATAAAACTCCACGTCCTCCACAAACTTTTTTGCAAACTTCACGGCAGCGACTCCCCGCTGTATGATATCCTCGGGGGTAGAACGCAATTTAAATTGTATATGGTAGGGAGAAACTCCAATTCCGGTGTGTATTCGGCCTTTTTTTGCGTAGTGCAAGGCCGCAGCAGCCACTTCTATATCTTTCTCGACTGCTCTTGAAAGAGCGCAAATAATCGGCTCAGATACCGCTTTGGAAATTTCTTCTACAGATTTGAAATCTCCAGGACTCGAAATGGGAAATCCAGCTTCAATGATGTCTACACCCAATTCCTCCAGGGCTTTGGCAACTCTGATTTTCTCTTCAAAGTTTAGCTGGCACCCAGGCACTTGTTCCCCATCTCTAAGGGTAGTATCAAATATCCATAGCTTTTCACTCATGTCCTTCTAGGATTAGTAAGGTTAATTATTTTCTGGTCTCAACTTGCGCACCACGGCTCCTGCCTGCCACATTTCCGACTCCCTCAATTGGGCTAATTCTGCTTCTAATTTTTCCCTGTAATCTGCCTTGGAGTTGGAATCAATAGATTTTTGAGCCTCTACCCCTGATTTTACGGACTGGTACAAGGCTTCAAAGACTGGTTTGGTGGCATCTCGAAATGGCTTCCACCAATCCAAAGCACCTCGCTGTGCGGTGGTAGAGCAATTGGCATACATCCAGTCCATTCCATTTTCTGCAACCAAGGGCATCAAGGATTGGGTGAGTTCTTCTACCGTTTCATTGAAAGCTTCGGAAGGGGTGTGCCCATTTGCGCGAAGCACTTCGTATTGGGCAGCAAAAATACCCTGAATGGCCCCCATCAAGGTGCCACGTTCTCCAGTTAGGTCAGAAGTTACCTCACGGTAAAAATCGGTTTCAAATAAATATCCGGAACCTACCCCAATACCCAAGGCAATCACGCGGTCCTTGGCCTTTCCTGTAGCATCTTGATAGATGGCATAGGAGGAATTTAAGCCTCTGCCTTCTACAAACATTCTTCTCAAGGAAGTACCCGAGCCCTTAGGAGCCACCAAAATGACATCCACCTCTGCTGGGGGGATAATTCCTGTTTTCTCCTTGTAGGTAATGCCAAATCCATGAGAGAAATACAAAGCTTTTCCTGGACTTAAGTATTTTTTCAAAGTAGGCCAAAGGGCAATTTGTCCTGCATCAGAAAGCAAAAATTGGAGGATAGTTCCACGGGAACAGGCTTCTTCGATTTCAAAAAGGGTTTTGCCAGGCACCCATCCGTCGGAAACTGCCTTGTCCCAAGTTTTGGAACCTTTTCGTTGACCAACGATGACGTTAAATCCATTGTCTTTCAGATTTAGGGCTTGACCTGGACCTTGCACGCCATATCCAATGACTGCAATCACTTCGTTTTGGAGAACCTCCCTGGCTTTTTCTAAAGGGAATTCTTCTCTGGTCACCACGTTTTCTTCTACGTTTCCAAATTTTAATTTCATAGGTTGGGGATTAATTTCTAGTTAACTAAATAGGATGTCAATTGACAAATGAGTCAATGGTAAGCATGCGTTTGGCTACGGCAACTCTACCAGACCGGGCAAATTCTAAGATTCCGTAGCCTTTCAAAATTTCCAAAAGCTCCCGAGTTTTTTCTTTGTGACCAGTGAGTTCCAAGACCACAAAATCTGGTTCTGCAGCTATAATTTTTGCATGGTGGTCTCTAATGATTTTTTCTAAGCCTCCATCCAGTCTAGAGACTGGAAGCTTGTACAAGGCCAATTCTTGATAAACTACACCCGTATCTTCATGATAAAATGCCTTGATCACGTCAATGACTTTTTCAATTTGATTGACCAGTTGAATTACAGTTTCTTCGTTGACTGTCACTTCTATGGTAATACGGTGAACTCCCGGCACCCTACTCTCAGAGGCTGTGAGGGCATCAATATTGATTCCCCTTCGGGTAAAAATGATGGTGATTCTATTGAGTATGCCGATAAAATTCTCCGTAATGACAAAAATCGTATATCGTTTCATAGGTTTGGATTAACGCAGTCTAACTTCTTCCACGGAAGATCCCGTAGCAATCATGGGGAAGACATTGTCCTCTTTCTCCACCACAACTTCTAGGAAGAAGGGGCCATCGTAAATAAGCATATCTTCTACAGCTTCTTTCAAATCGGATCTTTCAGATACTTTTTGAGCCTTGATTCCGTAGGCTTCAGAGAGCTTGATAAAATCTGGATTATCTAGTTCGGTAAATGAATAGCGTTTGTCAAAAAACATTTGCTGCCATTGACGAACCATGCCCAAGTAATTGTTATTCAACAACACAATTTTTACCGGAGCCTTGGTTTGCATGATGGTACCCAATTCTTGAATGGTCATTTGAATGCCCCCATCTCCTACCACACAGATGACCTGACGGGAATAGTCGTGCAATTGGGCTCCCAAAGCTGCAGGCAATGCAAACCCCATGGTCCCAAGTCCCCCTGAGGTAATTTGGGTTCTGGGTTTTTTGTAATTGAAGTACCTCCAGGCTATCATTTGGTGTTGTCCCACATCGGTCACCAACACGGCGTCATCCGCCTTGTATTTATTGATGTGATGGATTACTTCTCCCATGGTCAGCCCCGGTTTGGTGGGGGTCAGGTCAAGGTTTACTACAGCTTCCTTTTCTTGCTTTTCCAGAGATCGGAAATTAGCCATCCATGTATCGTGTTTTTTGGGAGAAATGGCTTCTGAGAGCAGCGTCAAACTTTCTTTACAATCCCCTTGGATGGCCACGGTAGCCTTTACATTTTTGTTGATTTCGGAAGGATCGAGTTCCAGATGTATCACCTTGGCTTGTTTGGCATACCTTGACAAATCTCCTGTGACCCTATCGTCAAAGCGCATCCCCACGGCGATCAATACGTCACACTGGTTGGTGAGCAGATTTGGAGCATAGTTGCCGTGCATGCCCAGTTTGCCCACAAAATTAGGATGATCTTGCGACAAAGCTCCAGAACCCAATAGGGTGGAGGCAGCAGGTATGCCAGATTTGTCCAAAAACTGTTTGAGTGCTGTTTCTGCCTGTGCCAAAATTACCCCTTGTCCAAAAAGAAGATAAGGCCTTTCTGCCTTATTTATCAAAGCAGCTGCCTCATAAACAGAAGCAGGATCTACAGGATGATGGGTTTTATAAGATCGAAAACCTAGACAGGGTTCGTATCGAAAGGATCCGAAATCCACTTGGGCATTTTTAGTAATATCGATCAATACGGGACCCGGTCTACCGGAACGAGCAATGTAAAACCCCTTTGCAATGGCAGGAGCGATGTCTTCTACCCTTCTTACTTGTATATTCCATTTGGTCCCTGGCATAGAAATCCCGACCATATCGGTCTCCTGAAAGGCATCGGATCCCAACAAATGGGCGGCCACTTGGCCAGTAATGCAAACCAAGGGAGTACTATCTATCAAGGCATCGGCCAATCCAGTGATCAAATTGGTAGCTCCGGGGCCAGAGGTGGCTAAGCAAACGCCTACCCTTCCCGATACCCGTGCATAGCCTTGTGCCGCATGTATAGCTCCTTGCTCGTGGCGGGTAAGGACATGCTTGATTTGATCGTGGTAATCGTACAAGGCATCGTACACGGGCATGATAGCCCCACCAGGGTACCCAAAAATCAGGTCTGCTTGTTCGGCAATTAAGGACCGAACCACCATATCTGCGCCTCTTAAGTTCTTATCCATTACTTGTTTAATTGTCGGTTACACATCCCTCCGAAGCGGTAGCAACCAAGGCATTGTATTTTTTTAGCGTTCCTTGAAGTCCTTCAATGGGCTTGGGAGACCAGCTTGCCTTCCTTTTTGCAAATTCCTCCTCGCTCACGTTTACTTCCAGTGCTTGCTGGTCTGTATCTATGGTAATCACATCTCCATCTCGGAGCAAACCTATGGGACCTCCGCACCAAGCTTCGGGTGTTACATGACCTACCACAAATCCATGAGTACCTCCGGAAAATCTTCCATCGGTGATCAGGGCCACGTCTGCCCCAAGTCCCGCTCCGATGATCATGGAGGTAGGTTTGAGCATTTCTGGCATTCCAGGAGCTCCTTTGGGTCCTACATTTCGTATGACCACCACGTCCCCCGCCTTGACCTGATGGTCTCGGATGGCATTGTTGGCCTCCAATTCAGAATCAAATACCTTGGCTGGACCTGTAAATCTTCTTCCCTCTTTACCAGTAATTTTAGCTACAGCACCCTGTGGAGCAAGGTTACCTGAGAGAATACACAAATGACCCGATTCTTTTATAGGGGATTCTACCGGATGAATGACATTGACTGCAGAGGGAACAATGGCCTGTACCTGTTCTAAATTTTCGGCCAAGGTCTTTCCGGTGACGGTCATGCAGTCTCCATGGAGATAGCCCTTATCCAAAAAATACCGCATGAAAGCAGGCAGACCCCCTTGCTCATGCAAGTCTTCCATCAGGAATGTTCCCGAAGGTTTAAAATCCCCCAGCAAAGGAGTTTTGGCATTCAATTCCTTGAAATCCTGCAGGGTAAATGCCACTCCAGCGGTACGAGCAATAGCCAAAATATGAAGGACGGCATTGGTACTACCTCCCAAAGCAATGACCACACGAACGGCATTTTCTATACTTTTTCGCGTCACAATATCTTTGGGCTTGAGGTCCTTTTCCAAAAGCACTTTGATGTACCGATTCACCTCCCGACATTCTCTTGCCTTCTCGGGAGAATTAGCAGGGTAGGAGGCAGAATAAGGCAAGGACATGCCCATGGCTTCAATCGCTGAAGACATGGTATTTGCGGTATACATCCCCCCACAAGCTCCAGCTCCAGGACAGGCATTTCTTATGACCCACTGGTAATCCTCATCTGAACTGGTGCCTTGAATTTTCTTTCCAAAAGCTTCAAATGCAGAAACGATATTGAGTTTTTCCCCCTTGTAAATCCCTGAAGCTATGGTGCCTCCATAAACCATGATGCTGGGTCTATTGATGCGGAGCATACCCATGATGGCCCCTGGCATATTTTTATCGCATCCTGCTACCGCTACACAAGCATCAAAAGAATGGCCTAAAATGAAGGATTCTATAGAGTCTGCAATAATTTCTCTAGATACTAGAGAATAACGCATCCCTAAGGTCCCCATAGAAGTGCCGTCAGAAATTCCCATGGTATTAAAAACCAAACCGGTCAGATCTTGCTCCTGGGAAGAGGACTTGATCAAACCGGCAAAGTCATTGAGGTGCATGTTGCAGGGATTGCTCTCGTAGCCACAACTGGCAATTCCTACAAAGGGTTGTTTCATCTTTTTATCTGACATACCCGTAGCATAGAGCATGGCCATGCCTGCCGGATGCTCGGGATTATCACTGATTTCCCAACTGTATTTTTTTAATGGACTACGATTCATGCAATTTTTTATAAAAAATGCCTCAGCTTCCTGAGGCACTTGTGAAGGAATACTAACGAATCAAAAGATCTAGTGCCTTAGCTACCGCTACAAACAAGCAGGCAAAATCGTAAGGGAAATACTTTTGAATTCATCGCTTTTTATATGATTGACGGTTTGAGAACAATAAACAAAAATAAAACTCTGGAGCGACACTTACAATATTTAATTTTCCAAAATCGGAAATAAACCTAGAATAAAATTGGGTTTATTGATTTTTATTAAAATTTTATTTCTAATTATTTTATTTTACCAAATTGAAATTGAAAAAATGTATTTATTTTGATCTTACTCAAAATTTTCTTCTGATTTTCATAATTGTAAATTTTTAAGCTGATTAACTCATTTTATGCAACGAAAAAATATTTTTGCTAATAAAAAGTTAAATTTTTATCACTTGTTTAACATTTCAGATAATCTAAGTTTCGATTAGTTCTCCTGCATAGATTTCCCTTACTTTTGTCAAAAGAGGTTTGTCCATGATCACATTTCCCAATGCAAAAATCAATCTAGGGCTTCACATCACCCAAAAAAGAAAGGATGGGTACCATGATATTGAGACCTGTATGTATCCTATCCCAGTCTATGATGCATTAGAGATGATTTTGGATACGAAATCTTTTTGGACAGCTACAGGAATTCCTATCCCCGGCTCCCCTTCTGAAAACCTAATCCTGAAGGCAGAAAAATTACTTAGAAAGGACATTCCAGGTCTTCCACAGCTTCAGATTCACTTGCACAAGCATATCCCCATGGGAGCAGGATTAGGCGGAGGATCGGCAGATGCAGCATTTGCACTCAAGCTGATGAATTCATTATTTGAACTTCATTTGGATGATTTTTTTCTTGAAGAATATGCTTCCCGACTAGGAAGCGATTGCCCCTTTTTTATTGAAAATACTCCAAAAATTGCCAGAGGTCGAGGAGAGATATTGGAGCCTTCAGAGGTATCTCTTCAGGGGATGCACCTTATCTTGATTTACCCGGGAATCCATATTGGAACCAAAGAAGCCTATGCGGGAGTAAGCCCGAGACCTCCAAAAATCCCCCTAGAAGAGGTTCTAAAAGACAAAAAACAATGGAAAGAGGCACTAGTCAATGATTTTGAACCTAGCATTCTTCCTCTTTACCCAGAAATTGCCCAGATTAAAAATTCTCTATACGAGGCAGGTGCCTTCTATGCTGCCATGTCGGGTTCAGGGTCCAGCGTTTTTGGATTATTTGAGCAATCTCCAAAACCGCTGGCATGGCCTAGCCATTATTTTGTATCGGAGGCCATTCTCTAAGGAACTTCCTTTTTTACCTAGTTTTTGTTGTTTTTTCGCTAGCCTTCCTAAGTCCGTAGTGCAACACCGGGTAGCTCAGCACTGAAACCAGAATAATCAAAGTACCTAGGTAAAATCCAGGTGTCATTTTTTCATTTTCTCCAAAAATCAAAACTGGTCATTTTTTCATTTTCTCCAAAAATCAAAACTGCCAAAACGATTCCATACACCGGTTCCAAATTGATAGTCAAATTAATAGAAAATACAGGCAGCCGTTTCATCAATTCTACCGAAGCCGAAAAGGCAAATACCGTACAAATCCCTCCCAAAAGAAACAGCCACAACCAATCCAACCCTTTCCAATACCATTGAATTTCTCCCCCATCAGAAAAAAAGTAGGCGTAAAAGGGTAAAACTAGTAAGGCGACCAAACTTGCAGTTCCCATTTCATAAAAGGTAATCTGATAAGGACTGTGGTACCGAGTCAAAAGCCCATTGAGCACGGAAAAGAGAGCGCTTAGCAAAGCAGAGATTATGGCCATGGATAGTCCCAACCAATACCCACTTTCGAATTGAAAAATTACCAAAAGCCCAGAAATCACCGTAATTCCAAGTCCAACCTCGTACCATTTCACCCGAGTACGATTGATCAAAGGATCCACAAATGCTGTCCAAAGGGAGGTAGTGGCCATCCCTGCCAAACACACCGAAGCAGTAGATACCTTGGCTGACCAAAAGAAAAAAATCCAGTGAAGGGAAATCAAGACCCCCACTCCGCAAATACGGAGCAATTGGCGCCAGGGAATGCTAAAGGATTCTTTTTTGTACCCTATCAGCAAGCCCACCCCCAAGGCAGCCAGGAGGGTTCGGTAAAAAACCAACTCCAAAGGAGGCAAGCTAATCAATAGGCCTAAAATGGCGGTAAACCCCCAAATCAATACCAAAAAATGGAGCAACAAGTAATCCTTGATGGAAGCGAGGGAATTCACCTAGGTACCGTTTTATAGAGAATTAACCCCATAGCCGCAAAAACCAAGTTGGGCAGCCAAACGGCCAACACGGGAAATTGTGTTCCGGCTTCTGCAAAAGTCCTCGATAGCAAAAACAAAATGATGTAAACGAATGCCATAAAAAATCCCAAAGCAATCTTAAATCCAGAGCCTCCACGAGTCTTGCGTGCAGACATGATCACTCCAATAAAGGTGAGAATCACTGAAGCAAAAGGAGACATAAACCGCACTATGCGCTCGATGCGGTAGTAACTTACGTTATCGGCACCACGCTCCTCAAGGAGGCGAATTTGCCTGCTTAATTCTGGAAGTTTTAGGGTTTCATGATGGTTTTCTGGCAAGTCAAAATCTACTGGAGTAATGGAAAGCAAGGTATCCAAGGAAGCTCCAGTAGTATATTCTTCTCCACGCTCCTGAAGCACCCTAAGCCTCCAATTTTCTAGCCTCCACACGTTTTTGGTGGTATCCCATTGAATGACATCCGAGGAAAGCTTGGAGAGAAGCCTTCCTTCCTTGATCTCTTCTAAGGTAAAATTATATCCCGTATAGCTCGTTTTGTAAAATCTACTTAGGTAGGCATAGCCAGTGGGTCCAACCTTAATATGAATATTGGGGTCGGTAGATGCCTCCCCTTTTTCTAAATAGCGTATCCGAAATTGAGAAACGCTTCCAGTAGCGCCCGGTAATACCCATCCATTGAGAAAAAAACTAACCCCTCCGATCAAGGTAGCTGCCAATAGAAAAGGTCTTAGAAGGCGGATAAAACTTATGCCCGAACTCAGCATAGCAACTATTTCGGTACGTCCTGCCATCTTGGAGGTAATGAAGATTACAGCAATAAATACCGTGATGGGTGTCAACAAGTTGTTGAGGTACAGCCCATAGTTTCCCATGTACTTGAGAATATCTTTTGCCGGCACCTGATTTCTAATGTAGGTATCGTTTTTTTCGGTAAAATCCAGCACCAAAACCACAAGAATGAGTAAGACCACCACAAAAAAATAGGTCTTCAAAAACTCTTTAATAATAAGTTTATCTAGGATCTTCATCTTACAGTCTTATGCTGACCTTTTTCACCATAGCATTTTTCCATGTACCAAAATCCCCAGCCAGGATATGTGTCCTAGCCTCTCCGACCAACCAAAGGTAGAAGGCTAAATTGTGAATGCTTGCAATCTGAGAAGCCAAAATTTCTTTGGAAATGGTCAGATGCCGTAGGTATGCTTTGGAATACGTAGCACTAATTTCATTGCCAATTCCAGGATCTATTGCGCTAAAGTCATCCTTCCACTTTTCATTTCGAATATTAAGGATTCCCTCAGAGGTAAACAACATGCCATTTCTAGCGTTTCTTGTGGGCATGACGCAGTCAAACATATCCACTCCCAAAGCAATGCATTCTAAAATATTTGCTGGGGTACCCACGCCCATCAAATACCTGGGAGCATCGGATGGTAAAATTTCCGTGACTGCTTCTGCCATTTCATACATAAGTTCTGCCGGCTCTCCAACCGACAATCCCCCTATGGCATTTCCTTGCCTTTGTTGACTAGCCACAAATTCAGCACTTTGTATTCGCAAATCTTTATAGACTGAGCCCTGCACAATTGGGAAAAGGCTTTGCTCATACCCGTACTGCCCCTGGGTGGAATCAAATCTATGAATACACCTAGACAACCACCGGTGGGTCATTTCCATGGATTTTTTGGCATAGGAATACTCACAAGGATAGGGAGTGCACTCATCAAAAGCCATGATGATATCTGCTCCTATCTTTCTCTGTATATCCATGACTCCTTCGGGTGAAAATTCATGTTTGGATCCGTCGATATGAGATTTAAAGGTGACACCCTCTTCTTGAATTTTTCGGTTACCAGAAAGTGAAAAAACCTGATAGCCTCCCGAATCAGTTAAGATTGGACCATCCCAACCCATAAAACGGTGGAGGCCTCCCGCTTTTTCAAGGGTATCTAAGCCTGGCCGTAAATACAAATGGTAGGTATTGCCCAAAATGATTTGTGCGCCAATATCTTGACGCAATTCTCTCTGATGAACCGCCTTGACGGTAGCGGCTGTCCCCACGGGCATAAAAATGGGGGTTTGAATATCCCCGTGTGCCGTAGAAACTGTGCCGGCACGAGCCCGAGTTGCTGTATCTTTTTTTTCTAAATCAAATTTCATGCGGGGTACTTGTAGGGTCCAACACCTGCGTCTTTAGATTCCCTAGTCCTACTGCAAAAATATCCACTTATTCTTAAATGACTTGCTGAATTTGGATTTATATTTGTCCAGCATAATTGACCTATGGGCCTATTTTTATTAGGATCTTTCTTCGTATTCGGACTACTCATACAGGGCGTTTTTCTTTTGGTTGTTTTTGGTCGAACAGCCTGGTATTCATCCACCTCCAAAAAAGCCCCCGTCAGCTATCCTGAAGAAGGTGTAACCGTATTGGTGACAGCACGAAACAAGTACCCTTACCTCAAGGTTTTGATCCCCAAGCTTTTCGAACAAGATTACCCCAAATTTGATGTCCTAATCGTCAACGATCAAAGTACAGATCGAACCAAGCGCCTTTTGGAAGACTTGCTCATTCAGTACCCTAAGTTGAGGTCTGTCACCATCAAATACACTCCAAAACATCTGACTGCCAAAAAATTTGCTCTTACCTTAGGAATCAAAGTAGCAAAAAATGACGTTATCCTTCTCACCGAAGCTGATGCCCTACCCAGTTCTAACCAATGGATTAGGAAAATGACAGCTCCCGTGAGGGAACAAGGTAAAACTTTCGCCCTAGGCTACGCTGGGTATACCCAACCCTCCACCATGTTAGGCCGTTGGGTAAAATTCGAATCTTTATTGAAGGCACTATTTTTCCTTTCTTTTTCCTTATGGAAAGCTCCATTTATGGGGGTAGGCAGAAACCTATGTTACAGAAAAAGCTTTTTCATGGAAGTGAAAGCTTTTAAAGGATTTTGGGACGTACAAGGCGGCGAAGACACTCTTTTTGTAAATGCCTACGCCACGGGTAAAAACACCCAAGTAGTGATAGACCCTCAAGCCATTACCGTTTCTGAATGCACTGAGAATTGGAAGGAATACATGGCTCAGGAAAAACAAGTCTTTCAAGCAGAGAGAAACCTAAAAGTAGAAGACAAGAGAAAAATCGGGGTCTACGCCATTTCCCAGGCCCTGTATTGGATAGGGGGTAGTGGTCTTTTGCTGTATTTTGGAATTGGATTCGATTGGATTCAATTTTCCTTCGTTTTGTCTTGCATGTTGGCACGGACGTTGTTGCTATCTTGGGTGATACGGTCCGCTACTTCCAAACTAGAAGGGACTCGATTTAAATATAATATCTTACTATTTGATCTTATTTATATCGCCTACTTTTGGGTTCTAGGATCTATTTCCTACCAAGCAAAAAACATGAAATGAGTCTACCCGAGCGCGGATTTTCTACCAAAGCCCTTGAAGATTTCGATCTGATAGATAAGGCTGTGCTTGAAAAAGATCAACACGCCTATGCCTTGTTGATGAAGCGCTACAAGAAAGCGGTCTATTTCATGGTGCTCAAAATGATTCGTGATGCTGACGATGCCGAAGATTTGACCATGGAGGCATTTGCAAAAGCTTTCCGTAATCTCGAGCGGTTTAAAAAAGACTACACCTTTTCTACTTGGCTTTTTCGCATAGCCACCAACAATACCATAGATTTTATTCGCAAGAAAAAGTTGCGAACCCTAAGTCTGAATACCTCTCTATCCGATGATAGTGGCAATCCGGTCAGCATAGATGTTGAAGACAGGGAGGACAATCCTCAAGATGAATTTATCAAGTCTCAGCGTATGGAAATGGTACGCATGTTTGTGGATAAGCTTCCCGCAAAATATAGACGGTTGGTCCAATTGAGGTATTTTGACGAGCTTTCTTACGAGGAAATCGCTCAAGAACTGGATAAACCCTTAGGTACGGTAAAGGCACAGCTTCACCGATCTAGAGAACTCCTTTATGAAATTGCCTCAGGAAAAGAAAATCAACTGTAATGCCTACTTCCTCTAACCTTATAGTAAAGTATTTTCCCGAGCTTAGTCCAAAACAAATACAGCAATTCGACCAACTCCAGGCGCTCTACGAGGATTGGAATTCCAAGATCAACGTCATCAGCAGAAAAGACATGGGCCAATTCTACCTGCACCACGTCTTACATTCTCTAGGTATAGCCAAGGTGATTTCCTTCGAGCCAAAATCTGAAATCTTAGATGTGGGAACTGGCGGAGGCTTCCCTGGGATACCTCTTGCCATACTTTTTCCAGCGGCCCAATTTCATTTGGTAGACTCCATTGGAAAAAAAATTACGGTAGTTGCCGAAGTAGCCAAGGCGCTGCAACTTTCCAACGTGCAAGCACAGCAGGCAAGGGCAGAAAGCCTGGATAGGACCTATGATTTTGTCGTTAGTAGGGCTGTGACACGCATGATTCAATTTTACCCGTGGATCAAAGGAAAAATCAAAAAAAAGGATTTCAATTCCCTTCAAAATGGAATACTCTATTTGAAAGGCGGGGAGATAGATGAAGAAATGCAGGAAACAGGTAAGCCCTACCGTACGTATCCCCTGCCTTCCTTTTTCGAGGAAGAATTTTTTGAAACTAAAAAAGTGATTTACATGCCCTGGACCGAGAAGCGCTGAAATTGCCTTCTTTCAGGTCTAAAGTTCCCTTCCAAATCAATTCCTCTTCATTTTCCGTTTTTTACCCTTTGGTTCTTTTTTTCTTTCGATATTTTAGTCGATAAAAAATTATAAAATATTGATTTTCAATTATTTATATTTTTATTTTTAAAAAAAACGATCTAGAAAAATCTTCCCGACAATTTCTGTCTATTCATTTTTTGCTTCCCATATTAAACCTTAATTTGAGCCTTCATACCACCCTTACCTATGTACCTCATATTTGATACCGAGACTACTGGCTTACCCAGAACCTACCATGCCCCCATGTCTGATGTAGACAACTGGCCTCGGGTAGTGCAGGTGGCTTGGCAACTGCATGACGGAAAGGGTTCTTTACTATCTCAAAAAAATTACATCATTCGTCCAGAGGGTTTTACTATCCCCTACAATGCTGAAAAAGTCCATGGGATTTCTACGCAAAGGGCATTGGAGGAAGGTCACGACTTAAGAGAAATCCTAGATATTTTTCAGGCAGATCTAGTACAGTCACGATACGTAGTGGGTCACAACATAGGTTTTGACGTACATGTGGTAGGGGCTGAATTTTTGCGAGCATCCTTACAGATGCCTTTTGATGAAAAAATTGAACTAGACACCAAAGGGGAGGAAAGTATAAATGGCCAACATTGACCGAGCTCCATCAAAAATTGTTTGGAATCGGCTTTGACGATGCCCATGACGCAGCCTACGATGTAGATGCTACCGCACGCTGCTTTTTTGAATTGATTGCTCAGCAAATACACAGTCCTGAACCGGGAATTTCCCTAGAAGAAATTCGCTACCAAGCACCCCAGTTGGCAGAGGCCAATTTTGCTCAAGCCAAGCAAAAATCTTCGGCACAACAAGATCCAGCGCATCAAAAAAATACCCCTGTTCAGGGACTGCAATCCCTAGAAGACGTTTCTTTCACCCATTTGCACGTACATACTCAGTTTTCAGTTCTACAAGCCACTTCTGAAATTCCTTCCTTACTCGCCCAAGCCAAAGCCTTTGGCATGAAGGCCCTGGCCATTACCGATCATGGCAATATGATGGGGGCTTTTCATTTTGTGCAAGAAGCAATTCGAAAAGAAATCAAGCCCATTGTGGGTGCTGAATTTTACCTATGCAGGGACAGAAAAAATAAATCCATCAAAGAAGATGGCTACCAAACGGTCCTTTTGGCAAAAAATAAATCTGGATACCACCATCTGGCAAAGCTTGCCTCCTATGCCAATATGGAGGGTTTTTATTACGTACCAAGAATAGACAAGGAACTTTTAGTTCAATACAAAGCAAATTTGATCGCTACTACAGGTGGGCTTTGGGGAGAAATCCCCTACCTCATTCTCAACGTAGGCGAAACGCAAGCCGAAGAAGCCTTTGTTTGGTGGAAAGAACAGTTTGGGGAGGATTTTTATGTTGAACTTAACCGACACGGCATCCCTGAAGAGGACAAGGTCAACGAAGTATTGCTGAGTTTTGCGCAAAAGTATGGGGTAAAATATTTCGCAGCCAACTCCACCTATTACAATCAAAAAGCCGATGCGAATGCGCACGACATCTTACTCTGCGTCAAAGACGGAGAGTTGCAGGAGAGACCAAAAAAATACATGGGAAAGCGAGGTAGGGAATTTCGATTTGGCTTCCCCAACGATGAATTTTATTTGAAAAGCCAGGAGGAAATGAAATCCCTATTTTCAGATCTTCCCCAGGCTATTTCTTGTACGCAAGAAATCGTAGAAAAATGCGAGCCCTATGCGCTTACCCGAGAGGTACTCTTACCAAAATTTGCTATTCCCGAAGAATTTAAGCATCCTGAAGACGAATTGGATGGAGGAAAACGAGGAGAAAATGCCTACCTACGTCATCTTGCTTACGAAGGAGCAAAGAAAAGGTATCCAGAAATTAGCTTGGAGCTACAAGAAAGACTGGATTTTGAGCTGAGTACCATAGAAAAAACAGGATACCCAGGATATTTCTTGATTGTACAGGATTTTACTCGAGCTGCTAGAGAAATGGGGGTTGCCGTAGGACCCGGCAGGGGTTCAGCTGCTGGCTCAGCCGTGGCTTATTGTGTGGGTATAACCAATGTAGATCCCATAGCATATAACCTCCTATTCGAACGATTTCTTAATCCTGACCGAGTCTCTTTGCCAGATATTGATATTGATTTTGACGACGAAGGACGACAGGCAGTCATTGATTATGTGATCAATAAATACGGGTCTAGCCAAGTCGCCCAGATCATCACCTATGGTACCATGGCAGCAAAATCCGCCATCAGAGATACGGCCAGGGTGCTCAATTTACCCCTTTCAGAGGCAGGAAGATTAGCTAATTTGGTGCCGGATATCAAACTTAAAACCTTGTTTGAACTTGCTAAAAATAGGCCAGCCCTATTGGATAAACTTAAAGGTCAAGGTGAACTTTTACAGAAGGCAGAAGAACTCCTTCGTATCGCTCAAGTTGGAGACGAATCTTCAAAAACCATACACCAGGCTGCAGTATTGGAAGGATCGGTCCGCAACACGGGCATTCACGCTTGCGGAGTAATCATAACCCCATCCGACATTACCGATTTTGTACCCGTGGCATTGGCCAAAGATTCGGAAATGGTGTGCACCCAATTTGACAATGCCGTAGTAGAATCCGCTGGCTTATTAAAAATGGATTTTTTGGGTCTAAAAACCCTCACCTTAATCAAAGATACTATCAAAATCATCAAAGAAAGGCATGGGATTCTCCTAGATGCAGATTCCTTTCCCATCGATGATCTGAAGACCTACGAGTTGTTTCAACGCGGGGAAACGGTAGGCATATTCCAGTACGAAAGTCCTGGCATGCAAAAATACATGCGAGAACTCAAGCCTACCGTGTTTGCAGATCTGATTGCCATGAATGCCCTCTATAGACCAGGTCCCTTAGCTTATATTCCTTCCTTCATCAAAAGGAAACATGGATTAGAACCCATAAGCTATGACCTAGAGGACATGAAAGATTACCTGGAAGAGACCTATGGGATCACGGTGTACCAAGAGCAAGTCATGCTTTTATCCCAAAAATTAGCTGATTTTACCAAGGGAGAGGCAGATGTACTTCGTAAAGCGATGGGTAAAAAGCAAAAGGAAGTCTTGGATAAAATGAAACCTAAGTTTGTGGGCCAAGCAGCCGCCAAAGGCCATGATCCCGAAAAATTAGAAAAAATATGGACGGACTGGGAAGCCTTTGCCTCCTATGCCTTCAACAAGTCTCATTCCACCTGTTATGCCTGGATAGCCTACCAAACCGCTTACCTCAAGGCCCATTATCCTGCAGAATACATGGCGTCTGTGTTGAGCAACAACATGAACGATATTACCCAGGTGACCTTTTTTATGGAAGAATGTAGGCGAATGGGAATCCCAGTGCTCGGACCTGATGTCAACGAATCCAATAGTGGATTTGCCGTAAATTCAGCTGGAGAAATTCGATTTGGCATGGCAGCCATAAAAGGAGCTGGAGCTGGAGCGGTGGAAGAAATCATTAAAGAAAGAAACAGCCGAGGGCCCTATGCCAGCATCTTTGATTTTGCCAAACGAGTAAATTCTAGAGCCTTAAATAAGAAAACCATGGAAGCCTTGGCCATGGCTGGAAGCTTTGATTGCTTTAAAGAGCACCATAGAAGACAGTATTTGGATGCTGCCGAAGGGGATGTTACCTTGATTGAAAAAGCGATTAGGTACGCTCAAAAAGTGCAGCAAGAGGAAGAAAGTGCTCAAGTGAGTCTTTTTGGAGGCAGCTCAGGAGCAGTAGAAATACCACTCCCCAGTGTAGCTCCTCTAGAACCCTTTTCTCCTTTGCAGCAACTAAGTATAGAAAAAGAAGTGGTAGGCCTATTTATTTCTGGGCATCCCCTTGATCAATACAAACTAGAAATCGATTCCTTTACCAATACCTCCCTCGCCGCTTTGGCAGACTTGGTGTCCCTGAGAGGAAAACCAGAGCTAAGAATGGCAGGATCTGTATCAAGTTTTGCCCACCGAACAACTAAGAATGGAAAACCCTTTGGTACCCTCACCTTAGAAGATTATCAGGGCTCCAACACCTTTTTCCTTTTTGGAGAAGATTATGTCAAATTCAAACACTACTTCATGTCTGGGTGGTTTTTATACCTCTCTGGATCGGTGATCCCAAAAAAATGGGGCAATGAAAATGAACTTGAATTTAAAATCAATCAGCTTTCCCTTTTAAGTGAACTTCGGGGCAAGTTGGTCAAAGGATTAAAAGTAAACGTACGATTGGAAGACCTTAGCCTTGAGCTCATGGAAAAGCTAGAGAAGATTACTTCCACTTACAAAGGAGATGCAAAACTTTACTTTGAAGTAGTAGATCAAAAGGAAAACATCAGTCTAGAACTATTTTCTAAAAAAATCACCGTGGATCCTAGCGCAGCTTTGATCAAAGAATTAGGCTTACTCCCAGAGTTAAGCTATAAGATTATGGAGAAATAAAAGGCATTAAATAAGAATAATTTAAAGTTGAAGGGAACTTATTCGGATTCAATCGCCTTTTGGACATATATTTGAAAAAAGAACTTTACAAATTCAAGATTACCATGGGAAAAGCAATTGAAATTACAGATGCAAATTTTGAAGAAATCATCTCCGGAACTCAGCCAGTTTTAGTTGATTTTTGGGCAGAATGGTGTGGTCCCTGCAAAATGATAGGGCCCGTAGTGGAGCAACTTGCATCAGAATACGAGGGAAAAGCAGTCATTGGGAAGGTGGACGTAGATTCTAATCCCTCAGTGGCCCAAGCTTTTGGCATACGATCTATCCCTACCTTGCTTTTCTTCAAAGGCGGAGAAATCGTAGACAAGCAAGTTGGTGCTGTACCAAAGGCAGTATTGGCTCAAAAATTAGATGCTCAGCTTTAAGCCAAGTATTTTGCATAGTACAAAGCCGTAAAGAACTCTTTGCGGCTTTTTTTATCCTCATTTTCACATGGTCGAAGTTTCCCTTTCCTTAGAAAAATTCTGGCAATTGAGGCAGGAGATTCCCTTGGTTGATGCAAGGAGTCCGGGAGAATTTGGCCATAGCCATATACCTAAGGCCATCAATCTACCGATCTTAAACGATGAAGAACGGGTACACGTGGGAACCTTGTACAAAAACTCTGGTGCCTTACCTGCCACATTAAAAGGATTTGAATTGGTAGGGCCACGATTTCATGAAATTCAAAAATCAGCTCTGACTCAATTCCCTGATAGAAAAGTGATTCTCTATTGCTGGAGGGGTGGCATGAGAAGCCAGATCCTATCCTGGCTTCTTTCACAAGTTGGATTTCAGGTGTTCCGGTTGGAAGGAGGATACAAATCCTATAGAAAATTTACCTTCGATCAGGTGAGACTTTCCTATCCTTATCTCGTTTTGGGAGGCAAAACAGGCACGGGAAAAACCGTGCTTCTTCAAAAATTGAGAGAGGAAGGAGAGCAGGTTATTGATCTAGAGGCACTGGCCCATCACAAAGGATCTTCTTTTGGAGCCATAGGTCAAAAACCCCAGCCCTCTGTAGAACATTTTGAAAATTTGCTTGCTGAACAACTTCGGCTGATTGATTCAAAAAATCCGATTTGGATAGAAAATGAAAGCCAAAGAATTGGCAATATACTTCTACCCGAATCCATGTATGATCAGATGACCCAAAGTCCTAGAATAGAAATTCAAAAAACTACTGAGGAGCGGATCGCACACATTTCTCAGGAATATGCTCAATTGGATGCAATAGAACTGATGGATGCTGTAAAGCGAATTCAAAAACGATTAGGAGGTCTACGAACCCAGCAGGCCATAGAGGATATCAGAAATAAAAATCATGCATCTTGGATAGCCAATATGTTGATTTACTACGATAAAGCTTATGAATTTGACTTACAGAGGCATGATCCTGACAAAACCATCGTCTTGGACCTTCACAAAAAATCACTGTCTCAACAAGTCAACCTCTTGTTACAGGTAAAAAATAATTTTTATGGAAAATTCTACGGTATTGCTGACTGAATGGAGTGAAGGCTCAGGCTGTGGGTGTAAAATTGCACCTGCAGTGCTAGAACAAATTTTGCATGCCAGTGGAGGCTTTGCTTCAATAGATTCCCAGCTGCTGGTGGGGAACTCCAGCAAAGACGATGCTGCAGTATACCAAGTATCTGAGGAAATTGCAGTAATCAACACGGTAGATTTTTTTACACCCATCGTAGATGATGCCTTTGATTTTGGGAGAATATCTGCTACCAATGCCATTTCTGACGTGTACGCCATGGGCGGTAAACCCTTATTTGCCAATGCTATTTTATGCTGGCCAGTAGAAAAACTGTCTCCGGAATTAGCGGCAAAAGCAATAGCAGGCGCCAAACAAATTTGTAAAGAAGCTGGCATTGAGCTAGCAGGAGGGCACTCTATTGCTGGGAAAGATCCTGTTTTCGGTCTTTCGGTCACAGGAATGGTACATCCCAGAAAAATCAAAAAAAATGAGGGAAGTAAAGAGGGTGACCTTCTATTTTTGACCAAGCCCTTGGGATTAGGAGTTATGGCGACTGCTATTAAAAGGAAAAAAATTACCCCAAAAGAATACCACAAATTTCTAGAAGTGGCCTGCCAGCTCAATCGTATTGGGGAAATTTTGGGTAACCACGAGGAAGTACATGCCATCACCGATGTGACCGGCTTTGGCCTTTTGGGTCATGCCCTGGAGATGGCAGAGGGAGCAGACCTATCCATTCAACTTTATTTTCAACACCTACCCCTCCTTGAAGGCGTGAGGGAGTATATCCACGGATTCGTTTTTCCAGACAATACCTACAGAAATTGGAATGCGTTTCAAGGCAAGGTAAGTGGAGTACAGGGAATGGACTTGGTAGTGCTTTGTGACCCACAAACGAGCGGAGGACTGCTTATTTCGGTAGCAGAGGAAAATTTAGACTGGTTTGAAACGACTATGGCCTTACACCATCAAAGCGCTTGGAAGGTTGGAAAATTTATACCGAAAGGAGAATTTCGAGTTCAAGTGGTCAAAGATTAGCGAAAATTCATGGTAACTTGGGGTAAACCGTCCCTCACCCCAGATGACCCTAAAACCCTTACTCCTTTTCTCCTCCATTTTCCTTGCCTTAAGTACTACGGTTCAAGCACAAAGGCCCACGAACCTGATTAGTGAATTGGTACTTCTCCAGGTACATACGGGGGAGGAAAAAACCATCTTGAAGGAATCTCGACATTTTGAAGCACCCAACTGGTCAAGAGATGGTCAATTTTTACTAATCAACTCAGGTGGCCTCCTCGAAAAAATTGATTTGCAGGGAAATCCATTGGGCAAAGTATATCCAGAATCAATTAAAGCAGCAAACAACGATCATGGATATAGTTTTGATGGAAAAACACTTGTTTACAGCAACAATGATAAAGGCTTAGGTTCTAGAATCTACACCATCGCCAGTGAAGGTGGAGAAGCTCAACTTATTACCCCAAATTTTCCCAGCTACTGGCATGGAATAAGTCCTGATGGGAAAAATTTAGCCTATTGTGCGATGCGAGAAGAAAAATGGGATATCTACCTGATTTCTACGGAAGGTGGAGTAGAAAAAAGGCTGACAGACGCCGAAGGGCTAGACGATGGGCCAGAGTATTCTTACGATGGGAAGTGGATCTATTTTAACTCTCATAGAACCAATAGAATGCAGGTCTATCGAATGAGACCAGACGGTAGCGATCAAGAACAACTCACATTCGATACTTTAGACAACTGGTTTCCTCATCCCTCCCCAGACAATCAATCTCTGGTGTACATTTCCTACTTAGAAGATCAAAAAGGAGCACATCCTTTTGGAAAGGATGTAAAATTGAGAATGATGGATGTAGCCACTAGGCAAATCAGGGACCTTACCAAGGTGTTTTATGGAGGCCAGGGCACCATCAATGTGCACAGTTGGTCTCCCGATGGAAACTGGATTGCCTACGTGCGCTATACTAAACTTTAATTAAAGGAAAGAGCCTAAAAATCTGTACCAGTTACCTGGTACAAAAAAAGCCCTTCGAGTCATCGAAGGGCTTTAAATAATGTGGCGGCGACCTACTCTCCCGGGTGTAACCCCAGTACCATCGGCGCTGCAGGGCTT
>JAJTDZ010000074.1 GCA_021298245.1 Algoriphagus sp. | reverse complement strand
GTCGGTTTCTGCTGGGATCGGTTTCATCTCCAAACACGTAATTTTTTGCCAGATCCTTGCTTCCTTCAGCCACGGCGCCTTCAAAAAACTCCCGAAGGTATGCGTGCATATACTCTCGGTTGTCCAAGGCTGCCTCCATGGTGGCTAGGGAATTGACCACATGGTTGCGGATGGTAAAGGCGAAGGTAATGTCGCCACGCTGGCTGTTTTGGACGTGTCCTCGGGAACTGGCGGTTTCAAATACCAAACCCAATCCCCCATGCATGTCAGGGTAGGAGGAGCCATAACCTGGGTAACTGTTGTCAAACACTTCTTTGCTCCAGTACAGGCTACCAATTTGGTCCATGTATTTGGCAAAGTATTTGGCGAATTTGGGGTTAATGTCATCGTAATTTTTACGAGGCACTACGGGGTTTTCTGAGCCATAGGGCTTGGTTGGCTCAAAGAAATAGGTGCTGTTGACGCCCATTTCGTGGAAATCGGTGGTTACGTTGGGGTACCACTGGTGGTACCAAGCTACCTTCACTTTGGATTCAGGGTGTGCTAATGGCAACCAATCGCGGTTGAGGTCAAACCAGTAATGGTTGGTGCGGCCTCCTGGCCAGGCCTCGTTGTGCTCTCGATCCAAAGGATCTGCTACCGCTGGAAATCCCTTGTTGGAGTTGGCCCAAAGACTGTGACGATCTCTTCCATCTGGATTGAGCGTAGGGTCGATGTGAACGACTGCATTGGCGCGAAGCTGAGTAGCCAGATTGGACTCGGAGGCCAGCAACCAGTAGGCGGTCAGCATGGCTGCTTCCGCAGAAGAGGGTTCGTTGCCATGCACGCCATAGCCTTGGTGGATAATGGAAGGCATGTTTTTGATATCGGGCAGGGGCTGGCTCGGGTCGGCAAGCTGCACTTGCTTTTGACGTATTTGTTCCAAATTGGACATATTTGCGGCAGAAGCGATGGTCAAGATCACCTTGGGTCTATGCTCATGGGTGTAGCCTATGGTTTGCAATTGGGCCAGATCACTGACCGCATCTAATTTTTCAAAGTACTTGATGATTAAATCGTAGCGGGTATGCCAATCCCCAATGGGATAGCCTAAGAACTGGGAAGGCGAGGGGATGTTGGGATTGAATTTTTCTCCTGGAAAGAAGTAGTCTTCTTGCCCAAAGACAGGAATGCTCAAAAGGATCCCTAAAATGACGCCGACAACTGATTTTTTCATGATGTTCTAATATTTCAAGAAAAATAAGAAAGGCTTGGGGCATTTCCATTAAAAATCCATCAGCGGTTTTCGAAATCCCCAAATTTTTGCTGTATTTTAAAGTTCAGTTGCAATTCAAACCCAATTTATTCCATGAAACAGAAATTTTTACCTCTTGCTGTGCTTGTAACTTGCCTGGGAACAGCTTCCCTTGCTTTTGCGCAGCAAAATCCTACTCCTCCCCCCATGCCTCCACAGGCGACGGAGTTTTATACTCCCGTACCGCCTAAGGTGACCCCAGGAGCGATGAATCATCAGGCACCTTCCGATGCGATTGTCCTGTTTGATGGGAGTAGCCTTTCCAGCTTTGTATCTGCCAAGGATGGATCTAGTCCAGCCCCATGGAAAATTGAAAATGGAGAGCTGGTCGTACAGAAGGGAACAGGAGATATTCAATCCAAACTTTCCTTTGGGGATGCCCAATACCATATCGAATGGTCAGCGCCCACAGAAATCGTAGGAGAAGGACAGGGGAGAGGCAACTCAGGATTCTTTTTGATGGGATTGTATGAGGTACAAATCCTGGACAGCTATGAGAGTAAAACCTACACCAATGGTCAAGCAGGGAGTATTTACAAGCAATATCCACCTTTGGTCAATCCTTTGAGAGGTCCTGGTGATTGGAATTACTACGATATCATTTTCAAGGCGCCTCGTTTTGATAAAAATGGAATGCTTACCTCTCCAGCCACTGTAACGGTATTGATTAATGGGGTTTTGGTGCAAAACAATGTGATCCTCAAAGGTCCTACCGAGTACATAGGAATTCCGAATTACAAAGCGCATGCGGATGCCTTGCCCATCAAACTTCAGGATCACGGCAATCCTGTTCGATTCAGAAACATCTGGGTTAGGCCTTTGTGATTTACGAAATACCTGCCTGCGGCAGGCAGGCGAAATACCTGCCTGCCACAGGCAGGTATTTAATCTTTCATTTTATCCACCAATTACCTTGCTAAACAAATGACTTCAAGAAGACGATTTATACAAAACACCATGCTGCTTGGCGCAGGCTTGAGCATGCCCTCCCTATTGACTGCGGCCGACTTCGGCAAATTTACCCGCAGCATTGGACCCAATGACCAAATCAACTACGGCGTCATCGGCTGTAAGGGGATGGGATGGTCCAACATGAATGCCCATCTCAAAATCCCTCAGGTCAACTGTGTAGCACTCTGCGACGTAGACCAAGCTGTACTAGATCAGCGTACCGAAGACGTATTCAAACTTCGTGGTACGCGTCCTACCCAATACAAGGACTACCGCAAGATGCTTGAAAATAAGGATATCGATGTGGTCATCATTGGTACCCCAGACCACTGGCATTGCCTCAACATGGTGGATGCGGTAGCTGCGGGCAAGCACGTGTATGTAGAAAAGCCCATTGCCAATACCATCGAAGAGTGTCAGCTCATGGTGAAAGCCCAGGAGCGCTACGGCAAGATCGTACAGGTAGGCCAATGGCAACGCTCGGATTCGCAGTACGATCAAGCCATAGCCTACGTCAAATCCGGTAAGCTGGGCCAAATCCGTTTGGTGAAGTGCTGGGCCTACCAGGGTTGGATGAAGCCCGTTCCCGTGGTGGCCAATAGTGCAGCACCTGCCGGAGTAGATTATACCATGTGGCTAGGTCCTGCTCCCAAGCGGGACTTCAATGCCAACCGCTTTCACTTCAACTTCCGCTGGTTCTGGGATTATGCGGGAGGCTTGATGACCGACTGGGGCGTGCATGAGATTGACATTGCACTCTATGCCATGGGTGTAAGTGCTCCCAAATCCGTGATGGCATCTGGTGGTAAATTTGCCTATCCAGATGATGCCTCCGAAACTCCCGATACGCTACAGACGGTGTATGAGTATGAGGGATTCAACATGCTCTGGGAACATGCCACAGGGATCGATGGAGGAAATTACGGCACTACGGAAGGAATTGCCTTTATCGGCAACAATGCTACGCTGGTAGTGAACCGTGGAGGCTGGAAGGTGATTCCGGAAACTGAAACGGTGGATGGGCAGCGAAAGCCCAAAGTGGAGGAAATTCCTCTGACCAAGCCCTCTGGTCCTAGTGCCTTGGAACTCCATGCGGTCAATTTTGTGGAAGCCATGACGGCCAACGATCCCAAACTTTTGAAGTGTGGAATTCAGACGGGTTCTGTGGCTGCAATCAATGCGCAAATGGGGAATATCGCTTACAAGACAGGAAAGAAGGTGTACTGGGACGCAAGCAAAAACTTGTTTACCGACACCGAGGCCAATCAATTGATCAAGGCCAACTACCACAACGGCTGGGTAGTTCCGAAAGTGTAAGTCACTTGAGACAAAAAGTCCCGAGAATTCGGGACTTTTTTTATGCATAGCAGTTTGATTTACCAAAGCCAAGTCCCTGTGGCTCCTGCAGGGAGGGAGGCTGGAAAAGAGGTGTTTTTTTCTTTCACAGCAAAGCGTACCTCCTTTGGGGTGTCGTTGTGCACAATCAGTACTTTTTTGCCATCGGGTCGGATAAATGCTACCTGGGGCAGCCCTTCTTGGGTAGAAGACCCCATACGGATAGAGCCTGGATCTACCAATTTACTGCCATGAGCAATGATGTAGTAGGCAGGATTACGAAGGATATCGTCTCCCGAGATGGTCACGGCGCCTAGACAACGGCTACAACCCCCTCGGTCGGTGTGAGGAGTCAGTTCTGGGTTGGAACTCAGGTTCCATTCCAAGACCGTTTTCGCCCAGTTTCTCGGTGCACCTATCAGCAGGTTCTTGACATGCCAGGCAATGTCTCCCTCTAGGTTGCCAGGTGATCCCACCCACTGCTCGGTAAAATAGAGGTGCTTGTCAGGAAAGGCGCGATGCACCTCGGAAAGGGCTTCGATTTGCCCTCCGTAGAGGTGAAAGGCGGAGCCATCTACAAAGGGATTGGCAATTGGATCACTGAGCACGGCGATGGGGTAGTCAGGGCGGTCAGCATTGTGATCGTAAATAACGATTTTGGTCCGTATTCCTGCCTTTTGAAACGCTGGACCCAAATACCTCCCGATAAATCGGGCCTGCTGCTCGGGAAGCATAAGTAAAGAAGGATTGTTGCCGGGATGAAGGGGTTCGTTTTGGATGGTGAGCGCATCGATGGTAAAGCCCTCTTGCTGCATCTCTTGGATATATTTCACCAAGTACCTAGCGTACGTTTCTTCAAATTCTGGGAGTAGTGAACCTCCTCGGGTATCCCGATTGTCTTTCATCCAGGAGGGTGGAGACCAGGGAGATGCCATGAGTTTGATGCTCGGATTGACTTGTAAAATTTGCTTAAGGATAGGAAGCACATCCAGGGTATCGTAGCTCAGGCTAAATTGGCTGAGGGATGGATCTGTTGCTCGAGGGTCTTTGAGGTCGTTGTAAGAAAAAGGGAATTCGTTCAGATCCGAAGCAGCGACAGGCAGTCGTAAATAGGAGATTCGGATGTCTTTTTCCCCATTTCCAAAGAGTTCCTGGAGGAGATTTTTTCTAGCCTGCTCACTCATGCCAAGGAGGTGCTGGGCAGAACCCTGGGTAAGCGTAAATCCAAAACCATCCATGGATTGGTACAAGGAATCCGAATACAACTGGATGGTAGTCTCGGGCAAGTCAGTAGCAAAATTTGTTTCCGACTGCTTTTGAAAAAGGATGCCCGACTTGGGATCGGTGAGCCAGAAAGAAGGAGTCTGTGCTTTGGCAGAAAAGCCAAAAGCGAGAAGTAGACAGAGGAGTAGGGTAGGTCGTTTGGGCATGGGGTAAACCTTTGAGTTTTTATTCAAAACCTCGAAGGTTTTAAATCTCGAATATTTCAAAATCCTTCGAGGTTTAAAAAACCTCAAAGGATACAAAAACCTCAAAGAACACAAAATCCTTCGAGGTTTAAAAAACCTCAAAGGATACAATAACCTCAAAGGTTACTTGCGTGCAAGAGCTCTTTTGGCGGCTTTGACAATGTTTTCGGCATTGAGGCCGTATTTTCCTAGTAGTTGAGTTGGGGTTCCTGACTCACCAAAACTATCGTTGACACCCACATATTCCAAGGGAGCTGGGTGGTGACGAATCAAGGTTTGCGCAATGCTGTCACCGAGACCTCCATTAAGTTGGTGCTCTTCGGCGGATACGGCACAACCGGTTTTCTTTACTGATTCCAAGATTGCTTCGGTATCCAATGGCTTGATCGTGTGGATGTTGATCACCTCGACATGGATTCCTTCTACGCGAAGCATGGCTTCGGCGACTACGGCTTCCCATACCAGGTGTCCCGTAGCGAAGATGGATACGTCTTTTCCCTCGATCATCTTCCAAGCCTTTCCGATTTCAAACTTCTGGTTGGCAGGAGTGAAAATCGGCCAACTTGGGCGTCCAAATCGGAGGTAAACGGGTCCTTCGTATTCTGCGATGGCGATCGTAGCGGCTTTGGTTTGGTTGTAGTCGCAGGGGTTGATTACCGTCATGTGTGGAAGCATTTTCATCATGCCCAAATCTTCCAGGATCTGGTGGGTAGCCCCATCTTCTCCAAGGGTCAATCCGGCGTGTGAAGCACAGATTTTCACGTTCTTGTCCGAATAGGCTACCGATTGACGAATTTGGTCGTACACACGACCTGTAGCAAAATTGGCAAAGGTACCAGCAAAGGGAAT
>JAJTDZ010000073.1 GCA_021298245.1 Algoriphagus sp. | reverse complement strand
GTACCGCACCCGATGTTGGCAACAGTTAGTTGGTCGGAAGGAGGTACGTGTCCCGTACCTGCAATGACGGAAGAGGGGACTATGGAGATGGTGGCCGCGATCGTGGCCGCGGAACTAATAAATTCTCCACCGACTACATCGATTGGTCCCCTTACGGAATCCGAAACGACATCCGACAAACCCTAGGTGACGAGTCCTGGTGGGAAGGAAAGCCGGGCATCCCTGGAGGGAGAGACATAGGTCAGGAATATGTGGAAAAATACTATGCCAAAAACAAGCCCTCTGGGCGATACAAGGGATGTGCGAGTTACGAGGATTACCGGGAATTTTTCGATCAAGAAAAAGGCATCGACGCAGTAAAAATCATGACCCCAGACCATACCCATGCACCCATCGCCTTGGCTGCCATGGGTAAAAAAATACATGTAGTCACCCACAAGCCTATTGCCAATCGACTCCTTGAAGGACGAAAAGTGATTCAAAAGGCAGGTGATTCGGAGGTAATTAGCCACCTATTGGCTTGGTCTGATCGACCTGAGTTTCGTCAAATCAAAGCCTGGATGGATGCAGGCTTGATCGGGGACCTGCAAGAAATCCACAACTGGTCCTACCGCCCGGTGTGGCAGCAATGGACCAAGCTTCCTAGCGAAGCCCAAGCCGTACCGCAGGGATTCAATTGGGATTTGTGGCTTGGGCCCGTTCCGGACATGCCCTACCACAAGCAGTACACGCACAACGTATTTCGAGGATGGTATGAATTCGGAGGAGGTTCGGTAGCAGATATGGGGCATTACAGCCTTTTCCCCCTATTTGAAACCTTGGGCATTGACCGCAGCCCCATTTCCGTCCGAGCCTATGGTACGACCACACGGGAAGAAGTCAATCAGGTCTACCAATGGGTAAAAAATGAGGTGGCCTTTCCTGCCAGTTGCATGATCAAATGGAAATTTCCTCAGCAATCGGCTCTCCCCGCCTTTGACCTCTTCTGGTACGATGGAGGCATGAAGCCCTTTGCCTGCGAAGAACTCGAGTCCGAAGGTAAAGACACTCCGGAAGAAGGACTGCTGCTAGTCGGCAGCAAGGGAAAGATCTTGGGAGGCTTTCGAGGGGAAAATCCCGTGCTGCTCCCCGAAGGAACAGCCATGCAAGGGCGCGATGCAGAGCGCATCAATTCTCGTGAGGTTGATCGGAAAACCGATATGTGGGTGGATGCCATGCTCAACAAAGTGCAGACCCCTGGAAGTTTTACCCGCGCCCAATGCATTACCGATACCATCAACTTGGGAGCCATTGCGCTGAGAACAGGTAAAAAAATAGATTTTGATCCCACTAAAGTAGAGATCACCAACTTACCTGAAGCAAATCAGCTTTTGACAAGAAATTATAGAAAGGGTTGGGAGATTTAATCGATTTTCCCCTATTTACCCTTACGCAATAAACCCACCTTAAGTAGACCTACACATGAACACTCGAAGAGATTTTCTAAAAACTACCGGACTAGCCACTGCAGCCCTTGGACTGGGGCTACCCCAGCTCAACTTTGCTCAAAGCAAAGCAGATCAGGCCTTCAAAATTTCCTTGGCAGAGTGGTCTGTCAATAGACTCTTATTTTCCAAAAAACTGGACCACCTAGACTTTGCGCTTGAAGCCAAAAAACATGGGATTTATGCCGTAGAATACGTCAATCAATTTTTTATGGATAAGGCGCAGGATGTTGCCTACCTTACAGAAATGAATACCCGATGCCAAAACGAGGGCATCACTCAGGTCTTGATCATGGTGGATCGGGAAGGCATGCTGGGTGCTCGCTCAGAGGCAGACAGATCCAAGGCCGTAGAAAATCATAAGAAATGGATAGAAGCAGCGAAATTTTTAGGTTGCCATACTGTGCGTGTCAATGGATATTCAGACATCTCTTGGTCCACTCGCCCCGAAGATGCCGAGGAAGTTTCCAAGCTCGTCAGCGATAGCATTCACAAGCTGGCTACATTTGCCGAAGCCATGGACATTCATGTAGTCATTGAAAATCACGGAGGATATTCTTCTAATGGAAAATGGCTTGCAGATACCATTCGAAAGGCCAATCACCGACTGGCAGGAACCTTGCCGGATTTTGGAAACTTCCGCATTAGCACCTTAGATGGAAAGCCCGTTTCTTATGACTCCTATCGAGGTGTAGATGAACTGATGCCCTTAGCTTCAGGGGTGAGCCTCAAGCCTAGGGTCTGGGATGATGCGGGAAATGAGTCGGATTTGGATTACAATCGCATGATGAAAATTGTCCTTTCTCACGGATATCATGGCCATGTGGGGATAGAACATGGGGATAAAGACAGGGAATGGGAGAGTATTGTAGACATTCGAAAAATCCTGGAAACCCTTCAATGAGTACTTTTTTTACTCCTTATTAAGCTAGCCGATTTTTACATGAACCAACAACTGGGTCAGATTTCCCTCTTGGTAAAGGACTACGATGAGGCCATTCAGTACTACACGCAGACCCTGGGCTTCGACTTATTGGAAGATACTCCGATGTCGGACACCAAACGCTGGGTGCGCGTGGCTCCCAAAGGCTCCAGTTGCCAGTTGCTCTTGGCCAAGGCTGCCAACGAAGCCCAACGCAGTCAGGTGGGTTGCCAAGCGGGAGGACGCGTCTTCTTGTTTCTGTACACCGACGACTTTTGGAGAGATTACGAGCTCTACCGATCCAAAGGGGTCGTATTTATTCGGGAACCGGCAGAAGAATCCTATGGGATTGTTTCCGTATTTTCGGACCTCTATGGAAATCTCTGGGATTTGATTCAGCCCAAGACCTCCTAAACTACCCCATGGATTCACAAGCAAACAATCCCCTTCACGGCGTCACCCTGGCCGACATGGTCGCCCAACTCGTCTCCTTCTACGGCTGGGAAGAACTGGGTGAGCGCATCACCATTCGCTGCTTCACACACGACCCCAGCATTGCCTCCAGCCTGAAGTTTCTCCGCAAAACTCCCTGGGCTAGGGAACGGGTAGAAGGGCTCTACCTGAAAATGCTTCGGGATGCCAAAAAAGAGGGTGGACTCTTGGGGAATTGAGGATTTTTAGAATTCAACTAAAAACCTTCGAGGTCTGATAGACCTCAAAGGAAGAGCGCAAAGGTTTTTCCCGATTGGTTTCCTTACCAATCCTATTCTATGGTCAGGGTGATTTTGCGACCAAGACCGTACTCCAGCAACTTATACAGTGTTGAAAGTTGGATATCGCTATGCCCATTTTCAATTCTTGAAATAAAACTTTTTTTAGTCCCTGTCTTTGCGGCCAACTGCTCTTGGGTCATGGATGCAAGTCGTCTTTCTTCTTTGATTACTTCGCCAATAGCAAATGCTTTTGCTTTTATTTCAAATTCAGTCCGCTTAGAAGTCCCAATTTTCCCATAACGATTGTCGAGATGTTCGTCAAAAGTAGTTATAGCTTTACTTTTTTGATCTTTTACTTTCATTTTGCTTATGCTTTAATTTCTCATCAAAATATTCATTCATAATTTTCACCGCCTTTTCAAGTTCTCCAGAAGGTGTCTTTTGGGTTTTTTTCTGAAAGCCATTAAACAAAATCACAACTTGACCCTCATCAAAACAACAGAAAATACGGTAAATATTTCCTTGAAATTCTACCCTAATTTCATAGAGCCCATTCGTTCCTTCTAAATGCTGGAAAAATTTCTGGGGAATTCTATTTGCAACCGTAACAACAAATAACACATAATCAATTTTCTCTTTTACTTTTTCGGTCTGCTGCTCGAAGAAGTCAAAAAAGTAGTTTTTGAAATAGATGATTTGTCTATATCGTTCCATTATCCTTAAAGTTTAAAGTTAACTAATAATGGAACAAATTGAAAATAAAAGTTTTTAATTTTTCTATCCTTCTTCATGGTAATTCAGCCGAGGTTAAAAACTCTTGGATAGTGGATCTCGATTAAAAATCGAGAGCAGCAGCGCAGCGAACAAAAAAAAACCGCCCCGCATTCCTGCGGGACGGGCTCCTTAGATAAGGTAGGTGGTATAAATTAAACGTAATTGTTGAGCATCACCGGCATCACCAGCATCAAGATGTCTTCGTTGGCATCTTGAGTAGCAGGCAAGATCAATCCTGCCCGATTGGGTGCCGAAAATTTAAGACTCACTTCTTTGCTGCCAAGGTTAGAAAGCATTTCTACCAAAAACTTGGCGTTGAATCCAATTTCTATGTCTTCCCCTTCGTGGTCACAAGACAAGCGTTCGTTGGCTTCGTTGGAAAAATCTAAATCTTCTGCAGATATAAGCAATTCACTTCCTGTAAGTTTCAAGCGAACTTGGTGCGTGGTCTTATTGGCATAGATGGCGATTCGCTTCAAAGATCCTAAAAATTCCAACCTATCGATGGTCATACGATTGGGGTTATCTACTGGGATGACATTTTCGTAATCCGGAAACCGCTCGTCTATCAGTCTACAAATCATCTTGATGTTGTTGAACTTAAAATAGGCATTGGATTGGTTGAATTCCACTGCTACGGGCACGTTTTCAGCCGGTAAAGTTGACTTCAACAGGTTCAAGGCCTTTCTAGGAATTATCAAGCTGGCTCCATTGGCAGAAGCAATATCCACTCTACGGTACCTAACCAATCTGTGTCCATCGGTAGCCACAAAAGTGGTATTGGTAGGGCTGAGGTTGATATACACCCCAGTCATCGCAGGGCGAAGTTCATCGGATGAGGTAGCGAAAATAGTATTAGAAACAGCAGAAGAAAGCACCTCGGTAGACATGTCCACCGTAGTGGCATTGCTTACCGAAGGTATCTTTGGAAAGTCTGTCGCATTCTCCCCAGCAAGTCGGTAGCGTCCGTTATCGGAACTAATTTCTACTGCATAGGTATCGTGATCGATGCTAAATGTTACCGGCTGTTCGGGAAGATTTTTTAAGGTCTCGATCAAAATGCGTGCTGGCACGGCTATGTTGCCGTCTTCCTTGGCCTCTACTTGAAGCTGGGTCATCATGGAAGTCTGCAAATCCGAAGCAGTGATGGTTAAGACAGCTCCTTTGATTTCAAAAAGAAAGTTTTCCAAAATAGGTACTACCGGATTGGTGGTCACAACACCATTGATGGCAGAAAGCTGCTTGAGCAAGGCAGAGGAAGAAACAATAAATTTCATCTTATATAGGGTGGGATAGGTACACTTCTAGAAAGGTAAATTTAGAAATAAAATACAAATATGGAGTTGATACCAAGCATTTGTATTAAAAAAGTTATGGAAAACCGCCGCGTGTAGAACTCAAGACTTCCTAACATAGCGACGCTTTCTCCCTGCATACCACAATCCCCCTATGCCGCAAAGCAGCACTACAGGGAGGAGAAGGTGGATAAGTTGCCAGAAATTCTTTTGTTCGGCCACTTTCACCTTGTCCAAAGGCCGGATTTGCAGCACTTTGGTACGGGTTGCAATGATGCCTTCAGGATCACTGAGGTATTGGACCAGATTTTGCAAAAGTTGCTTGTTGGCAAAGTTATCTACCCCAAAAGGATCTTCCCCCAAGGGAAGGAATTCCTTATTATCTAAGCTAGGCTGGCTTTGGAATACCGAAGCATCCCCAAAAACTACTACTTTCCCTTGTCCTTCAGACTTTGATGCAACAGTAGCAAATTCCTCAGGTACAAATCTATTTTTAAATAAAGAAGTAAACTTTCCTTCCAGGAGATACGCTAAAGGCAAGTTTTTCAAAGGAAAATCAGAAGGCAAAGGTGCTTGCTGCTCGGTGCCCAAGCTCACCAAATAGGGTAAGGAGAGGAGTCGAGAGTAGTCTGAGGAGAAGAGCAGAGGGATTTTTTTCACACCATCCGCTTTGACGGTATCTAGGCTGCTTGCAAATCTAAAACTGATTTGATCCACTCCTTTGGTCATGGGATGAGGATACATCCTGCCTGCATGAAAGTGGTAGGGCCATACCAAGGGCATCGCTTGTTCTTGATTTCCAAAATTACCTCC